>JAGWPU010000030.1 GCA_028870355.1 Gammaproteobacteria bacterium | reverse complement strand
TGTGCCGCCACCAAGAGAGTGAACAGCAAGTCCACCCTCAACACAGACTGGAAAAATGAGAACCGAAACCACGTGCTCGCAAGTACAGCGCCAATCAAGCCACTGAGCAGAGCCTTGCCGAAGTGCTTCATGCGGTCTAACTTGATTTAGAAGTGATGCTCATGACGAATAACTTAGCACTTTGCCCAATAACGCCGTTGCATTTCGCGCCGTAAACCCCTGGTGGAGCGGCAGGATTGGTGCGCATACTGGACACATGTCCAGCATTAACCAATTCCGCAAATCCGGCCCTCGCCCGGCGCTGCGCTCGACGCGTCTGCTCGATCAGCTGCGCGAACGGATCCGGTATTGCCATTACAGTCTGCGAACCGAAAAAGCGTACGTGTTCTGGGTTCGGCGCTACATTCGATTTCACGAGTTGCGTCACCCTCGCGACCTGGGAGGACCCGACGTCGAGCGATTCCTGAGCCACTTGGCGACCGCGTGTGGCTGTTCACCGTCGACTCATAAGCAAGCACTGTGTGCGATTCTCTTTCTGTATCGCGAGGTACTGGACGTCGAACTGCCGTGGATGCAAGCGATCGGGCGACCGAGGACGCCGGTGCGCATACCGGTCGTCTTGTCGCGCGACGAGGTGGCGAGCTTGCTCGCGGCGGTGGAGGCGCCGTTCGGCCCGATCGTGGCGCTCCTGTATGGCGCTGGACTACGACTGAACGAATGCTTGCGCTTGCGCATCAAGGACGTCGACTTCGATCGGCACGTGATCGTGGTGCGCGAGGGCAAGGGCCGCAAGGATCGCGTCGTGATGCTGCCGCGTCCGTTGGAGCCCGCGTTGCGCGAAACGGTCCGGCTATCCGGCGCTTTGTGGACACGGGACCGCGCCGCCGGGATTCCCGGTGTCGAGATCTCGGATGGGCTGACGCGCAAGTATCCGCGTGCGGGCGAGAGCCTGGCCTGGCACTGGGTGTTTCCATCTCCGGGTCTCTCGGTCGATCCGCGAACCCAGAGCTGCCGTCGTCATCACCGCTACGAGCAGACGGTCGCGCGCGCGATCAAGCGGGCGGCGCAGGCTGCGGGGATCGCGAAGAAGGTGTCCGCTCACACGTTACGGCACTCCTTCGCGACGCACCTGCTCGATTCGGGAGTCGACATCCGCCGAGTTCAGGAGCTGCTCGGTCACTCGGACGTCGCGACTACGATGATCTACACCCATATTCTCGGTACGTCGGCGGCGGGGATGCGGAGCCCGTTGGAAGCTTTGCCCCGAAATTGGGTAGGCGAGCCGAGAGCACCGATGCTGGCAGAGGCTCCTGACCGCGGCATCGCCGCGATCCCTCAGGGTTCGCCGCCAGCGCGCCGTCCGGTGCCTTCGTGTGCGGCGTGGAGGTGAGCCTGAAGTATTGGCCCGCCACGTCGGCGGCCCCGGCGCTCCGCCGCCTTCCTGGGTATCTGACTCTGGTCAGGACCGCGACGAGACCGTCGGCACCGTCCGAAGCCAACCAGCCAGAGCGATCTCGCTCTGCAAAGGCTCTGCGTTCACTTCCAGCCGTCGGGACCGCGCACGCTCACGCGCGCTCGGCGGTAACGCATGCACGTTGCATTGCATGATCAGATCCTCGCGCTGCTCGACGAGCATCGGACGAGGAGCCTTGCGGCGCTGCGCCCGGGCGGCTGGCCGTAGACGACGACGGGCGTCTTCGCGCCCGACGGACTGACGCTCGACTACCTGTACGGCCTGGAAGGGCAGATGGCCGCGAACCTCGCCCGCGTACGACGATGAGCCGGTGCCGTCGATGATCCGGCCGTGCTCGATCAGCACGTCGTACTCGCCGCCTGCGCACGCGCTGCCGGCCGCGAGCGAGAGGAAAACAGTCCGAGCGTGAGCGTGACGGCGATGCGTCCGAGCATGGCGGAGACTCTCTAAAGTCCGGTCGGCAGTTTCGAGGCCATCGCCTTGCGTCGGTCCAACCGGCGGCCGTCGACGACGAAGGTGCCGTCGCCGATCGCGTGAATCGTCCGCCGCTCGCGGCGCCGCGGGTCGACGTGCGCCGCGACCCCCTGCAGCACCACGATGTCGTGGCGCTTGACCATGTCGATCACCCGGCACTCGACGTTCGCGACGCACTCGGCGATCAGCGGCGCCGCGACCACGCGGCCGCGGCGCGGCGTGAGCCCAAACCGCGCGAACTTGTCGGTGTCCGCGCCGGAGCAGGTGCCGATCCCGACGACGGTGTCGAGCAGATCCACGGTCGGGATCGCGAGTACGCACTCGCGCGTGCGCCGCAGCGCCGCGTAGGAATGATTCCACGCGCCGGTCGTGATCGCGAACACCGGGGTGAAATCGACGACCATCGTCCACGAGATCGTCATCACGTTGTCGCGGCCCCGATCCCGGGTCGTGACCAGCACGACCGGGCCCGGCTCGATCAGCGTGAACGCCCTGGAGAGCTTCAGCGTCCGCACCTGCACCTCCCCCCGCCGGCGGTCGCGCGCCGGGTGCCCGCGGCTGCGGGGCTGCGAGCAACTTAGCCGAGGCGGCCGGGACCGGCAAGCGGCGTGCGCGCGGCCACTCGCTCGGCTCGGCACCAAAATCCGCAGCAGCAGATACAGCAGCAGCCCGACGCCGCCGAGGTTCGAGCCTTGACAGGCAATAAAATACTTGCCTATTATAAAGGCAAGTGATTACTTGCCTTCCGCGCCATGACCGACCGCTACCCTGACCCAAACCTGCTGTTCAAGGCGCTCGCCGACGTGAGCCGGCGCAAACTGCTCGATCTACTGCACGCGCACGACGGACGCACGCTCTCCGAACTCTGCGCGCACCTCGACATGACGCGCCAGGGCGTGACGCAGCACCTCACGGTGCTCGAGGAGGCGAACCTGGTCGCGATACGGCGGCGGGGTCGAGAGAAGCTGCATTTCCTGAATCCGGTGCCGCTGCAACAGATCTATGACCGCTGGATCGCCAAGTTCGAAAAGCCGCGCCTGAAGGCGCTAACCGAGCTCAAACGTCGCCTGGAGAACACCGATGAGTAGATCGACCTTTGTCTACGTGACCTACATCCGTACCACCCCGGAGAAGCTCTGGGCCGCGCTCACCGACGCCGAGTTCATGAAGCTGTACTGGTTCGGCATGCACTGCGAGAGTCGCTGGACCGCGGGTTCGCCCTGGAGACTGATCTCCGAGACCGGCGAGGTGTTCGACGCCGGCGAAATCGTCGCGGCCGACCCGCCGCGACGCCTCGTGATCCGCTGGCAGCACCTGCGGCGGCCGGAGCTCAAGGCCGAGGGCGAGTCGCTATGCACAATGGAACTTGAGCCGACCGCCTCGGCGGTCAAGCTGTCGATCACGCACTCGGTCGAGCGCGAGCCATCGCAGCTTATCACTGCGGTGTCGGGCGGCTGGCCGAAGATCCTCTCGAACCTGAAGTCGCTGCTGGAGACAGGCTCGATCGCGCTCGCCGAAGCCTATCCGAGCGCCGCGAACCCCTAGAGCCCCGTCGACCTGTCCGCAAACTTCAGAAGCCGAGTCGTTCCCTCACTCGATCGGCACGAAGATCCACAGCAGCAGATACAGCAGCAGCCCCACGCCGCCGAACAGCACGAACACCGTGAAGATCAGCCGCCAGACCCAGCTCTCGACGCCGGTGATGCGGCCGATCCCGCCGCACACGCCGCCGAGCCATCGGTCGGTTCGGCTGCGCCGTAGCGCGTTGAGTCCGGCCGCGACGGACCCGTCCGGTCCACGCGGCGGCTCACCGAGCAACCGCGCCTTCGCACGCGCGAACTCCTCCTCGGTCAACGCCCCCCGGGTCTTCAGATCCGCCAACCGGTTCAACTCGTCGCTGATCGTCATTGCTCGATGCTCCCCGCCGCGTCATGGGTCGTTTCGACGCTCCTCCCCCTATAACACCGCAGCGGCGCCCTTGATGCAGGCGGATGGGGTCATCGCAGGGTGCGCTGGCAGCCCAACGGCAAGAGCGACCGCGCCGAGGGCCGGTGCGATCCGCACCGGCTGCGGGATGGGCGATGCCGCGCGATGGCGCGCGGCCGGATCCAAGCCCGACCGGCGGTTGACGCGCCGCCCCGTGGGCGTTCAGCGACCCTTGGCCGCGTGGCCGCCGGTGCTGATCCCGAGCAGGGTGTACAGCGGGCAGAAGCTCAATCCTGCGGTCACGACCAGCGCCAGTCCGATGAGCGCTACCCAGCGCGCCGCACCGCCCAACCAGAAGTAGCCCGACAGCAGCACGAGCCCGAGGACGAGCCGGATCGCCCGGTCCGCGGAACCAACGTTGGCTTTCATCGTCGCCCCCTTTGTCGAGGAGAGAGACCGCATCTTGGCGCGCACACCCGTGCCGCGGCATCCGGGGTAACCCTTAGGCGGGTCGAAGTGCGGAGTCAGCAAGCCACTATGCCTCCAACAGCGTCCGCCATCGCCCGGTTCAACGGCTCCACGGCATCGTCGCGCAACCACGTGCGCGCGTGCAGAGGCTGTCCGTGTGCATACGCCCAGCGCGCGACGCCGATCGCGTTACCGTGATCGGCGTTCCGACGCATCCATCGCTCCAGGTGCGCCTCCGCCGCGAGCACCAGGTCGTGCGCGAGGTCGCGTGGATAGCGCGACCAAGGCACGAAGTGGTCGATGTGCTCGCTCTCGCCGGTGTGCACCGACCGTTGGCAATACGAGCACCGACCCGAAGGCGCTTCGGCGAGTGGCCCGGCGATACCGGGAACCCATCCCACAGACCGATCGCGAGTTCACCGCGAAAGAAGACCCGGTCCTCCGGCGGATCGCAGAACGGGCAGGGCGCCGATCCATGCGGGCACATGACCGGATGATACCGGAATGCCGCCGACTCACCGGGGGGTCGCGCCGTGCTCCGGGTGCCCCCACGCGCCGGCCGGAATCACCAGCGTGTCGGTCAGCGTGTCGCCGAGCAGGAACTCGAGCAATCGATCGCGCTGCGCGAGCGCATCCCGTCGGCCGAGCGCGATCAACTCGCGCGTGAATGCCGAATCGAACATCAGATAGCTCGCAAGCTCCGCGCCCGCGGTCCCGCGCGCGCCCATGATCCTGAGCAGCGCGCGCAGGCCTCTCGGCAGATGTTCCGCGTGGCGCAGCGCGATCTCGCCGAGATCCTCGCTCGGCGCGATCATCAGCGTCGCGATCTTGTGCAGCTCCGGGGTCGCCTGCGGCGCGAGCCGGACCACGTCGTTGAAGCGCGCGAGGTGCTCGAGGTTCGCGAAGATCTGGTCCATGAACAGGGTGTCGAGCATGTAGCCGAACAGCCGGCCGGCGGTCGGCGGCGTCCGGGGCGGCGTCGCGGTGACGCGCACGGGCTCCGAGGCGGGTGCCCGAACGCCGATGATCAGCAGGCGATCCGCCCCCAGGTGGATCGCGGGGCTGAGCGGCCAGACCTGCCGCTGCGCGCCGTCGCCGTAATACTCGCCGTCGATCGCGACCGGCGGGAACAGGAACGGAATGCTCATGCTGGCCATCAAGTGATCGAGACCGAGCGCGGTCCGCCGCCCGATGCGATGCACGCGGCCCCAGTCCGCGACACCGGTCTCGCCGTCGAAGAACGCGACCGACGTGCCGTTGTCGTAGCCCGTCGCACACAGCGCGAGCGCCCGGAGCCCGCCGCGCTCGACACTCGTCTGCAGCGACGGCCAGCGCAGCCGCGCGGCCAACAGCTCGCGCAGCGGCGAGTTGTCGAGCAGCGCGAGCGGCGGTCGCAGCCAGCCCCCGGAGAAGAGCGCGGCGGTCCAGCGCAGCCCGGCGCGCAGGATCACGGGCGTGTCGGTGCGAAACACCTGATCGACGCGGAAATGCGCCCAGACGTCCTCCAACTCCCCGACGCCGGCCGGCCACCGGGCCGCCTCGGTCGCGAGCACCGTCGCCGCGACCGCGCCGGCGGAGGTGCCGACGATCACCGGAAACGGATTGCCGGAGTCCGGCAGGAGATCCGCGATCGCCCGCAGTACGCCGACCTGGTACGCGGCGCGAGCGCCGCCGCCGGGCAGCACGAGGCCCACGGTGGCCCCCGGACCCGACGACGCCGCGGTCGTGCGATCGACGCTCATCGTCGGGGAGGGTGCGCCTTGCGATCCTCCCCCGTCGTCCGGTTGCGTCACAGTTGCCCCTCCGACCGCCATCGCGGCAGCCCTGCGCCTTACAGGCCGCTTCGACTCAGGTTGTCCGCCCACGCGAGCGCGCTGAGATAGCACCGCAGCAGCGCGGCGTCCGGCAGCTCGCGGAAGCGCGTCGTGCACGCGGCGCCGGACTCGAGCTCGATCACGTTCTGCAAGGCGACCCCGAGATCGCCGGCGCGGGTCAGCAGCGCGTCGCGCTGATCCTGTGCGATCGGCACGAGCTCCAGCGCCCGTTCCATGTCGATCTGCAGGATCACGTCGAGCGCCGAGAGGAGTCCCACCGTGAAGTACTTCGCCGAATCGCTCCGCTTCGCTTCATTCGCGATCAGCTCGCATGCGCGCGCCCGGACGAGCACCATCTTCAGGAGCTCGCTCGGCGCGGTCCCCATCTTCGCCATGGTGAGCAGCGCGACCCAGTTGCGGATCGTCTGCAGGCCGAGCACCAGGATCGCCCGTTCCACCGACTCGACCGCGTATCGCAGCCCGTGCAGCGAGCCGTTCGCCCAGCGCAGCACCGTGAGGCTGATCCACACGTCGCCGCGAACGATCGCTGCCAGCTCCTTCACCGAGACGCCCGGATCGCTCACCCGCGACAGCAATTCGAGCAACACCAGCTTGTTCGCCGACACGCGCTGCGCCTGCTGCAACTGCGGCTTGGCGAAATAGTAGCCCTGGAAATAGTCGAAGCCTAGCGCCAGCGTGCGCTCGTGCATCTCGCGCGTCTCGACCTTCTCGGCGAGCAGGCGGACGTTGCGCCGCTTCAGGAGCTCGACGTGACGCGCGAGCTCGCTCTCCTCGTGCGCGAGGCAATCGAGCTTGACGATGTCCGCCAGATCGACCAGCGGGTCGCGTTCGGCCGAATGCACGAAATCGTCCAGCGCGATCTCGAACCGCCGCTTGCGCAGGCGCATCACCCGGCGCAGCAGTTCGTCGTCGACCGCGACGCTCTCGAGGATCTCGAGCACGATGCCCGCGGGCGGCAGCGCGTCGAGCCCCGGTGACAGCAGCAGATTGCGGGTCATGTTCACGAACGAGCGGTGTGCGCCCGACACCTGCGGGATCCCGATCTCCCAGACGGCCTTCAGCAGCATTTCCGACGAGGCGGCATCGCCGTCGCCGACCGGCTGCTCCGTCGCGGTCCGGTGGAGCAGTTCGTAGCCGTAGAGCTTGCCCTTGCGGTCGAGGATCGGCTGCCGGCCGACGAAAATGGGTTCCATGGTTCCTTAGTGCCACGCGCAACGGCCGATCACGGCGGCTCGCCGTACCGACCGGATCGGCCGGGTGCGCCGAATCTGAACCCTCCGGGGGCCCAGGGCGCTCCGACGCTGCTGCCGGCGGCGAATCGGGATGTTAAAATTCCTCCCACGTCGACCGCGGCCGCCGGCCGTCGGTTCCGCTGCCTGGAGACCCCCGATGTATACCTTGCACGTCAACGGCAAACCCCATTCCGTCGAGGTCACCCCCGACACCCCGCTCCTGTGGGTGCTGCGCGATACGCTGAACATGACCGGAACCAAGTTCGGTTGCGGCGAAGCCCTGTGCGGAGCCTGTACCGTGCACCTCGACGGGGTCCCGGTACGGTCCTGCTCGATCCCGATCAGCGCCGCCGCGGGCAAGCAAGTCACGACGATCGAAGCGGTCGGCACGACCGCGGCGGGCCGTGCGGTACAACAGGCCTGGCTCGCGCTCGACGTTCCGCAGTGCGGCTATTGCCAGTCCGGACAGATCATGAGCGCGACCGCGCTGCTCGAGCGCAAGCCCGCGCCGACCGATGCGGACATCGACGCCGCGATGGCGGGCAACATCTGCCGCTGCGGCACGTACAACCAGATCCGCGCGGCGATCAAGGACGCCGCCGCCGATCTCGCCCACGGAGGTTGACCATGCCAGCCCAAGCCTTGCGCTCCCGGCGCGATTTCCTGAAAGTCTCGGCGCTCGCGACCGGCGGGATGTTGGTCGCGGTGGCGATCCCCGGGGTCGGGCGCCTCGCGATCGCCGCGCCGACCGACGCGCCGTTCGCGCCGAATGCGTTCATCCGCCTCACGCCCGACGGTACCGTCACGGTCGTCGTCGGCTATTCCGAGATGGGGCAGGGCGTACTGACGGCGGTGCCGATGCTCGTCGCCGAAGAGCTCGACGCCGACTGGGCACGCGTACGTTTCGAACAGGCCCCGTCGGATCCGGTGTACAAGAATCCGATCTTCGGCATGCAAGGGACCGGCGGATCGACGACGGTGCGTGCGAGCTGGTTGCCGATGCGGGAGGCCGGCGCGACCGCGCGCGCGATGCTGCTCGCGGCCGCCGCGCGGCGCTGGGGCGTGTCGCCGGACACCTGCCACACCGTCGCCGGCCGGGTCCTGCACGCCGACGGCCGATCACTTGCCTACGGGGAACTCGCGTCGGATGCCGCGCGGGAGCCGGTGCCCTCGCACGTCGCACTGAAGGATCCCAGTCGGTTCCGCATCCTCGGTCAGAGCCTCCATCGGCTCGATACGCCGCTCAAGATCGACGGCAGCGGCCGCTTCGGCATCGACGTGCGTGTACCCGGAGGCTATACCGCGGTGCTCGCGCGACCGCCGGTTCCGGGCGCGAAGCCGCGACAATGGAACGCCGCGCACGCGAAAACCCTCCCCGGGGTCAAGGCGATCGTCGAGGTTCCGGGCGGGATCGCCGCGGTCGCCGACGGCTACTGGAATGCGAAGAAGGCGCGCGATGCGCTCGACGTGCAGTGGGATCTCGGCGCGAACACCACGTACTCCAGCGAAGGGATCCACAAGACCTTCCTCGAGCGCTCGCAACAGTCCGGCGCGGTGGCACGCCAGGACGGGGACGTCGCCTCCGCCCTGCGCGGGCCGGCGGCCGCGAGCCATCTCGATGCGGTCTACGAAGTGCCCTATCTGGCACATGCCTGCATGGAGCCGATGAATGCGACGGCGTCGGTGACCGCGGACGGGATCGACGTCTGGGGAAGCGTCCAGGCGCCGGGCGCGATCCAGCAGGCGCTCGCGGCGGCGTTCCACTTCAAGCCCGATCAGATCCGCGTGACGACGACGCTGCTCGGCGGCGGATTCGGACGCCGATTCGGGATGGACTACGTGTTCGATGCCGCGTTCGTGTCGAAGGCGATCGGCGCCCCCGTGCACGTGATGTACCCGCGCGAGGACGACATGCACGCGCAGTTCTACCGCCCCGCGGCACTGCTGCGATTCGAGGCGGCGCTCGACCACGGGGGGCTGCCCGTCGCGCTGCGGATGAACACCGTGTGCGCGTCGATCGCCAAATCGGCGCACATGCCGCTGCGCAACGGCATCGACAGCTTCGCGGTCGAGGGGCTGACCGCCTGTCCCTACCGCATCCCGAACCTCGAGATCGAGTGGACCGAGAGCGAGCCGCCGTACAGCGTGTGGTTCTGGCGCTCGGTCGGTCATTCGCAGAACATCTTCTTCGTCGAGGGCATCGTCGACGAGATGGCGGTCGCGGCCGGCAAGGACCCCTACGAATACCGTCGGAACCTGCTGAGCGCGGCGCCCCGCTATCGCAACGTGCTCGATCTGGCGGCCGAGAAGGCGGGTTGGTCGACGCCGCCGGCGCCGGGCCGGCACCGCGGGATCGCGGTCGGGGAATCCTTCGGCAGCTACGTCGCCGAGGTCGCCGAAGTCTCGGTTGGCGCGGACGGCGCGGTCAAGGTGCATCGGGTGGTGTGCGCGGTCGATTGCGGCCGCGTCGTGAATCCGCGGATCATCGAGCGGCAGATGGAGAGTGCGATCGTCTACGGCCTCTCGGCGGCGCTCTACGGGCGGATCACGATCGAGCATGGGCGCGTGCAGCAGTCGAACTTCAACGATTATCCGGTCGTGCGCATCAACGAGATGCCGATCGTCGAGGTGCACATCCTGCCGAGCACGGAAAATCCGGGCGGGGTCGGCGAACCGGGCCTGCCGCCGCTCGCGCCGGCGGTCGTGAACGCGATCCATGCGGCGACCGGCAAGCGCTTGCGGTCGTTGCCGATCGACACCCGGGCGCTGCGGCGGACTTGACGGAAGCATGATGCAGCGACGAACACTCGGCACCGGCGGGCTGACGGTCTCGGCCCTCGGTCTCGGTTGCATGGGCATGAGCCAGAGTTACGGCCCGCCGGGCGATCGAGTCGCGATGATCGCGTTGCTTCGCGACGCGGTCGAGCGCGGTGTCACCTTCTTCGACACGGCGGAAGTCTACGGGCCGTTCGTGAACGAGGAACTGGTCGGCGAAGCGCTGCAACCGATGCGCCGCGAGGTCGTGATCGCGACCAAGTTCGGCTTCCGGATCGTCGACGGCAAAACGGCCGGTCTCGACAGCCGGCCCGCGCACATCCGCGAAGTCGTCGATGCCTCGCTGCGCCGTCTGCGCACCGACGTGATCGATCTCCTCTATCAGCATCGCGTGGACCCGCAGGTGCCGATCGAGGACGTCGCGGGCACCGTCGGGGACCTGGTTCGCGCCGGCAAGGTGCGGTATTTCGGGCTGTCCGAAGCGAGCGTGCAGACGATCCGGCGCGCGCATGCGGTGCATCCGGTCGCGGCGCTGCAGAGCGAGTATTCGCTGTGGTGGCGCGAACCGGAGGCCGAGGTGTTGCCCACCCTCGAGGTGCTCGGCATCGGCTTCGTGCCGTTCAGTCCGCTCGGCCGTGGCTTCCTCACCGGCGCGATCGACGAGAAGACGACGTTCGCGGCCGATGATTTCCGCAACCTCGTGCCGCGCTTCACGGCCGAAGCGCGCAAAGCGAACCGCGTGCTCGTGGATCGCCTCGCCGCACTCGCCGCGCGCCGGCGGGTGACGCCGGCGCAACTCGCGCTCGCCTGGCTGCTCGCGCGCAAGCCCTACGTCGTCCCGATCCCGGGAACGACGAAGCCGGCGCGGCTCGCCGAGAATCTCGGCGCGGCGGCGCTCTCGCTCGGTGCGGCGGATCTCGAGGAGATCGAGACCGCGGCGGGCCTCGAGATCCAGGGCGAGCGGTATCCGGAGAGCATGAATCGGATGGTCGATCGATCGTGACGCGAAATCCCTGGGACGAACGCTACGGGACGGACGACTACTTCTACGGCACGGAGCCGAACGATTTCCTGCGCGCGCACGCCGCCGAGATCCCGGCCGGCGGCGACGTGCTGTGTCTCGGCGAGGGCGAGGGGCGCAACGCGGCGTTCCTCGCGGGTCTTGGGCTTCGCGTGACCGCGCTCGACCAGTCCGGGGTCGGTCTCGCCAAGGCGACGCGCCTCGCGGCCGCGAAGGGCGTACGAATCGATACCGTCGTCGCCGATCTCGAGCACTACCGGATCGAGCCCGAGCGCTGGAGCGGGATCGTGTCGATCTGGTGCCATCTGCCGAGCGCGTTGCGCCCGGCGGTGCACCGGCAGATCGTGAGCGGCTTGCGACCGGGCGGAGTCCTGCTGATGGAGTCCTATACCCCAGATCAGCTCGCCTTCGGCACCGGCGGTCCGCGTTCCGCGGATCTGATGCCGACGCTCGCCGAGCTGCGCCGGGACTTCGACGGTCTCGAGTTTGCGCACGCCGAGGAACGCGAACGCGTGGTCGCCGAAGGCCGCGGCCACCACGGCGCGAGCGCCGTGGTCCAGCTCGTCGCGCGCAAGCCGCTTTGACGGGCCGGCTCGCGGGTTGAAGCGCCCGCCCGCGCGCCGAATTTGCGACGCGCTTCGCGGCTTCGCCAGCCCGGTGGCGGACATCCCGGGCCGCTTGGGGCACAATTCGCCGATGGATCGGCCACTCGGTCGCGGGTAGACACAGCATGTGCGGAATCGTCGGAGTCGTCGCTGAGCGCAACGTCGTGCCGATCCTCCTCGAGGGCCTGCGCCGCCTCGAATACCGAGGCTACGACTCGGCCGGGGTCGCGGTGCTCGATGCGGCCGGCAAGCTCGGCCGGGTGCGCAGCGTCGGCAAGGTCCAGACGCTCGCGGACGCGCTCGACCGGGAGCCGCTCGTCGGGCCGACCGGAATCGCGCACACGCGCTGGGCGACCCACGGGGAGCCCTCGACCCGCAACGCGCACCCGCACGTCTCGGCCGACCGCATCGCGATCGTGCACAACGGGATCATCGAGAACCACGAGGCCTTGCGCGGCGAGTTGACCGGGCTCGGCTACGTCTTCCAGTCGGATACCGACACCGAAGTCGTCGTGCATCGGATCCATCACCACCTCGGTGCGACGCGCGATCTCGTCGCCGCCGTACGCAAGACCGTCGCCGAATTGCAGGGCGCCTTCGCGCTCGCCGTGATCGCCGAGGCCGATCCCGGGTGCATCGTCGTCGCGCGCCAGGGCTGCCCGGTGGTGATCGGGCTCGGGATCGGCGAGAACTTCGTCGCCTCCGACGTGATCGCACTGCTCCCCGTGACACGGCGCTTCCAGTTCCTCGACGAGGGCGAGATCGCCGAAGTGCGCCGCCGCTCGGTCACGATCCGCGACGCCGCGGGCCAGGTCGTGCACCGCGCGATCCGCGAGAGCGAGCTGTCGGCGGATGCGGTCGAGCGCGGACCGTACCGGCATTTCATGCAGAAGGAGATCCACGAGCAGCCGCGCGCGATCGCCCAGACGCTCGAAGGGCGGATCGCCGCTCACCACCTGCTCGAGGCCGCGTTCGGGCCCGGTGCCTCGGCGGTCCTCGACCGCGTGCGCGCGGTGCACTTCGCGGCCTGCGGCACGAGCTATCACGCCGGTCTCGCCGCCTGCTACCTGATCGAGCACTATTGCCGGATCCCCGCGCGGATCGAATACGCGAGCGAGTACCGATACCGCAACCCCGTGGTCACGCCGGACACGCTGTTCGTCGCGATCTCCCAGTCCGGCGAGACCGCCGACACGCTCGCGGCGCTGCGAATCGCGCGCCAGTCGGGCTATCTCTCCACGCTGACGATCTGCAACGTGCCCGAGAGCTCGATGGTGCGCGAGTCGCAGCTCGTGATGCTGACGCGCGCCGGCACCGAGATCGGCGTCGCCTCGACGAAGGCATTCACCACCCAGCTCACGGCGCTCGGGATGTTGACCATTGCGCTCGCGAAGCACCGTCGCGTACCCGGTTTCGACGAGGCCGCGCGGGTCGGCGAGATCGAGCACCTGCCGACGCTGGTCGAGAAGACGCTCGCGCTCGACCCGCTGATCCGGCAGATCGCCGAGCGATTCGTCGACAAGCATCACGCGCTGTTCCTCGGCCGGGGCGCGCTGCATGCGATCGCGATGGAAGGCGCGCTGAAGCTCAAGGAGATCTCCTACATCCACGCCGAGGCCTACGCGGCCGCGGAGCTCAAGCACGGTCCCCTCGCGCTGGTCGACGAGGACATGCCGGTCGTCGCCGTGGCGCCGAACAACGATCTCCTCGAGAAGCTCAAGTCGAACCTGCAGGAAGTCCGCGCGCGCGGCGGCGAGCTCTACGTGTTCGCGGACCCGGCGGTCGACATCGAGAGCGCCGACGGGCTGCGGGTAATCGAGATGCCGGTCGCCTCGAGCGCGATGCAGGCGCCGGTCGCGTTCACGGTGCCGTTGCAGCTGCTCGCGTACCACGTCGCGATCCTGAAAGGCACCGACGTCGATCAGCCGCGAAACCTCGCGAAGAGCGTCACGGTCGAGTAAATCGAAGATCGAGACCGCATCGACGCTTCGGTGCCACGAACGTCCCATCCGGAGGTCTCATGAAGAGAATTTCGATCGAATCGGCGCTGACGCGGGTGGGGAGCGGCTATCCGAAGCCGTACGATGAACCGTGCCGCGACCGCAAGCGCTGGCGGCTCGGCGATGCCGCCGGACTCACGCAGTTCGGGGTCAATCTGCTGCGTTTGCCGCCCGGCCAGTGGTCGAGCCAGCGCCACTGGCATGCGACTGAAGACGAATTCGTGTACGTGCTCGAAGGCGAGGTGGTGATGGTGACCGACGCTGGCGAGGAAGTTCTGCGCGCCGGGGACTGTGCGGGATTCAAGGCGGGCGTCGCGGATGCTCACCATCTGCAGAACCGCGGGTCCGCGGATGCGGTGATCCTCGAGATCGGCTCGCGGCGGCCCGGCGCCGACGACGTGGATTATCCGGACATCGATCTTCGGATTCGCGGCGCGGGCTCCTACCAGCACAAGGACGGCCGCCCCTACTGATCGCAGTGCCGAAAGGGGATCGCGCGGCAGGTACGTCGGTAGCAGCGGGTCATCGGGGTCGCGATGCCGGCGGGCGCTGCAATACGGCGGTTGGATCTCGGTCGGTTGGCGACCGCAGCACGACGCCGTATCCGAGCTTCGCCGCCACGCGGAACGAACCTCGATTGTCTCGATGGATGATGCAAACGGTCGGTAGCGACTCGAACCGCGCATCGCCCCATGCGACGCCGGCTCGCAGTGCTTCCGTCGCATATCCTTTGCCGTGAGCCCATGGGGCGAGCGCCCAACCCACTTCCGGCATCCCTTCGATCGACGGATTCGTCGGACGTTTGAAATCGGCAAATCCGATCTCACCGACGAATCGGCCGGACGCTTTCTCCTCCACCGCCCAATACCCGAATCCCAGCAGGGTCCAGTGTCCGCGATAACCGAGCAACCGCTGCCAAGTGCGTTGCGGTGGCGACGGCTCGTTGATCGTGTAACGCACGACCAGCGGATCCGACCACATCGCCACGCAGTCCGCAAAATCATCGACGCCGTGGCCACGCAGGCGGAGCCGCTCGGTTTCGATCCGCGGCACCTCGCTGACTCGAGCGAATCGCAGGGTCGTCGTCATTGGATCGTGCACCTCGGGATCGGGTTGAACCATCAGTCCGGCGGGGGATCGGCATCCCCGCTGCCGAGCGCGATCTGCAAGTAGACCGTATCAAGCCATCGCCCGAACTTGCGTCCGACCGCGTGCAGCCGCCCGGCGTGTCGAAACCCGACCCTCGAATGCAACGCGATCGACCGGGGCTCGCCGCCCCCGATCACCGCGATCATCTGTCGAAAGCCGGCGCGCGTCGCATCCGACACCAGTGCGGTCAATAATCGCGTCCCGATACCCCGGCTGAGGTGGCTTGGGTGGACGTAAATGGAGTCCTCGCACGCGAACCCGTACGCCGGTCGATCCCTGAATTGGGTCGCGTACGCGTAGCCCACGATCTCGTCGCCTCCCTCGGCGACGAGGAACGGCCAATGTCGCGAGCGACATTCATCGATCTTGGCGATCGTCGCCGCGAGCGAGCGCGGCGCGGTGTCGAAGGTGGCCGTACCCTGGGACACGTGATGCGCGTAGATCGCCGCAATGGCCGGTGCGTCGGCGGTCGTCGCGGATCGGATCGCGGTCGTGCTGTCCATGGGCGCTCTCGAGCGATCCGGCAAGTCTGATGCGCGATCCTCTCCGAGGCAACCCAATCGAACGATCCGCCTCGCGGATCTCTATACTGGAGGCCCGACTGACGAACCAAAGGACCCTCGATGTTCTCCCACATCATGATCGGTACCAATGATCTCGAGCGCGCGAAGGCCTTCTACGATGCGCTGCTGGGCACGCTCGGCGTGCCGCCGGCGACGGTCGATCGACACCGGATCTTCTACCGAACGCCGACCGGCGTGTTCTCCGTGACGAAGCCGATCAACGGCGAGCCCGCGACCTGCGCCAACGGGATGACGATCGGCTTCGCTGCGGCGTCGCCCGCGCACGCGGATGCGTGGCACGCGGCCGGGATCGCGGCCGGCGGCACGCCCTGTGAGGATCCGCCGGGTGTGCGCGAAGGCAGCGTGGGTCGCCTGTACCTTGCGTATCTGCGCGATCCGGACGGACACAAGCTCTGCGCGTTGCACCGGCTTTGATCGTCGCGGCGAACCGCGCTGCGCGTTGCGGCGCAGGCGGTTCGACCGGTCCGATCAGCGCTTGATCCGCAACTTGCCGATGTAATCCCGCTTACCGATCGGCAGCCCCTTCCAGCGCAGGATGTCGTAGGCGGTCGCCGCGTGGAAGTAGAAGTTCGGCTGCGAGAACGACAGCAGGAACTCCTCGGCGGTGAAGTCGATCCGGCGCTCGCCGAACACGAAGCACATCGGCCGGCCGAGAAATCCCTCGATCTCCGCGGGGTCGATCGCCTCGAGCGAGGCCAGCGCATCCTCGATCCGCTGCCGGAGTGCCGCGAAGCGGTCCGGCGGCGGCGTCGTGTCGGGGGAGAACGCGCCCTTGCGCACGCCCTCGATCGCGCCGATCGAGTGCACGGCCACCGACTTCACCTGGTAGGCGAACGGGAACATGTCGGGCGCGAGCCGTGCCTCGATGATCTCGGCGGGTGCCAGCCCTTTCTCGGTGCAGAACGCGTCCGCCGTCTGTACCAGCGCCGCGACCGCGCCGAGGATCTGTCGATAGGAAGGGATCGTGGCGGCGTAGAGCGAGAACGACATGGGGTACCTCGGGCGGATGATGGGGAAAACCCGATCCTAACCGTCCCCGCGAGCGCGTGCACCCGGGCACTGGCCGGGACGAATCGCGCACGGTCGAGGAATCGGTGCGAAAATCGTGCGAACCCATGAGATCGAGGTCGGTCGATGAGCGAAATGCTTCGGTGGATGACGCTGCTGGCCGCGGCGCTCGGTGCGGTGCTGGCGCTGGTCGCGGTGATTCGTTCGCGCAGCGGACTCGACGGGATCGACCGAGCGGTGCGCGAGGAATTGCGCGCGGGCCGCGACGAGTCCCGCGGCGCGGCGCAGGGTCTTCGCGAGGAAATCGCCGGCAGCCTCAAGGGAATGAACGACACGATCGTCGCGACGATCAGTGCGATGGCCACCGCCCAGCAGACCGAGCTCGGCAACATGGCCCGCCAGCTTCGCGAGATGACCGAATCCAGTCGAGTCGCGATGGACCAGGTCCGCGCGGTGCTCGATGCCCGCGTGAAGGAGCTGCAGGAGGGCAACGAGAAGAAACTCGAGGAGATGCGCAAGACCGTCGACGAGAAGCTCCACGAGACGCTCGAGAAACGCCTCGGCGAGTCGTTCAAACTGGTGAGCGACCGTCTGGAAGCCGTCCACAAGGGACTCGGGGAGATGCAATCCCTCGCGACCGGCGTCGGTGACTTGAAGCGCGTGCTCACCAACGTCAAGGCGCGCGGGACCTGGGCCGAGGTCCAGCTCGGCGCCGTGCTCGAGCAGGTCCTGACCGTCGACCAGTTCGCCCGGAACGTCGCGGTGAAGCCCGGCTCGACCGAACGGGTCGAATACGCGGTTCGGCTCCCGGGGTCGAAAGGCGAACCGGATTCGCACGTGTGGCTCCCGATCGACTCGAAGTTTCCGCAAGAGGACTACCTTCGGCTCCAGGATGCGGCCGACAAGGCCGACGCGAACTCGGTACAGGCGGCGGCCGACGCGCTCGCGCGCCGCGTCCGGGCCGAGGCGAAGGACATCAACGACAAATACGTCTGTCCGCCCCATACCACCGATTTCGCGATCATGTTCCTCGCGACCGAGGGCCTGTACGCGGAGGTCCTGCGCCAGCCTGCGCTGGTCGACGACCTGCAGCAGCTCTATCGCGTCGTCGTCGCCGGACCGACGACCCTGACGGCGGTCCTCAGCAGCCTGCGCATGGGGTTCCAGACGCTGGCGATCGAGCAGCGCGCCTCCGACGTGTGGCGCGTGCTCGGGGCCGTGAAGACCGAGTTCGGCAAGTTCGGCGGCGTCCTCGAGAAAGTGAAGAAGCAGCTGTCGGCGGCGTCGCGAAGCCTCGATGAAACCGGCGTGAGGACCCGCGCGCTCGAGCGCCAGCTGCGCGTGGTAGAGCAATTGCCGGCCACCGAGGCGAGCCGGGTCCTCGATCGCTCGGAATTCGCCGGCGACGACGGCCGCGAGCCGCCGGCTGCCGACGCGCCGATCGAGGACGACGAATAGCGCGACGCGCACCTCGAGCGAACCGGTGCGCCGGCGCCGATCGGATGGCGATCCCGATCGACCCGAACGCCTTACAATGGGTGGCGATGAACACCCGAAAGGATCCGCACCTCGACGCACTCGCGTCGCTCGAGTCGCGGCTGGTCGCGGCGGGCCGCGATCGACGGCCGGGCTCGCCGCTGAATGCGCCGCTCGTCCCCGCGTCGAACTTCGTCCTGGGTGCCGGGCGGGCATATGCCCGGGACGACGGCACGCCGACCTGGGAAGCGCTGGAGGAAATCGTCGGCGCGCTCGAAGGCGGGCGAACGGTCGCCTTCGCCTCCGGCATGGCCGGCGCCGCGGCGGTGTTCGATCAACTGCCGGCCGGATCTCAGCTCGTGATCCCGGACGATTGCTATCAGGGCGTCGCCGGACTGGCCGAATCCGGGCGGCGCAAGGGCATCTGGAGCGTCCGACGCCTGCCGGCCGACGACACCGGGGCGTGGATCCAGGCGGCGACGCAGTCGGATCTCCTGTGGCTCGAATCACCGTCCAATCCGCTGCTGGTGGTGGCCGATCTGCGAGCGATCTGCGCGGCACCCCGCAAGCCCGGCGCGCTCCTCGCGGTCGACAACACCTTCGCGACGTCGCTCAACCAGCGACCGCTCGACCTCGGCGCCGACCTGTCCTTCCAGTCCGCGACCAAGTTCATCGGCGGCCACTCCGACTTGCTCGCGGGCGTGATCAGCGTGCGGCGTGATGACCTGTACGCCGCCGTTCGTGAGTCGCGGCACCTGCAGGGGGCCACGCCCGGTGCCCTGGAGTCCTTTCTCGCGGTTCGCGGCGCCCGCACGATGGCGCTGCGGCTCGAGCGGGCGCAGGCGAATGCGATGATCCTCGCCGAGCGTCTGCACGCGCACCCGGGCGTCGTCCGCACCCGCTACCCCGGGCTCCCCTCGCATCCGACCCACGCGGTCGCGCGGGCGCAGTTGCTAGGCTACGGGACGATCGTCTCGTTCGACGTGCGCGGTGGCGCCGCCGCGGCCGATGCGGTGTGTTCGCGCGTCCGGCTCATCCAGCACGCGACCAGCTTGGGGGCGGTCGAATCCACGATCGAGCGCCGGGCGGGCATTCCCGGGCAGGAGCATCTGCCGCCGTCGCTCCTGCGCTTGAGCGTCGGCATCGAGCACGTCGACGATCTCTGGGCGGACCTGGGCGGGGCGCTGCCCTAGCGCCCAGGGCCGGGATCGACGGCGCCGAGCCGCCGACCCCGGCCCCGCGGTCAGAACCGGTAGCTCATCCGCACGCCGATCGTGCGCGGCACGTTGATCGTGTTGGCCTTCACGTACTCGGCATAGCTGGAGAAGAGGATCGCGTGCACGTCGGTGAGGTTCGTGCCGTAGACCTGGGCGTCCCATGCGCCCTTGCCGATGCCGAGCGAGGCGTCGTAGGTCGTGAATCCCGGATCGTCGAACGCGACCGAGGCGCCTTGCAGCGTCTTCGTGAGCTGGTCGGTGGTGGCGTAGGAATGCGCCTGGTGCATCCCGCCGACCTGCCAGAACGCCCGGTAGTCGCCGACGTGGAAATCGTACCGCGCCCGCAGATTCGCCTCGAACGGCGGCGACTGCGCGAGCGGCGATCCCAGCGCGCCGAACGGATTCACGATGTTGATCGGCTGCCCGGTATTCGGATTCACGAGACCCAGGGTCTTCACCACGGCGCTGCTGTTCCACGCGGCCGATCCGCTCAAGGTCAGGCCGTGCGTCACGCGCGCGATCGCGGAGATCTCGACGCCGCGGACCCGGTAGTTCGGGCCGTTGGTCGTGAAGGTGATGTTGCCGGTGACGCCGGGGTCGAAGATCGACAGCTGGGTGTTGTTCCAGTTCTCCTGATAGACCGCGCCGTTGAGCTGCACGCGGTGGTTCCACCACTCGGTCTTCCAGCCGAGTTCGTTGTTCGTGAGCGTGTCCGGCGCGAACGCGAGCGGCGGCTTGAACACGCCGTAGAGCGGCGAGCTCGGCTGGATCACCGCCTGGGCGCGGTTGAAGCCGCCCGGCCGGAAGCCCTGCGACCAGGTGTAGTAGAGCATCGCCGCGTCGGTCACGTGCCAGGTGAGATTGACCCGGCTGGTGAATCCCGAATAGGTCTTGTGCAGATTCTTCGCGTTGAGGTTGTTGCCGTTGCTGATCGGCACGGTGCAGGGCGAGGCGACGGTCGACGCGCTGTAGATGCCGCCGGGGTTGCACCCGTAGCTGCCGACGTTCGAACCGACCTCGAAGTTCTCGATGCTGTAGTACCGCGTGCCCGCCGTCAGCGTGAGCTTCTTCGGCAGGATGTCGTAGTCGACCGACAGATAGGCCGCCTTCTGCTTGTAGCCGCGCGTGATGTCGTTGAAGTACGACTCGCCCACCGGCCGGACGTTCGGGTTGTTCGCGGTCGTGCTGGGGGGCGGTGCGACCTGGACGAAATTCGGATTCGAGGTGTAGAACCAGTCTTCCTGGTCGTGGATCGTGAAATCTTCCCAGAAGACGCCGACCAGCCCACGCAGGCGCCAGCTCTCGGGGGTGCTCAAACGCATCTCGTGGCTCTGATGGGTCGTGTTCTCGCGTTCGGTCCAGTAGCCGCTCGGCGAGTAGCAACTCGGCTGGGTCGCGACCCCGTTGACGGTGGAGCCCGGAATGTTGCACTGGTAGTACTCGGCGTACGCGCCGCGCGAGTAGTTCGTGTAGTCCTGCTGCTGGTCGGAATTGCGGTCGAGGTAGCCGCCGCTGTAGATGAAGTGCAGTTCGCCGATCCGACCCTCGACCGTGAGCGCGGTGTTCGAGAACCGGTCCTTGTTGTACGAGGGGTTGTATAGCTGCACCGACAGCGGCGGCAGCGGCTTGCCGAGCCCGTCGTACTGCTCGGCATAGAAGACCCCCTCGGCGTCGATGTTCTGGTACATCTGCGAGACCAGCGCGTTCCAGTCCTGGTTGAACTGGTACTTCGCTTCGACCCGGCCCCCCTTGTAGGTGACGGGGTTGATCGCCCGGCCGACCAGGTTGTCGTTCGACAGCGAAGGTCCGGGCGGAACGACGCCGTTGAAATAATAGGCGATGCCCTTGTCGGTCGGTGCACGCTTGAACGTCGCCGGAATGTTGTCGATGTAGCCGCCGCGGTTTTCGTTGAAGATCACCGCGCGTACCGCGAACTTGCCCGGGATGATCGGGACGTTGAGCGTCGCGTCGAGGTTCGTGCTCGGATCGCCGTGTGCGGTGACCGCGTAGCCCGCGTTCACGTCGCCCTCGGTCCGGTCGAGCGCCGGCTTGTTGGTGATGTAACGCACGACCCCCGCCTGGGCGCCGGCGCCGAACAGCGTTCCCTGCGGGCCTTCGAGTACTTCGATGCGCTGCAGGTCCGCCGCATAGACGTCGAGGTTGCGGCCCGGCAACTGACCGGATTGATCGTCGAGATAGATCGCGACGGTCGGGAAGCTCCCTTCCGCGCCCGAGCCGATCGTGCCGGTGGACAGACCGCGCATGTAGAGGTTGCTCTGCGCCGGTCCTTCGCTCGCGCTGGTGACGTTCGGCAGGTATTTCAACGCGTCGTCGATCGTCGTGATGTTGAGCTGCGTGAGCGTTCGCGACGTGAGCGCCTGCAGCGTGATCGGCACGTTCTGGCTGTTCTGAACGCGCCGCTGCGCCGTGACCATGATCGTTTGCAGTTGATCCGAGGTGCTGTCCGCCGTCGTCGCGGCCGATGCAGGCGGGACGATGCCGAGCGAAGCGCTTCCGAGGATCGTCGCGACCGCAAGCGCCAGTGAATGATTTGCATGATCGTTCAATTTCATCCGAATTCCCCCTTCCTGCGAGCGTGGGATGGTCGCTCGTCCGTCTTGCAATTCGATGACGTTTCTTGGTGCGGCGCCGCCGCAGCGTCCGGCACGATAGGTCCATTTGAACGCTCAGTCAACGAAGCCGAATGGCCCGCGCAGCGGGGGCCGGCGGGGCGAGTCGACGCCGGACTTGCGACTGGAGTCGCTACAGGAATCGGAACAGCAGCTCGATCGCCGCGAGGCTCGGATGTTCTCCGGCGGCGGAGAAGCGCTCGACCTCCGCGCGAACCGCGAGCGGGCCCCAGTCGACCTGCGCGCCGATCCCGGCGGCGAGCGACGTCGTGCGCTGTCGATACGCGCTCGAATAGACATCGCAGCTCGGCAGGCCGATCGCGCAGCGCCCGACCCCGGGCGGCCCGACCGAGGCGTTGCCCTGGGTGTCGAGCCGCGCGAGCCCGGCTTTCGCGAACACGTTGACCACCGGGATCGGGAGATAGAACACCCCGAACACGGCCGTTCCGCTCGTGCCGACGCCCGCGGTCGCCTGCGGTCCGATCGCCTCGCTCGCGTGGCCGAGGTCCACGTAGTCGGCTTCGGCTCCGAACACCTCCAGGAAGCGCACGCCGGCGGTGAGTTGGTACGCGAACGCCGGATGCCCGAGCGCACCGAGCGGTATCGCGAGCGGCCCGGACGGCGGGCTGCGGAATCCCGTCGCCCGAACCTCGGCGCGACCGGCGCCCGCACCGACGTACAGCCCGAGCAGGTTGCTCGCGGCAGCCGCGGGCAGGCATCGCAGTGCGCCGAGCAGCAGCAGCGCGACCGCGGCGAGCGTCGCGTTGGGTCGGCCGTCGCGCCGGCGTCGGCTGCGCATCGCGGGGGCTCTCCCGGGCATCGAATTCAAAGCCATCGCCGGACCCGACGGGAGTATTCGCGGTACGCATCGCCGAATTTCTGGCCGAGCACCGCTTCCTCGGACCGGATCTGCCAGACGACCACGACCCGCTCCACCGCGACGACGACCAGGAACGGGGTGAGGCTGCCCAGCCAAAGCCCGAACCCGAACAGCACCAGCAGCAGCCCGAGGTACATCGGATTGCGCGAGACCCGGTACAGTCCCGACACGACGAGTCGCGTCGAGCGCTCGATCCGGATCGGGTCGACCGTGGTTCGCTCGCGGAAAAACGTCGCGATCGCGGTCAGGTCGATCGCGAACCCGGTCGCGATGAACGCAAGCCCGATGCGGTTCCACGGCGGCGCGAGCCACCGCAACAGCGGGGCGTGCCGGTCGAGCCACCCCATCGCGAGCGCTCCGGCGAGCGCGATGATCGGTGGCGGCACGCGAAACCTCATGGGGGCGACGATACCCGAAACCGCCGCGTGAGGGGATCCGGCGTCGCCCGCAGCGACCCGTGCGACCCCTTGAGCGCTCGGCGGCGGATCGGGCAGGATCGCGTGATGCCACCCCGAGGAGACGTCCCGTGAGCGATTCGCTGCCGATCGTGTGCATCCCCGGGCTCGCCTGCTCCGCGCGCCTCTATCAGGAGCAGATTCCGGCGCTCTGGACCGTCGGCCCGGTGACGGTCGCGCGGCCGACCCAGCACGAGCAGATCGATGCGATCGCGCGGGCGATCCTCGCCGAAGCGCCGGCGCGGTTCGCGCTGGTCGGCTTGTCCATGGGTGGTTACGTGAGCTTCGAGATCCTGCGCCAGGCGCCGTCGCGCGTCGCGAAGCTCGCGCTGCTCGACACGAGCGCTCGCGCCGATACGCCCGAGCAGTCGCAGAACCGCCGCGCCCAGATCCGCCTCGCCGCCTCGACGCCGGCCCGCGAGATCGCCGATGGACTGTTCCCGCGGCTCGTGCACCGGTCCCGTCACGGCGACGACCGGCTGCGGGGGATCTTCCGGCTGATGGCCGAGGAGGTCGGGACCGCTGCCTACGCCCGCCAGCAGACGGCGATCATCGGCCGACCCGACTCGCGGCCGACGCTGTCCGTGATCCGTTGCCCGACCCTCGTCGTCGTCGGCGATGGCGACGAGCTCACGCCGCCGCCGGTCGCGGCGGAGATCGCGAACGGCATTGCCGGCGCCCGGCTCGTGACCATCGCCGATTGCGGCCACGCGTGCACCCTGGAGCGGCCGGCGGCGGTCACGACGGCGCTGCTCGAGTGGGCACGCGCCTAGCGCCGGTCCGCACTCGGTTGTAGACCCCCCGGCGGATGGGTCGCGCGGCGCTCGAAGAACGCCCGCAACGCCGCTCTCGTGTCGGGGCTGCGCAGTCGTTCGACGAACACCTCGAATTCCGCGCGGATCGCGCGCCGGGTGGTCTCGCGCTGCGGCTCGCGCAGCAGCCGCTTCGCGGTCTGCACCGCGTCCGCCGGCAGCGCGCGCAGGCGCGCGGCCGCCTGCATCGCCCGCGGCACGACCTCGGCCGGGGGCAGCACGGCGTTGACGAGCCCGCACCCGAGTGCGTCGGCTGCGCTGATCGGTTCGCCGAGCAGCAAGCGTTCGGCCGCGCGGGCGTGGCCGATCCGCTGCGGCAACAAGGTGGTCGAGCCGAACTCCGGCACGAGGCCGAGCGCGACGAACGGCATCGTGAGGATCGCACCCTCGGCGAGGTACGCCAGATCGCAGTGCAGGAGCAGGGTGACGCCGATGCCGACCGCGTGGCCGGTCACGGCCGCGATCACCGGCTTGTCGAGATCGACGAACGCGTCCATGAAGTGCACGACCGGCTGATCGAGGTCCGCGGGCGGATTCTCGAGGAAATCCCCGAGGTCGTTGCCCGCGGTGAATACACCGGGGCTGCCGGCGATCACGATGGCACGCACGCTCTCGTCGCTGGCTGCGGCGCGCAGCGCCGCAGCCAGCGACGCGTACATCGCCGCGGTGATCGCATTCTTCTTCTCAGGCCGCGCGAAGCGGAGCGACAGCACGCCGTCCTGGATCGTGGTGTCGATCGCCACGCAGGCCTCCCGCTAGAAGTGGTAGCCGAACTCGACGCCGATCACGCGCGGACGGAGCGGCGTCTGCGCGACGATGAACTGATCGGTGCTCGTGAACACCGCGGCGTTCGAGTTCGACAGGTTGTCGCCGTAGACCCGCGCGTTCCACGCGCCCTTCGCGACGCCGAACGACGCATCGTAGGTCGTGTACGCCGGATTCTCGAACCGAAGTCGCGCGGTGCTGATCAAGCCGCCGGCCGCGATCGTCGGGTTCGCGCCCGCCTGGGTATACGAATGCCCCGTGTGGGATGCGCCCGCCTGCACGAACCAATGGTAGTCCCCGAGGCTCCACTCGTAGCGAGCCCGCAGGCTGAACTGCAGCGGCGGCGCATCCGCGCTCGGCGCGCCGACCGGGCCGAACGGATTCGTGACCGGGATGCAGTTCTGGCCGTTGACGTCGCAGGACTGGGTGATGGGCTTGCCGTAGTTCACGCTCGCCGGATTGGTGTCGAGCAGCGCCGGCGAGTTGGTCTGGCGGCTCTGGTTCCACGAGGCCGCGCCCTGCAGCGTGAGTCCCTGCATCACGCGGGCGACCACGGACGTTTCCAGTCCCTTGACCACGAAGTTCTGGCCGTTGTCGTTGAAAAAGAGGTTCCCGAGCCCGATCCCGGGATCGAAGAACGCGATCTGGACGTTGTTCCAGTTCTCGCGGTAGACCGCGCCGTTCCACTGCACCCGATCGCCGAACCACGTGGTCTTCCAGCCGATCTCGTTGTTCGTGAGCTGATCCGAACGGATCGATCGCGGCAGCGTGTACTGCCACTGGCCGTCGGGCCCGTTGATGTGATGGCTGTTGCCGTTCTCGTTGAAGCCGCCCGGACGGAACCCTTGTGACCAGGTGTAGTAGAGCATCACGTCCGGCGTGACGTGCCAGCTGACGTTCACGCGGCTCTTCCAGCCGCTCTCGGTGTCGGAGAGGTTCTGCGCGTCGAGATTGTAGTAGTCGTTCACGCAGCCGCCGGCCGGCACGCCCTGCTCGTAGCAATAGAAGCTGCTGGTGATGCTGCCCTTCAACGAGTCCTCGAACTGATAATGACGCGTCCCCGCGGTGACCGTGAGCACCTTCGGGATGATGTCGTAGTCCATCGACATGAAGAACGCGGTCTGCTTCACCTCGCGCAACGCGTCCTGATAGAACGCGCTCACGTCGTTCAGCACCCCCGGATTCTGGACCGTCGTGCCCGGCACGGTGCCGATGTTCGACAGGCAGCCGCTGTTCCCTGGCGTTCCCGGCGCGCCGTTCGAGGTGCACGCGGGGATGTTCTTGTAGCGCCAGTCGGTCTGATCGTAGAGCTTGTCGTCCTCGTAGTAGGCGCCGAGGATCCCGCGCAGGCGCCAGTCGCCCGGCGTGCTCAGGCGGAACTCGTGCTGCATGTGCTCGTTGCGCTCGATCGACTGCCAGGTCGCGCTCGGCGAGAAGCACGTCGCCTGGAGTCCCGCACTCGGATTCGCGCCGTAGCACTGGTAGTAGTCGGCGTACACGCCGCGCGCGTAGTTCGTGTAGTCGCCGACCTGCTCGACGTGCCGGACGAGGTACCCACCGGTGTACACCGCGCGCAGCACGCCGAGGCGCCCGTGCACGGTCCACGCGGTGTTCTCGAACTTGTCCTTGTTGAACGACGGATTGAACAGCGTGACCTCGAGCGGCGCGAGCGGTTGGCCGTCCGAGGCGTTCGGCTGCTGGTAGAACACCCCTTGGGTGTCGAGGTTCTGGAACATCTGCGTGATCAGGATGTCCCAGTCGTCGTTGAACTTGTACAAGAGCTCAGCCCGGCCGCCCTTGTAGGTCGCCGGATTGATCGCGCGCTGGGCGAGGTTGTAGTTGTTGATCGCCGGCGCATTCGGCGGTACGCAGTAACCGGCGTTCGGCTGGCCGTTCGGGCACTGGCCGTTCACCGCCGGATAGTTCGCGTAGTGGATCCCGATGTCGGTGTTCTTGCGGGTGAAGGTCGCCGGCACGTTGTCGATGTAGCCGCCGCGGCTGTCGTTGTAGATCACCACGCGCAGCGCCATCTTGTTCTCGATCAGCGGGAGGTTGAGCACCGCGGAGAGGTTCGAGTTCGGATCGCCGTGCGCGGTCACGCCGTAGCCCGCGGTCACGTTGCCCTCGGTGCGGTCGAGCACGGGCTTGTTGGTGATGTAGCGGATCACGCCGGCCTCGGCGCCGGCGCCGAACAGCGTCCCTTGCGGCCCTTCGAGCACCTCGATGCGGTTCAGGTCCGCCGCGTAGACGTCGAGGTTGCGGCCCGGCAGCTGTCCCGATTGATCGTCCAGATAGATCGCGACGTTCGGGAATCCCCCGGTGGATCCGCTCGATTGGGTGCCAGCACTGCCGCCCGCGCTGAGACCGCGAATGTACACGGTGCTCTGCCCCGGTCCGTTCCCCGGCGCGGTCACATTCGGAAGCTGCGTGAGCAGGTCGTCGACAGTTCGAACGTTCAGATCGCGCAGGGCCTTCGACGAGAACACTTGCAGGGTGATCGGAACGTCCTGCGAATTCTCCGCGCGCAGCTCGGCGGTCACCACGATCGGGCGCAGCGCACGGGATTCGCTCGACGCGTGCGAAGTGCCGGGTTGCGCGAGCGTTGCGCCGGCGAGGAGCACGGAGATCGCGTACCCAAGCGAGCTCGTCGCACCCGGGCGCTTGGCGGCACGCGGTCCGGGTCGGGCGTCCATGGGTTCGGTCGGTCGCGGCCTCACCACGCGTAAGAGGTCACCGCCCACGGAAAGGATTCGCGCGGCCCGAGGATTGCTGCGGACACCGTGCCGGCAAGGTTTGCGCCGGCCGGGTGCCGCCGCTCACTTCAACGTGATCCAGACGATATCGATGGGCTCGTCGCCGGCGTTGCCCGACTCGTGGCCCTCCGCGAGCGCGATCGGCGTCATCCAGTCGACCTCGCCGTCCGCCGACCGCTCGGGATAGACGTATTCCGGCTCCGAATGCGAGCGCACCGCCCACTGACCGCCGTGGACGTGGACGTACAGGGTCCGCTCGCCGTGCGCGTGAACCCCTTCCCAGGTTCCGGGCGGGATCCGGAACCGTTGCACGATCACGACGTCATTTTCGAGGAGATCCTCGCCCGGAACGTTGGGGTACTCGAGCGGCGCGGGAGGTGGCCGTGCGGCGTCCGTTGCCGAGTCCAGGATGTCGACGACGACGACGTGCAGGAGCTCCGGCCCGTCATTGATCCAGCGCTCGCCGTTCTGCGCGATCCCGCCGAGCCACGCGACGCTGCCGTCTGGCCACCAGACCGCTCGACCGGTCGTCGCATGGCGAACCACGCCGCCGCGGACGAATACGGCCAGGGATCTCGGCGTCGGCGCCGGCGGATAGACGCTTTGACGAGGCGCCGCTCGCCGTCGGTGCACACGGACCCAGGCGTTCTGCAGTACGGATTCGGTACGATCGTCATCAGTCGTCATCGCGCTGCGGTCCTCCGAGGAGTGCATTCGACAAATCCGCGATCAGGTCTTCGGGTTCTTCCAGGCCGACGTTGAGGCGGACCAGCCGCCCGGCGTAATCCCGCCCGGGTCGCCGCAGATCGGGATAGATCATCGCGAGCGACGTCGTACCACCCCAGCTGAAGCCCTTGCGAAAGAACACGAGGCGATCGACGAACGCGGCGACGGCCGCCGCCGGGATCTGCGGCCGGAACACGAACGAGAACACGCTCGACGATCCGGTGAAATCGCGCTTCCACACATCGTGCCCGGGGCATCCCGGCAGCGCCGGATGCAGTACCTGCTCGACTTCCGGCCGGCTTTCGAGCCATCGCGCGATCGCGAGTGCGCTCGCTTCCAGACGTTCCAGTCGAATGCCCAGGGTCTGCAATCCACGAAGCGCGAGGCTGGCGTCGTCCGGCGAGACCGCCATCCCGAGCTGACTCCACACCGATCCGACGCTCTCGTACAGGCTCTCGTTCGCCACGGACACGGATCCGAGCAACAGATCACTGTGCCCCCCTACGTACTTCGTGAGTGCCTGCACGCTCACGTCGACGCCGTGACCGAACGCATCGAACAAGACGCCGGCCGCATAGGTGTTGTCGAGCGCCACCGGTACGCCGCGCGCCTTCGCCGCGGCGACGATCGCCGGCACGTCCTGGACCTCCATCGTCACCGAGCCCGGACTCTCGGTCCAGATCAGCGCCGTATTCGGTCGGATCAGGCCGGCGATACGAGCGCCGATCGCGGGGTCGTAGGTCTCGATCTCGATCCCTAGGCGCCCGAGCAGCCCGCCGGCGAGTTCCCGGCTCGGTCCATACGCGTTGTACGGCACGAGCCCGTGGCTGCCCGCCTTGCAGAACGCCAGGTACACCGTTGCGATCGCGGCCTGGCCGCCGGGGACGATGAAGGTGTGGCGAGCCCCTTCGAGCTCCGCGATGCGGGCACCGAGGTCGAGGACGGTGGGGCTGCCGTACAGGCCGTAGGTGTAGCCGTGCGCCGCCTGGTGCCAATCGTCCCGGATGTCCGTCGTCCTTTCGAAGATCACGGTCGAGCCCCGGTGGACCGGAGGAACCAGGGAGCGGAATCCCTCCGGTGCCCGCCGCGACGGATGCAAGAGTCTCGAACGCCAATGCATGGGGCGACTTCCTTCGACCGCGGTCGGGTCCGCCCGCGATGGTACAATTTTCCGGATCGATGCGCGGATTCGCGCCTCGTCGGCGGCCGCGCGAGCCGACGGTCGATCACCGCCATCCGCCACGGAAACGTCCTTGACCCAACAACGAATTCCGGCGATGTACCTGCGTGGTGGCACGAGCAAGGGCGTGTTCTTCCTCGACACGGATCTGCCGGCGGCGTGCGACGAGCGCGACCGGTGGCTGCTGCGGGTGCTCGGCAGCCCGGACCGGTACGGCAAGCAGATCGATGGGATGGGCGGGGGCACGTCGAGCACGAGCAAGGTCGTGATCGTCGCTCGATCCACGCGTCCCGATGCCGACGTCGATTTTCTCTTCGGGGCCGTGTCGATCGACCGGGCCGTGATCGACTGGTCGGGCAATTGCGGAAATCTGTCGGCAGCCGTCGGACCCTTCGCGATTCATCGAGGGCTGGTCCGCGTCCCGGAGTCCGGACCGGCCGTGCTGCGGATCTGGCAAGCCAATATCGGCAAGCACATCCTCGCGACGGTTCCGATCGAGGCCGGCGTCGTTCGGGAAGACGGCGATTTCGTGCTCGACGGGGTGGCGTTTCCCGCCGCCGAAGTCCAGCTGGAGTTCATCGATCCGGGGGCCGAGGAGGGGCCCGGCGGGCGGGGAGGGCTGTTCCCCACCGGTCGAGTGCTCGACCGCCTCGACGTCCCCGGATCGGCGCCGATCGAGGCGACCCTGATCGACTCGGGCATTCCGATGATCGTCGTCGACGCGAGTGTGCTCGGGTTGTCAGGCACCGAATTGCAGGCGGACGTGAACGCGAATCGGGATCTCCTCGCGCGCGCCGAGGCCTTGCGCGCGCACGGCGCGCTCGCAATGGGGCTCGTCGAACGCGCCGAGCACGCGACCTCGCGGCGACCGCACAGCCCCAAGATTGCGTTCGTCGCCCCGCCGACCTCGTACGTCGCGTCCGATGGGCGGCGCATCGATCGCGAGCAGATCGATCTGCTCGCCCGCGCCTTTTCGATGGGTCCGCTGCATCATGCGATGCCCGGCACGGCGGCGGTCGCGCTCGCGACGGCCGCCGCGATTCCGGGCACGCTCGTGCACCGGGTCGCTCGTGGGGGCGTCGCTGGAAGGATCCGGCTGGGGCACCCGTCCGGAACCCTCGCGATCGGCGCACAGGTCCGCCGCGACGGCGAGCGCTGGGTCGTCACCCGGGTCGTCGTGAGTCGCAGTGCGCGGCGGCTGATGGAGGGCTGGGTTTTCCTGCCCCAGGGATGAGTCGGGACGTACCGGAGAGCCGATGACCCGCCAGGCGATCCAGGTAGCGGGGTTCTTCCGAATCCCGCCCGGGCGTGTCGTCGAACTGGGCACTCAGATCAAGATTTGACGGCGCATCACTCGATCCGCTCGCGCATCAGGGGATAGCGGCCGCAGGCTGGCGCGACCCCGGCGATATTCATAGTATGGATCCTCACAGTCCCAGACGATCACGATCAGTGTCGATGAGCCCCGCGACCGACCCTCCATCCCCGCACGATCACACCGCCGGCGTCGGCGATGCGCCGACCACGGCGTTGCTGACGGATCTCTACCAGCTCACCATGCTGCACGCGTACTGGGAACGCGAAATGGAAGCCACCGCGGTGTTCGAGTTCTCGGTCCGGCAACTGCCCGAGCGACGCAACTTCCTCGTCGCCGCCGGACTCGAACAGCTGATCGGGTATCTGGAAGCCCTGCACTTCGAGCCCCGGGAACTCGAATGGCTGGACTCGACCGGGCGTTTTGGTCCCGACTTCATCCGGCGCCTGGCGCAACTGCGATTCACCGGCGACGTCGACGCGGTACCCGAGGGCACCGTGTTCTTCGCGGGCCAGCCGATCGTACGGATCACGGCGCCGTTGCCGCAGGCGCAGTTCATCGAGAGCCGGTTGATCAATCTGCTGCACTTTCAGACCCTGATCGCGAGCAAGGCGGCCCGGTGCGCGCTCGCCGCCGACGGGCGCACCCTGGTCGACTTCGGTCTGCGGCGCGCCCACGGGGCCGAGGCGGGGACGCTCGCGGCGCGCGCGGCGTATCTGGCGGGATTCGACGGCACCGCAACGGTCGAGGCGGGACGGCGGTACGGGATCCCGTTGTTCGGCACCATGGCGCACTCGTTCGTGCAGGCGCACCGCTCGGAGAGCGACGCGTTCCGACATTTCGTCGAGTGCTTCCCCGGCGAGAACACCTTGCTGATCGACACCTTCGACACGTTGCACGCGGCGCGCGCGGTTGTCTCGCTCGCGCAGGGCCTGCGGCCGCTCGGCGTTCGGGTCAAAGCGGTGCGGATCGACAGCGGCGACCTCGCGCAAGCGTCGCGCGACGTGCGCCGCATTCTCGACGACGGCGGCTGCCGGGATACCGGCATCTTTCTAAGCGGGAACCTCGATGAGTTCGCGATCGCCGGTCTGCTCGCGCAGGGTGTCCCCGCGGACGGGTTCGGCGTCGGCACGCGGCTCGACGTGTCGGCGGATGCGCCGACGCTCGATTGTGTCTACAAGCTGCAGGAGTACGCCGGCCGGGCGACGCGCAAGCGTTCCGCCGGCAAGGCGACCTGGCCCGGGCGCAAGCAGATCGAGCGGTACCGCGACGCGCAGGGACTGCTCACCCGGGACGCGGTGGTCCTCGAAGAGGAGCCGCAGCGCGGCGAGCGACTGCTGCGACCGGTGATGCGTCGCGGTCGGCGCGTGGGGTCCCTGCCGACCCTCGCCGTCGCGCGCGAGCATGCGCGACGCGAATTCGCGTCCCTGCCTTCGCCGCTGCGCTCGCTGGAATCCCGAGCCGCGTTCACCGTGGACATCTCGCCGCGGATCCGTGAGCTCGCGGTCGCGGTTGATACCGAGTGATCGGTGCGGCCGGCCGCCGCGCGGCCACCGGCCGCGCGGCGTCGCCCAGCCACTCTTGCTCGCGCCGCTCCTACGGCCGCAATTTCCAGTCGAAGCTCAGGCCGTACATGCGCGGATCGCCGTACACGCCGAACGCCTCGTTCGCGATCGTATACACGTGTGCGAGCCAGGCCTTGTTCGCGAGATTGCGACCCCACAGCGATACCTCGAACTCGTCGGTCGGGCTGACCCAGGTCATGCGCGCGTCGAAGAGACCGAACGACGGCTGGATCGCGTACGGTTCGAGCTCGCCGCGCTGGCTGCCGGTGTAGGAATAATCGGCGACGGTTTCCAGGTGTCCGTGACCGGACAGCGGCAGCTTGTACCGCGCCTCGAAGCTCCCCTTGTTCTTCGGCGCCCGGAACATGTCCTGGCCGCTCTGATTGCGCAGGTCCAGGCAGCCGGTTTGTGCGGGATTGGCGAGACAGGCCGACGGCCCCGGGCCGCCCAGAAGCGAGTAGATGGACCCGTTCGGCACGTACACGTTGGTCAGCTTCGCGTCCATGTAGCCGTAGGTCGCCGAGAAATCGAGACGGTCGGTCGCGAGCCAGTCGAGCTCCAACTCGACGCCTTTCGCCCGCGCGCTTCCCGCGTTGAAGGTCTCGAACTCGCCGATGTAGTTCGGCGGGGGATTCACGATCCCGGGCCGCGGTCCGAACGCCTGGATCTGCAGGTTCTTGTAGTTCGTATCGAACAGCGCGACGTTCGCACGCAGACGATGCGCGAACTCCATCTTCGCGCCGAACTCGGTGTTGTAGGCGATCTCCGGTTGCAAGGGCCGTGTGTCGACGATACTGGTCGGCGAGGCCGCGAAGCCGCCGCTCTGGAAGCCTTCCGACTCGGTCACATAGAGATTCACACCTTCCGTCGGCGTGAAGCTCAGCGAGACCTTCGGGGTGAATCGGCCCCAGCCGTCCGCCACCCGGTTGATCAACGAATTCGGCAGGATCCCCAAGCCGACCGCGCCGCCGTAGCCGCTCGCGGTGGGGACGTCGCCGAACGAGTAGTTGTCCATCGTCTTGTGGTCGTAGGAATAACGGCCGCCCAGCGACAGCGTCCAGCGCGGCTCGAACCGCCAGTCGAGCTGGCCGTAGATCGCCTTGCTGATGATGCGATCGACGCCGGTGTAGTGCTCGTCCTGCGCCGGCGTGATGCCCAGTTGCGCATTGATCGACGGCAGGAGGAAGAGCCGGGTGCGGTCCCGATCCTCGCGACTGAGCCAGATGCCGGCGACGTAGTGGAGGGTGGCGGTCGGCGAGGACACCAGGCGCAGCTCCTCGGTCAACTCCTTGTCGTTGTCGAACACGTCGCTGCCGAGCGGCAGCACCGCGCCGAGCGAGTCCATCGACCACTGGTTGTAGGTGCGCTGCCACGCGGTGATCGAGATCAGATCCGTGTTCGAGTTCAGATGATCGGTGAACTTCGCGCTGGTGCCGTAGGACGTCTGCCGTTGATAGCCGTTATAAGGATTCGTCGCGCAGCTCGGATTGGGCGCGGTGCCGCAGAAACTCTGGTAGGTCTGCAGCAGCGGCAGCGGGAACAGGGTCTCGTGCGTCAACGGGATCCGCGCCATGTCCTCGTCGTTGATGTAGCTGCCGTTGGCGCTCAGCAGCCACTCGGTGTGCTCCCCCTCGTGCAACAACTGCGCGCGGACGGATTTCGTGTTGTCGTTCTTCTCGGTCGTGTGCAGCACGACGTTGTTCACCCAACCGTTCGCCTTGCGCGTCGAGACCACGAGCTTCCCGGCCCAGCCGTCGCCGAGCGGTCCCGTGATGAGCCCCGAGAAATCGTGCCGGCCGTAGTTGCCGACGGTGACCCGGGTGTGGACGTGCAAGCCGTCCATGGCGGGCCGCGTGGTCGTGATGTTGATCACGCCGCCGATCGCGTTCTTGCCGTACAGGGTGCCTTGCGGGCCGCGCAGGACTTCGATCTGGGACAGGTCGAAGAGTTGCTGCTCGATGTTCGAGACCGTGCCGAAATACACGCCGTCCACGAACACCGCGACCGACGCGTCGGTACCGGGTCCGTCGTCGTTATTGGAGATGCCGCGCAGCGAGATCACGCTTTGCCCGATCGCGAACGGCGACATCGTGAGGCCGGGCACGAATTGCGCGAGGGAATCGAGGTCGTGGATGCCGCGCGCCTGGGCCTCCGCTCCGCTCAAGGGCGTGACCGCGATCGGGACTTGCTGCAGATTCTGCTTGCGCAGCTGCGCGGTGACGGTGATCTCCTGGAGCATCGTCGAGTTCTGGTCGGTCGTCGCGGCGTGCGTGCCGATCGAAGCCAGAATCGCGAGCGAGACGGATCGGGCGATGGTGGTCGACGCTTTCATGAATGCAACTCCCTCCGTACACAACGGGTTAATTCGTTTTTCTAGGGTTCCAAGGCGTTCATGGACTCAAGGTGGATTCGATCGCGGCCGCGATCGCGAGCAGCCGGCGGTCGGACCCGTCGGGTCCGTCGAGTTCGATCCCGACCGGCAAGGGCGCGGCGGCACCGTCCGCCGGCGGGTGTGATCCGGCCGGCAGGCTGATGCCCGGGATCCCGGCGTTGCTCGCGGGGTCGGTATTGCGGATGTAGGTGGCGAAGGTCGGCACGTCCACGCCGTTCAAGGTGACGACGCGGTCGCTCCCCTCGATCGGCCGCGCCGGCAGCGGGGTCGTCGGAAACAGGATCGCGTCGACGCGATGCTCCGCAAAGTAGCTCCGATAGAGCGTGCGCAGCGCCGGACGATGAACGCTCAGCGCCTCCCGATAGACGGGCTCGGGGATCGCGCCGCCGATCACCTGCGCCATGATCTCCTTCACGTCGGTGCTCGCGATCTGCGCGCAAAGAGTTGCGAGCGTCACCGTCGAGCCCGTGTGATCGAGATACGCCTCGAGGGCTGCCCGGGTTTCGTACAGGACGACCGGAAAGCTCACGGCCGCGTCGACGGCCGCGACATTGGGCAGATCCGCTTCGATCAGCGTGACGCCGGCCTCACGGAGCCGCCTCTGCGCGGCCTCGAACGCACGGTCGACGCTCGCATCCAGATTTTCCCGGAAGTGCTGGCGTGGAGTTCCGAGCCGGATCGTCCGCAAATCCACTGCATCGAGCGCCGCCGGCAACCCGTCCGCCAGGATCGCATCGAGCGCCGCAACGTCGTGGACCGTTCGCCCCATCGGGCCGATCACGTCGCGGGTCGGTGAAATCAGCGCGACTCCCGACACGGGGTAACGACCGACGGTCGGCCGGAATCCGACGATGCCGCACAACGCCGCCGGGATTCGCGAGGATCCCCCGGTGTCGGTACCCAGTCCCGCCCGCACGAGGCCGGCGGCGATTGCCGCCGCCGTGCCGCCGCTGCTGCCGCCGGCGAAACATCGCAGATCGTGCGGGTTGCGGACCGGACCGAAAGCGGCGTTGTTGCTCGTGATCCCGTACGCCAATTCATGCAGATTCGTCTTGCCGACGATCTCGACGCCGGCGGCTCGCAGCCGCACGATCGCGGCGGCATCGCGTGCCGCGACGTAATGCCGCAACGCCGGGGTCCCGAGCGTGCAGGGCATGCCGGCGACTTCGATGTTGTCCTTGACGACGATCTGACCGCCGGCGAGCGGTACGCGATTCTGGTCGGTCGGGAGCTCATGGGCGCGCCAGTCGCCGCCGACCTGCTCGTCGAATCGACGCGCGACTCGCGGATCGAGGAACGTGAACGCGTTGAGTTCACGCCACTGTGGGTGAACCGCGTTTTCGTGCCGAATCATTGGCCGGTCGATGCGCATCGTGGCGGGTTTGCAACATCCCCGAGGACCGCTGTTCCTGGATACGGTATACGCCCGGTCGGCGTCGGTGATCAACTGCCGACGTGATTATTCGGTCATTTGTTGATCGCGATCAGTTTTCTCCATCACCCGGCCGGGCCGGGTCATTGCAGATGGTCGGTCCGCTGGATGAACGCCGCCACGTTGGCGTGCAGCTGCTTCCGCGCCGGACCGTGCACGTAGATCATGTGTCCGGAGCGGTAGTAGCGATACTCGATATTGCGCTGCAAAGACGGCGGAATTGGCAGGTGGTGCAGTTCGAACCAGCCTTCGTAATACGGTGTCGAGAGGTCGAAATAGCCGCTGTTCACCATCACCTGGAGATCCGGATTGCGTTTCATCGCGACCGCGAGATCCGGTAGCACGTTCGGCAGCGCGATCAGCGCGCGAGGCGCGCCCGGTGGCTGGTGTCGATAGTCCCAACGGCCGTAGACCGGGATTCCGGGGCGGTAGTCCATGCCTCGACCGTAATGCAGTCGCTCGCGCACGTAGGCATTGAACGCGGAGACGTAGGCCGAACTGATCGCCGCGCTCTGCGGATCGTATTGGCTCAGGCGACTGAGCGGATCGAGCGTCGGCCCGGTGAACCGGGTGTCGAGCGTGCCGGTGGTCAGATCCTGATTCGCGAGCAACTCCTTCTGGAATGCACCGTACTCGATTCGCAGGTCGGACTTCAGGAGATAGGCGACCGGCAGGCCGGTGTCGGCGTGCAATCGATCGGCGATCGACTGCCGCTTGGCCGCCGACAACTGGTTGCCCCGCATCAGCGCGAGCGCATAGTCCGTGGTCGCGAAACGCTCGACTTTGTCGAGCAGGACTCGCAGGGGTTGCGGTGGGCCCGGCAGCACGTGATGGTACCAAGCGGTCGCCGCATAGCTCGGCAAGGTGACGACGTAGGGCAAATCGACCGATGGGTTGAGCCGTGGATCGTCCGGCATCAGGTCCCAATCGAGAATCAGCGACTGCAGCATCACGCCGTTGAGATCGATGTCCTCCCGCTGCAGCGCAAGCGCGAGACCGGCCGCGCGCATCGTGCCGTAGCTCTCGCCGTACACATACTTTGGCGAGTTCCACCGATCGTATCGCGACAGGAACTCGCGGATGAATACGGCGAACGCATGGATGTCCTGATCGACGCCGTAGAAGGACTTGTCGGCGTTCGGGCCGCCGATGCGACTGAAGCCGGTGCCGGGCGCGTCGATGAACACGAGATCGCTCGCGTCGAGCAGGCTCTCGCCGTTGTTCACCAGGCGGTACGGTGCCGGTGGCGTGTGCTCATGGTCGGCGGTGACGACCCGAATCGGCCCGAACGCCCCCATGTGCAACCAGACGGACGAGGAGCCGGGGCCGCCGTTGAACAGGAACGTGATCGGCCGGTCGGCTGCGGGAACGCCGCGCCGAAAGTAGGCGACATAGAACATCGACGCCTCGGCGGCCGGGTTCTTCGCGTCGCTGGGAGCGGCGTTCGGGTTCCAGCCCTTCGGGTGGACCACGAGGGTTCCCGCGACGGCCCGATAGTCGATGCGCGATCCATTCACCGTCACGGTGCCGGTGGTGCGAGTCTCGGTCGGCTCGAAGTCGGGTGGCGCCGTCACGGCCCCCCGGGCAGTGAGCGTGCAACAGAGGAGCACCAGGGCGAGCGCGCGTCGAGTCATCGTTGATTCTCCAGGGGGTCGGCATTCGTGCGTTGGCCGCGAATGCGCGAGCCAGCGGGTCTTCGCGAAACTGCGGATCACCCGAGTCCAATGTGCATCCCACACGCAGGACTGCGCACACAGCGTGACATCGTCCCGCAGCAGCGCCTCGAGCGGCATCGGCGCATCCTCCGGGTCGAGTCCGGTGTACAGCCACGCGAGCCCGCGGTCGATCGTCCGCGACGACTATACCCGCCTGTCGATGGCTCGAAAACATGCGATGATCGACCCGTCGGACCGGTCACGGCCCGCTCTGCGGACGGTAGAGGGTCGCGGCGATGATGGTACGCATCAAGGTCAAGCCGAATTCGCGGACCGCGAGTCTCACGCCCGAACCCGACGGCTCGTGGCGAGCGCAACTGCGTTCGCCGCCGGTCGACGGAAAGGCGAATGCGGAACTGGTCGCGCTCGTCGCCGAGCACTTCGGGTGCCCCCGTTCCGCGGTTACGATCAAATCGGGGTTGTCCGGTCGCTCGAAGCTCGTCCGCATCGATGCGCCGTGACGGTGCGTGGCCAGCGCTCTCCAGCGGAGGCATCGTGAGCAACGAATATCTGTTCTTCGACACCGTGGTTCGCGATCGTTTCCTCCGGTTTCTCGCCGAGCGCGGCATCGACGGCCGCGTGCGCGCGGATGAGATCGCGGGCTTCATCGTCGAGACTCCCGACGGGCTCGGCGAGGAGCGGCAGGACGCGCTCGAACAGGAATACGATCGGCTGCTCGACGCGCAGCGCGAAGCCGTCGATGCACGGGACGAGTCGTCCGGACACGACCGGATGGGCGTGTCGATCACGCTGAGCGACGGGCAGCCGTGCCTGGTGCGCATTCCCGGCGCTCTGGGGCGGCGACTGTGTTCGGTGCTCACGCTCGAGGAGATTCACGAACTCGTCACGACGATCGCCCGCTGCGTCGAGCATCCCTCCAGCGGTCCGCTCTGCCGCGACCCGCCGACGTAAGCGCGTGTCGGACTTCTGCGCACCCCTCCGATGCGTCCGCTGACCCTGTTCGGGCTGGTCGCGGTCAGCGCGATGCTCGTGTTCTACGCGCTCGAGGACCGTAAGGCCGTCTACGTCCTGTGTTTTGCGGGGGCCTGCGGACTCGGCTCGATCTACGGATTCCTGCAGGGCGCCTGGCCGTTCGGGATCGTCGAGGCCGTCTGGGCGTTCGTCGCGCTGCGGCGCTGGTGGATCAGATGGAACGGTTAGATCCCCGTTCCTCAGTTCGCCGGCTCGGTTCCGGTGAAGTAGCTGAGCACGTAGGCCTTCAACGTACCGTTCGCCTGCGGGATCCCGTAGACCCTTACCTTGGTGCCGGCGGTGAGTGCTTGAGTGAGCGTCGCGAGCCCTGCGCTGGTCGTGACGTCGACCGGGCTCACGGTCACGATCCCGTTGCTGCGATCGATCTGGTAGACGAGCGTCGCCGAGCCCGCCGTCGTGCCGACGTCGATCGTGGCGGCGGTCACTCCGTCCGTGACGGTCATCGTGAACTGCCCGTTCGCGAGACCGTTCGCGACCTCGCCGAGCGGCAGGCGGGATGGCAGCAGCACGGCCGCGGGTACCGACCAGCCGTTCGGATTCGCCGGATCGTTCCAGAGTGCGTCGCTCGCCCCGCGGGCGACCACGGTGCCGACCGTACCGCCGAAATCGACGCCGCCGCCGGTCGCCTGGTCGAAGTCGCCGATCGCGGTCGGGCCGCTGTCGGTCACGGTCGGGTAGGCGAAGTTCCACCACTTGAACCCGTCGATCGCATTGCCGCTCGCATCGGAGCCATTCGGTGTCGACGGCGAGACGAAATAAAGCGTGTCGGTGTAGTCGTCGGTGGTGGTCGCGAAGTTGCGCGTGTAGGTGAACCCCGTCGTATCCGCCGCGGAGATCGCGCCGCCGAAGGCTGCCGTCTCGATGTCGACCGACTGGGCGACCAGCGGCGTCGCCAGCGGATCGACCACGCTGACGTGTACCTTGAACCCGCGCACGAGATCGTGGTTCGCGAGGAACGCGGTTCCGGTCGCGATCGGCATCGCATCGGCCGCCGGGTTCCAGGGCTGCCGGAAGAAGAACTGGGTGTTCGCGTCGACCAGCACTGGAACTGCGATGCCGGATCCGTTCTGGATCGTGATCACGTCGGTGCTCGGGTCGACGTGCAGCACGTGGCCTTCAGGGCTCAGCCAGACGCTGTCGAACTGCTTGCTCGTCCAGATCCGTACCGCCACCAGGCTGCCGTCCGGCTGATAGCGTGCCGCGATCCGCATCTGTTCACCGACCCGTGAGGCGAGCGTGGAGAAATTCCCGACCACGGTGTGCGTGCCGGCATCGACGTCGTACACGATCGTGCCATCGGTCGAGTCGGCTTCGATGGTCAGCGCCTCGCTGGTCGCGACCGCCAATTCCGGACTCACGACCGGCACGGTCGGAAACTCCCGGTCGATCGTGAGCGCGCTGCCGTCGCTTGCGACCGCGGTCACGTTGCCGTACATCTGCCGCAATACCAGTCGTCGCACGTCGTGCAACGGCCGGCGCCGGATCGGACCGGCAAAGTTCACCGCCCAGATCGTCGCGCCGGTTCCCGCGGCGACGTGCTGCACGATGAACGCGGGATTGCCGAGATCGAACTCCAGATCCAAGGCGTTGTCCTGGCTCGCACTCACGGTCAATGGGGTGTCGAACGCGACGTTCGCGGCCACGGTCGCGGTCGGCGCGCTGCCTTGCACGTGCTGAATCTGGATCTCGCTCGATGGTACGGTCGCGCCCGGCGCCCCGGCGCCCCGGCGAAGCCCGGTTGCGGGTCGGTGGACGCGGTCAGCACGACGTCACCGGGGTTCGCGCCGAGGGTGAGTACCGCGCCGGTGTAGGTTCCGGCCGGGAGGCTGGCGTTGCCGAGCAACTCGCCGAGCTGGTCGAGCTCGGCGAGATTCACGATCGGCGGTGTCGACGGCGCCGTGTACACGGTGACATCCAGGCCGCCGCCCTGCGGCACCAGCGCGATCGACAGGACCTGGACGCCGATCGTCGCCCAGTCCTCGCTCGATGCGTCGCTCAGCACGACCGGCAGGTTCACGCTCTGAGCGGCTGCCGTCGGCGCGGTGCCGGCGGGCATGTTCGTCGAGGACCCGCCGCCGCACGCGGTGATCATCGCGGCGCCGATCGGCTCGGTGTGATGTCAAATGCCACGGGGTGGCGATTCATCGGCGCGAGTCAACCGATCGAGCGCTCGCGCGTTGAGGTCGGTGCGGCGCGACGAGCCTCGGTCGCGCACGCCTTTCGCGGCCCGAACTCCGCGCTGCGGTCAGCGCAGATCGCCGTCGTTCGCTTCGTACGCGGCAACCGTGTCGCCACGCGAGGCGGCATACGCCCGCACGAAACGCTGGAACGCGCGATAGCGGTGCGCACCGTCGGTCGCGATCCATTCCTGGCGCATCTGCTCCGGTCCGCCGACCTTCAAGATCGAGGTCGGTGTGTACCGCTGATCGGCGGCGACGGCCGCCGCCTCGCCGTGAAGCGCACGGTGCCGCCGCAGCCAAGTCTGCGTGAGAACGTGCCCGGTCGCGCCCGCTTCCCGGCGCAGCAGGCTCCGATCGCTGCAGTGTCCGCGGTTGAACTGCACCGGCACGCCCAGCGGCGACACCGGCATCGGGTCGAGGCGCGGCGCACGGCGCCAGATCCCGGAGATCACGTCGGCATTCGCGTCCCATTGCGACATCGCGGGCAGGTCGAACACGGCCTCGATGCTGCGCACGACGTTCACCTGCGACAGCGGCTGCGTGTCCAGCGTGCCGGGTTTCACCCAGGGGCCCATCGCGAGACCGAGGGTGCGATGCGCATCGAGGTGATCGGCGCCGCTCTGTGCGTCGTCTTCGTCGAGGAATACCACCATGTGGGCCCACTCGCGCGTGCCCGCGAGGTAGTGCAGCAGTTGCGCGGTCGCGTGGTCGTTGTCGGCGACGTAGTAGTCGGGACTGTAGTAACAGGGGCTCGCGCCCGCCGTGTGATCGTCGGGTAGCCAGATGAACACGAAGTGCGGGAAGGCCTTGCCCCGATGCGCCTCGAGCCAGGAGATCGCGACGCTCACCCGGTTTTCGTCGAGGATCATGCGATCCCAACCCGGGTAGGTTCGGTCGACGTGCGCGAGCAGCGCGTTGCGGATCACCCCGTCGCGCGCGCGCGTGAGATTCTCGCCGAAGTCCTCGAACGACACGTGATGCCGGAGCAGGTCGTTGAACAGGTACAGTCGCTCCGGGTAGCTGATCCACGGATTCGCGAACGCGCCCAGCGTCCTGCGTGCGTACTCGAACGGATCGTGGCGATCGCGCGCGTCGGAGGTCAGCGCACCGGTGCCGCCGGGACCGGCGTTCCAGTTGAGGCCCCGTCGTGAGTAGTACTCCGGCCACAACCGCTGCACCACGTCGGAGTCCGAGGCCCCGTCGGTCCACTGATGGCCTTGAGCCGTCACTTCGCCATCCGCCATGAAATTCGCGAACAGGGCTTCGGTTGCGGCCCAGTGGTAGAGATTCGGCAGTTCCTTCGGTCCGTAGAGAGCGAAACGGGAGTCGGCCCATCGACCCGCCGCGCGATAGTTCCCGAGATCCTCGTCGAAGGTCTTGTTCTCCCGCAGGACGAACACCACGTAGCGGATGTGCCGGTGCAGGAACGCGGCGGTGCGCGCGTTGCGTTCGGCGAGCGCGCGCCGGTCGGCGCCGGCGAACCCGTCGTTCGCGAGCGCCTCGCGCGTCCAGCCGGGAAGCGCGTGCGCGAGTCCCCGCAAGGGCACCTTCTGCAGCAAGCCGTGCATCATGTTGCCGATGTATTGCCAGTGCCGGTTGGGTCCCGTGCCGAATCCCTTCGCCGAGACGACGTACAGGGTGTGATCGTCGATCGTCAGCGAGCTCGGGTACCAGCCGGTCGGAATCAGGCCGAGCGGAGCGCCGGTCGCGAGATCGAACACCGCGACGTCGTCGTTGCCCGCATTCGCGACGTAAAGATCCCCGTTCGCGATTGCCAACGCATCCGGGTAGCTCCCGGGCGGCGCGCCGGGATAGGGTTCGTCGGCGATCACGCGCACGGCTTTCAGTGCGCGGGTGTCGATCTCGACGAGCGCGTCGGAATTCGCGTCCGCGACCCACAGACCCGGCCCGGAGCGCATCGCGACCATCGCGGTCGGGTGCACGCCGGCGGCGACCGAGTGCGGACCCTGATCGGGTCCCGTCGCAACGACGCCGAGCACCCTCAGGGTGCGTCGATCCAGGATCGTGACGCCACGTCCCGCCCAGGTGCTCACCGCGAGGCGTCGTCCCCGATCGGCGAGTACCACCGCGAACGGGTACGGACCGACGTTCACATACCGGGTTCGACCGGTGCGACGATCGATGCGTGCCAGGCTGTTGGACAACAGTCCGGTCACGTACAAGTAATGATCGTCCGGTCCGACCGCGACCGAGTCCGGATAGAAGTGATGGGGCCGGCGACCGTGGTGTCCCTGGTAGGTATAGGGATACTGATCGCTCGGAAAGGCTTGCCAGCGCAGCGGGTAACGTCGGACGATCCGGACGCGACCGCCGTCCATGCGCAGCGCCAGGACCTCGTCGGAGCCGCCACCCGTCGCATACACGGTATGATCCGGGCCCGCGGCCAATCCCTGGAACAGATCGCTGTGCGACACGATCGTGGTCGGAACGGTCGCCGCGTTCTGCTCGGTCTTCGCGGTCGCCAGCGCCTCCGACTTGCGTTGCGTCGCGGCCTGGGCGGGCGCGTACACCGTGCCGCCGGCGCCCGGATGCCTCGGATCGATCGCCTGCGTGAGACCGTTCCGCGACGACGCGATCGCCGCCTGCGCCGGCGCCGAGCGGCTGAAGGCCGCCAGGCGCGCGCGCTCGCGAAGATCCCGGTCGTACCAGGTCACCGTCTGATACGGCGTCGCGCCGTTCGCCAGCACCAGCACGTGCGCGCCGACGCTCTGCACCCGGGTCGGGAAATTTGCGGTGCTCGTGATGGTGCCGACCGGCGCGACGCGCCGCCAGGTCGGCAGGACCCCCAGGTACCGGGATCGAACGGACGCGGTGACCGTGACCGGTTGCGACAGCACGCCCGGTGCGGCCTGCAGCGTGGGTTCCGCGTCCGTCGCCCGCGCGATCGCGAAGACGACGAACAGTAGTCGGCTCGTGCGGCGCCGACGGCGTGTGGTGTTCATGGCCGGCGATTGTACCGCGCCGAACGCGCGCATCGTCGCGATCGCTGCCCACTCGCACGTCGTCACGAACCCGTCACAGCCGGTCGCTATCGTACGCGCTCCCTCGCGAACCCGAATCGGCGGCGGGCGGCCTTTGTCCGCGGCGCGCGGCCTCGTGGACCCGCGACGACTTTCGCCCCGTTGCAAAGGAATCCACCATGAACTCGCCTCGGCACAACGCTCGTCTCGTCTCGCTGATCGGTCTCGGAGCGCTCGCGCTCGCACCCGCAGGCGCATTCGCGCAGCCGGCCGCGGCACCGGCGGCGACGTCGACCGCGACCGCTGCGTCGTCTGATGCGAACGGTGACGACACGACCCTGAGCAAGATCCAGGTGATCGCGAAGGAGCTCTCCCTGACACAGATTCCGATGTCGTCCGCGTACAGCGAGTCGCTGATCGGCTCCTCCGCGATCCGATTCGCCTCGCCGATGCTCGACGTACAGGGGCTGCTCGAGCGCACGCCCTCGGTCAACGTGCGGACGCCGGCGGCGAACGGCGTGCGCACCAACATCACGTTCCGTGCGTTCAGCAGCGGCCAGTTCTCCGAGACGTTCGCCGGGGTGCCGATCAACGATCCGTTCAACGGCGGCACCACGAACACGGCGTCCACGCGCAACAACATCCCGCTGACCTTGAACGACATCAACGGGGTGCACATCTACCGTGGGATCAACGACCCCGCGGTCACTTCGTACAACTCGCTCGGCGGCACGATCGCATTCGAGCCGCGCGATCCGTCCGACGCAGCGTCGGCGACGGTGAGCGCCGGCGGCGGCAGCTTCCACACGGCGTACTACGGCATGACCGCGCAGACCGGCGACCTCGGCGGCGTGCGCAGCATGATCAGTCTCAATCACAACAGCAGCAGCGGCTGGCAGGCGAACTCGGGGAACCGCAACACCAATCTCTATTACGGGGGCGTGCTGCCCTACGCGGGCGGTGACGGTGAGGTGTACGCGTACGCGATCTACAACACCAACCGGGGCCTCACCCCGCACACCGCGCCGCTCCCGCTGATCCGGCAATACGGTTACGGCTTCGGGTGGCCGCTCGACTGGACCTACAGCTACAACCAGGATCACACCGGCACGTACCTGCTCGGCGATCGGATGCACGTGAACTCCTGGCTGTCGTTCAATGCGCGCGCATACGCGCACACCGTCGCCTATGACCGGGTCTCCTACACCAATCTCGCCTTCGCGCAGAGCGCGACGCAGCCCTATGCGCTGCCGAATACCGGCGGTCCCGGCTCGGACTATCACAATTATCGCTACGCGACCCATCAGTTCGGCGTGATGCCGCACTTCACGTTGACGCTCCCCGACAACCTCGTGAAGTTCGGCGGCGACTACTCGCATACGACCCTGCACTCGGCCGAGTTCTGGTACGGGAGCTATCCGATGCCGCTGATCACCGGCGCGAGCGCGAATGCGACCGATGCCTGGGACGAGCATGACGGCCGCAGCCTCGGCTCGGCCTTCGTGCAGGACACGATCGGTCTGTTCGGCGGCGCGCTACACGTGACGCCGGGCGTCAAGTACCTGTTCGCGCGAACTTCCGATTTCGACAACATCGGGATCTTCTATCCGATCAGCGGCAGGGTCGCGGATACCGAGAACTACACGTCGCCGACGATCGGACTCAACTGGCGACCGATGCGGTTCGTGAGCCTGTATGCGGCGTGGGGCGAGACCGCGAAGTTCCCCGGCATCTCCGCGTACTACGACAACGTCGGTCAGAGCAATGCGGCGGGACAGCCGGTGATCGTGCCGCTGAACGTCAAGCCCGAGTACGTACGTGACATCGAAGCCGGCGCGCGATATGCCGATCACGGACTCGCGGTCGCGCTGAACGTCTACCGGGAGAATTTCTCGAACACCTTCATCCAGAGCACCAACCCCGCGACGCAGTTGTCGAGCACCACCAACGGCGGCAGCTCGCGCTACGAGGGCGTGGAGATCGACCTGCGCGACGCGTTCGAGACGCCGGTCGGCGCGTTCAGCGTGTTCGGCAACTTCTCGCAGAACAAGGCGTATTTCACGTCGAGTTTC
>JAGWPU010000029.1 GCA_028870355.1 Gammaproteobacteria bacterium | reverse complement strand
CGGCGGGCTCTACCAGAGCGTCCCGGTGATCGGCGACATCACCGAGAAGAGCGTCGAGTGGCAGGTGGGCTTCAAGACGTTCTGGCCCGAGGTCGGCGCGTTCTCGAAGGTTCTGGTGAACCTGAACTACTACCACACGCACTTCAGCAACCAGTTCATCGGGGCGACCCAGAGCTCGACCGGCGCGTTCCTCGGCGAAGGGACCGGCGATTCGATCTACCACGGCGTGAATCTCTCCGCGGAAGCGAACCTCGATCAGCTGAAGCTGTTCGGCAACCTGAACCTGGAGAAGGCGTATTTCAACAGCTACAGCTTCTTCCCGGTCCAGGGTCAGGGCGCGGCGTTCAACTACAACGGCGCACCGGTCTCGAACGTTCCCGACACCACGTTCAACATCGGCGCCTACTGGACCCACACGGTCTTCGGCGGAATCGCGATCAAGCCGCGCGCGTGGTACCAGTACGTCGGCAAGCAGTATCTGTGGTCGAACTACCTGTCGGCCCCGACGTCGTCGACGGAGCCGTCCTATGGGGTGCTGAATCTCGCGCTCGCGGCCACCTTGCCGAAGGCGTGGTTCGGGGATCTCGCGAAGTCCGTGAAGCTCAAGTTCGAGGTGATGAACGCGCTCGATCATCGCTACAACACGTTCGAGGAGCTGTCGGCCGGCGGTCTGTACAACACCGCCAACGGCACGGGTTCGCCGCCGTACGCGAATTACGTACTCGCGTTCCCGGGCGCGCCGCGGGCGTTTTACGGGACGATCTCGGTCAAGTTCTGATCGATCGGCACCGGGGCTCTCGCGAGCCCCGGCGCCGACCGGTCGTTCAGGCGCGCGGCGCAGGCTTGGCCGTGATCGCGCGCTCGATCCGGCGCATCGCCTGTGCGAGCGTCTGCAGGCTGCACGCGAACGAGATCCGCATGTGCCCCGGTGCGCCGAAGCCGCTGCCCGGCACCACGGCGACGCCGCCTTCGACCAGCAGGTATTCGGCGAAGGCGTTGTCGTCGTCGAAGCCCAGTGCGCGCATCGCGGGCTCGACGTTCGCGAATGCGTAGAAGGTGCCCGCGCCGGGGCGGCAGGAGACGCCGGGTATCGCATTCAGCGCGGCGACGACGTAGTCGTGGCGCTCCTTGAACGCGCGGTTCATCGTCGCGACGCAGGACTGATCGCCGTTCAGAGCGACCGTCGCGGCGCGTTGCGAGATGCTGGACGCGTTCGACGTCGACTGCCCCTGCACCGTGCTCATCGCGGTGACGAGCTCGCGCGGCGCGCCGCAATAGCCGATGCGCCAGCCGGTCATCGCGTACGCCTTCGACACGCCGTTGATCGTCACGGTGCGATTCCAGAGATGCGGATTCGCGGCTGCGAAGCTCGTGAACGGCTCGGGCGCCCAGTAGATGTGCTCGTACATCTCGTCGGAGGCGATCACGATCCGCGGATGCGCGGCGAGGACCTCGCCGAGCGCCTGCAGCTCGGTCTTCGTGTAGGCCGCGCCGGTCGGGTTCGACGGGCTGTTCAGGAACAGCAACTTGCTGCGCGGCGTGATCGCCGCGGCGAGCTGGGCCGGGGTGATCTTGTAGCCTTGTTCGGGGCCGGCGTAGAGGCTGACCGGGACGCCGTCCGCGAGCAGGGCCATATCGGGATAGGAAACCCAGTACGGCGCCGGGATCAGACACTCGTCGCCCGGATCGAGCACCGCCGCGCACACGTTGAAGCAGGTCTGCTTCGCTCCGGAGGACACGATGATCTGGCTGCGATCGTAGGTCAGGCCGTTCTCGCGCTGAAACTTCGCGACGATCGCATCTTTCAGCTCGACCGTGCCATCGACCGCGGTGTAGCGGGTGATGCCCTTGCGGATCGCCTCGATCCCGGCTTCGGCGATGTGGGCGGGCGTGTCGAAGTCCGGCTCGCCGGCGCCGAGTCCGATGATGTCCTTGCCCTCCGCTTTGAGCTTCGCGGCCCTCGCGGTCACGGCGAGGGTGGGGGAGGGTTTGACCTTTTGCACGCGCTGCGACAGGGATACGGTCAAGGGAATGCTTCCTGAATGGGTTTCACCGGGCGCCGGAGTGTACGAAAAACCACCGTCCCTCGCCAGCGCGCCCCCCCCAGGGGGCGCCCAGGCCGCCGCGGCGCGTGCGTTCCGTGCGAATGCGCGTTCCGTGCGAAAATGACCCGATGGAAGCCCTGTTCGAACTGCGTGCCGACTACCCGCCGGCGGGCGATCAGCCCCGGGCGATCGACGACCTCGTCGAGGGCCTCACCGAAGGGCTCGCGCATCAGACGCTGCTCGGCGTGACCGGCTCGGGCAAGACCTTCACGATCGCGAACGTGATCCAGCGGGTCCAGCGGCCGACGCTCGTGCTCGCGCACAACAAGACCCTGGCCGCCCAGCTCTACGGGGAATTCAAGGCCTTCTTCCCGCGCAACGCGGTCGAGTACTTCGTTTCCTACTACGACTACTACCAGCCCGAGGCGTACGTGCCCGCGTCGGACACCTTCATCGAGAAGGATGCCTCGGTGAACGAGCACATCGAGCAGATGCGCCTGTCGGCGACCAAGGCGCTGCTCGAGCGGCCGGATTCGATCATCGTCGCGACCGTGTCCGCGATCTACGGGCTCGGCGACCCGCAGGCCTATCTCAGCATGGTGCTGCACCTGTCGCGAGGCGATCGCGTGGACCAGCGCAAGCTCCTGCGCCGGCTCGCGGACATGCAGTACACCCGCAACGAGCTGGATCTGCGGCAGGGAACCTATCGGGTCCGCGGCGACGTGATCGACGTGTTTCCCGCGGAATCGGAGCGCGAGGCGGTCCGGATCGAGCTGTTCGACGACGAGGTCGAGAGCCTGAGTTCGTTCGATCCACTGACCGGCGAGATGCTGCGTCGGATCCCGCGTTACACGATCTATCCGTCGACGCACTACGTGACGCCGAAGGAGCGGATCGACGCGGCGGTCGAGGAGATCCGCGAGGAACTGCGGGCGCGCCTCCAGGAGCTGCACTCGGCCGGCAAGCTCGTCGAGGCGCAACGCCTGCAGCAGCGCACGACCTTCGACATCGAGATGATGCGCGAGGTGGGCTACTGCGCGGGGATCGAGAACTACTCGCGCTACCTGTCGGGTCGCTCGGCCGGCGAGCCGCCGCCGTGCCTGTTCGATTACCTGCCGGACCGCGCGCTGCTCGTGATCGACGAGAGCCACCAGACCGTGCCGCAGCTCGGCGCGATGTACAAGGGCGACCGGTCCCGCAAGGAAACCCTGGTCGAGTACGGATTTCGCCTGCCGTCGGCGCTCGACAACCGGCCGCTGCGATTCGACGAGTTCACCCGGCTCGCGCCACAGACGATCTACGTGTCGGCGACGCCGGGCGAGTACGAGCGCAGCCGTTCGGGACGCATCGTCGAGCAGGTGGTCCGGCCGACCGGTCTGGTCGATCCGGTCGTCGAGGTGCGTCCGGTCCGCACCCAGGTCGACGACCTGCTGTCGGAGATCCGCGCGCGGGTCGCACTCAACGAGCGAGTGCTGGTGACCACGCTCACCAAGCGGATGGCCGAGGACCTGACCGAGTACCTGGACGAACACGGCGTCAAGGTGCGCTACCTGCACTCGGACATCGAGACCGTCGAGCGATCCGAGATCATCCGCGACCTGCGCCTCGGCAAGTTCGACGTCGTCGTCGGGATCAACCTGCTGCGCGAAGGCCTCGACATGCCGGAAGTGTCCCTGGTCGCGATCCTGGACGCCGACAAGGAAGGTTTCCTGCGCTCCGAGGGCTCACTGATCCAGACGATCGGACGGGCCGCGCGGAACATCGCCGGCAAGGCGATCCTGTACGCCGACCGGCGCACCGGATCGATCGAGCGGGCGCTCGCCGAGACCGATCGCCGTCGTGCGCGGCAGATCGAGTACAACCGCGTCCACGGGATCGTGCCGCGCGGGATCGTGAAGGCGGTCGGCGACGCGATCGAGGGAGCGCGCGGGGTGGAACTGCGTACCGCGGAATCGCGCGGCCCGAGCGGCCCGGCGCTCCCGCCGGAGCAGGCGGCACGTCGTATCAAGAAGCTGGAGGCCGAGATGCAGAAGCTCGCGCGCAACCTCGAGTTCGAGCAGGCGGCCAGAATCCGCGACGAGATCCACGCGTTGCGGCAAGCGGCGTTCGGCGTGCCGCGTGACCGGGTCGGCTGAGGAGAGGGTTGGCGATGCGCGAGCGGGACGAATCGATCGGTCCGGCCGGCGAGGCGGATCGCGACGACGGGATACCGGTGCTGACCGAGGTCGAGGAGCGTGATTCCCGCGACGTCGCACGTGACACCGTGCACGGTGCGGCGCACCGGTCCGGGCCGGGCGCCGCGCGTGCGGCGTCGGCGCCGCGGCCGGGCTTTGCCGCGAGCACCGCGGACACGGAGCCGACCGCGCGGATCGACGCGAGCGAGGACCGGATCGCGGCACTGATCGCGGAACTCGCGACCTTGCGCGCGGCGACGGAGCGCATGAGTGCGCGTCTTGCGGCGCTCGAGGGGACCTCCCGCGAGGAGCAGGACGTTCCGGTCCTGGTCGCTGCGGTCTGGATGATCGAGCGGATGGATGCCGGCGAGCCGCGATCCGCCGTGCTCGGGTTGCGAACGCGGATCGGCCGCGCGGCGGACTGCGAGATCGTCGTCGACGGCCCGTCGGTGAGTCGTCAGCATGCACTGATCCACCTCGATCGCGAGGGCGCGGTGCTCGAGGATCTGAACAGCACGAACGGGACTTTCGTGAACGGCCGCCGGATCCTGCGCGTGCCGCTGCGCGACGGCGACGTCGTCACCCTCGGCGACGCGAAGTTCCGCATCACCGGCCCTGAGGCGCCGGATGCGACCGTGGCCTGATCTTGAAGTTGCGGTACGGGCCGCGAATCCGGTATCGTTCGCGCCCTCCATGCGCGCTTAGCTCAGCGGTAGAGCATCACCTTGACATGGTGGGGGTCAGTGGTTCGATCCCACTAGCGCGCACCATTCCCGCCCCTCGACGGCGGTCGATGGGGGCCCACGATCCGGCCGCGACACCGGCGATCGGGGCGGTTTTTGCTACACTGCACGCTTATGCCCGACATCACACTCCCCGACGGTAGCCGTCGGTCGTTCGACGCTGCCCTTACGGTCGGCGACATCGCGGCCGCGATTGGATCCGGTCTCGCGAAAGCGGCACTCGCGGGTCGCGTCGACGGGCACCTGGTCGACCTGTCCCACCCGGTCGAGCGAGATGCCCGCGTCGAGATCGTGACCGACAAGGATCCGCAAGGGCTCGAGGTCATCCGGCACTCGACCGCGCACCTGCTCGCGAACGCGGTGCAGGAGCTCTTTCCGGACGCGCAGGTCACGATCGGCCCGGTGATCGAGGATGGTTTCTATTACGACTTCGCGTACAAGCGGCCGTTCTCGACCGAGGATCTCGCGGCGATCGAGCGGCGGATGGCCGAGATCGCCGCGAAGGACCTGCCGATCCACCGGCGGGTGATGGAACGCGATGTGGCCGTGCGGCATTTCGAAGGCCTCGGCGAACGCTACAAGGCCGAGATCATCGCGTCGATCCCCGCGGGCGAATCGATCAGTCTGTACGGCCAGGGCCGATGGGAAGACCTGTGCCGCGGCCCGCACGTCCCTTCGACCGGCAAGCTGAAGGCGTTCAAGCTGACGAAGGTCGCCGGCGCGTACTGGCGCGGGGATTCGCGCAACGAAATGCTCCAGCGGATCTACGGGACCGCGTGGGCGAACCCGAAGCAACTGCAGGAGTACCTCACGCGACTCGAGGAGGCCGAAAAGCGCGATCACCGGCGGATCGGCAAGGAACTCGATCTGTTCCACCTGCAGGAGGAGGCGCCCGGGGCGGTGTTCTGGCATCCGAAGGGCTGGGTGCTCTTTCAATCCTTGATCGCGTACATGCGCGAGCGGCAGACCGCCGCCGGCTACGTCGAGATCAACACCCCGGAGATCATGGATCGCGAGCTGTGGGTGCAATCGGGGCACATCGAGAAGTTCGGCGAGAACATGTTCATGACGAAGACGCCGGACGAGCGGACCTTCGCGATCAAGCCGATGAATTGCCCGGGCCACGTGCAGGTGTTCAAGCAGGGGCTGCGCAGCTATCGCGAGCTGCCGCTGCGGCTCGCCGAGTTCGGCAAAGTGCATCGCTACGAGCCGTCCGGCGCGCTGCACGGCCTGATGCGGGTGCGGGCGTTCACGCAGGACGACGCGCACATCTTCTGCACCACCGATCAGATCACCGAGGAGTCCGTCGCGGTGACCGCGCTGATCCTCGGCATCTACCGGGATTTCGGCTTCGAGGACGTGCGCATCAAGTTTTCGGATCGACCCGCGAAGCGGGTCGGCTCCGACGAGATCTGGGACAAGGCCGAGGCGGCGCTCACCGAGGCGGCGCGCGCGGCCGGGATCGAAACGACCTTGAATCCGGGGGAGGGGGCGTTCTACGGCCCGAAGCTCGAGTTCGTGCTACGCGACGCGATCGGCCGGGACTGGCAATGCGGGACGCTGCAGGTCGATCTGAACCTGCCGCTGCGCCTCGGCGCGTCGTTCGTCGGCGAGGACGGACAGAAGCACACGCCGGTGATGTTGCATCGCGCCATGTTCGGATCGCTCGAGCGTTTCACCGGGATTCTGCTCGAGCATCACGCGGGCAAATTGCCGATGTGGCTCGCGCCGGTGCAGGCGGTCGTGCTCGGAATTACCGAGCGGCAGGCGGATTATTGCCGTGAAATTGCGGAAAACCTAAAAAATCAGGGGCTTCGAGTCGAAGTGGACTTGAGGAACGAGAAAGTAGGCTTTAAAATCCGCGAGCACACATTACAGCGCGTTCCCTACCTCTTGGTCGCGGGTGATCGGGAAGTGGAAGCGCGCACTCTGGCCGTGCGCACGCGTGGCGGCAAGGACCTGGGGGCGATGAGTGTCGATGCACTCGCCTCGGGGCTTGTCGAGGAAGTCGCGAGCCGCGGCCGAATTGTTTTGGAGGATCGCGTATCGCAACGTCGAAGCGCATAAGGCGCAATGAAGAGATCTCGGCCCCTTCGGTGCGAGTGATCGCAGCGGATGGGAGTCAGGCCGGGGTCATGTCGCGAGCGGAAGCTCTGCAAATGGCCAGTTCCCAGTCTCTGGACCTCGTCGAGGTCTCGCCGATGGCGGATCCGCCGGTCGTGCGGGTGATGGACTTCGGGAAGTTCTTGTTCGAGCAGAACAAGAAGGCGCACGCGGCGAAACGCAAGCAGAAACAGATACAGGTCAAGGAAGTCAAGTTTCGTCCCGGTACGGAAGAGGCGGATTACCAGGTCAAACCGCGTAACATCATCCGCTTCCTGACCGAGG
>JAGWPU010000028.1 GCA_028870355.1 Gammaproteobacteria bacterium | reverse complement strand
GTACTGCGTGAACAGCAAGCCCTGCAGGTGCGGCCACGACATCCGCCCGTAGAATGCGATCGTGTAGAACAGCGCCGAGTCGACCAGCTCGCCGCACAGCGTCGAGCCGACCAGCCGGGTCCACAGCCAGCGCCCGCGCGTCCAGATCTTCATCTTCGCGAGCACGTAGCTGTTCACGAACGTGCCGCAGAGGAACGCGATGATCGACGCGGCGACGATCCGCGGTGTATTGCCGAAGATGGCGACCAGCGCCGCCTGGTTCGCGCGGCCCGCCGCGGACGGGGGCAGGTGCACGACGATCGTCGCCATCAGCGACGCGAACGCGAGTGCGCCGAAGCCCGCCCAGACGACGCGCCGGTCGCGCGCGTACCCGTACACCTCGGTCAGGATGTCGCCGAAGATGTAGGAGATCGGGAAGAACAGCACGCCCGCGAGGAACGTCACGGTGCCGAAGATCGGCACGTTCACCGAGGTCTCCTTGGCCGGCCCGATCAGGTTCGAGCACAGCAACACGCACACGTAGGCCGCCATCACGAAGTCGTAGTAGCGGTACTGTCGGGTCTCGGTCGTCGCAACGTTCATGACCGACATGGTACCGTAAGGACCCGTGGGCAAAATGACCTCAGCGTCCGGTCGGCAGATCCTGCGCCGCTGGCGCCTGCCGCTCGCACTCGCAGCGGCGCTCACGACGTTCCAGGCGGCGGGCTGGGCGCCGGCGCTCCAATATCGACGCCAGGCCGTGTTGCGCGGCGAGGTATGGCGCCTGCTGACCGGCAACCTCGTGCACCTCGGCTGGGTCCATCTATCCCGCGACGTGCTCGGCCTGTTCCTGATCTGGGGGCTGTACCGCGACGCGCTCGACGAACGCGCCTGGGTCGGCGTGCTGCTCGTGAGCGCGCTCGCGGTCGGCGCGGGACTCCTGGCGTTCAGCCCGCAGATCGCCTGGTACGTCGGGATCTCGGGCGTGCTGTTCGGGTTCTTCTGCGCCGGCGCGCTGTCCGAGTTGCCGCGGCGCCCCGTGTACTCGGGTGCGCTGCTCCTCGGGATGATCGCGGTGATCGGCTGGACCCTGAAGACCGGCGCGCTCCCCGACGAGACCCGTGGACTCGGCGGCAAGGTCGTACCCCAGGCGCACTTGTACGGCGCGATCGGCGGGGCGATCTTCCTGCTGATCCACGCCGCCTGGCGCAGAGCCTCTCGTGGCGGCCGAGCACGTCGCCGACGGGCCGCATCATCGACTTGAAATGCATTCTGCTTCAGACGCCGACCGCCGCTGCCGGCGTAAAGCCGGCTACGCCCGGCGTTCGCAGTTCGGTTCTGAAATGGCGGAGAGGGTGGGATTCGAACCCACGTGCCGGAATTACCCGACCATCCGATTTCGAGTCGGCGCCGTTATGACCACTTCGGTACCTCTCCGATTGACTTGAATTCGATCAGCGCGCGCACCGGCAAGCCGCAATCGCGGCGATTGCGGTCAAATAGCTCACCGGAGGCCCGGAACCGGCTATTCTAGCGCACTCGCTCGTAAATTGCTCCACCCCGGAACCTGTCGAGCGCCACGGACTCAAACCCCCGGTGACCGTTCCCACCCGCACCCTCCGACACCGCTTCGCGCCGCTCGCGAAGGTCGCGCTCGCCGCCTCCGCGGTGACACTGCTCGCGACCTATGCGCCCGTGCCGAATCTGATCGGTCAGATCCGGGCGCTCGGGGAGTTGCGCGTCGTCACCCGGGCAGGGCCGTTCTCCTTCTATCGCGGGAGCGACGATACGCTCGCCGGACCGGAGTACGAGTTCGCGCGACGCTTTGCGCGCGAACTCGGCGTGCGACTCGAGATCATCCCGGTCGCGAGCTTCGCCGACATCTATTCGGCGATCGAATCGGGACGCGCGCACCTCGCCGCCGCGGCGCTGAAGGTGCCCGCCGCACCGATCCCGGGGATCGCATTCGCGGCGCCGTACGAACGGGTCCATGAACACCTGATCTATCGCCGGGGCGAGCCGCGCCCCGCGTCGCTCGCGGACCTCGGCGACGGCGACCTGCAGGTCGCCGCCGGCAGCGCGCACGCGCACACCCTGGCCGACGCGAGCCGCCGGATCCCGAACCTGGTCTGGATCGAGAACGCGAGCACCGACACCCAGGCGCTCCTCGATCAGGTCGCCGACGGAGCGATCGACTACACGATCGCCGACTCGGCCGAGTACGCGCTCGCGCATGCGGTGCATCCGGAATTGCGCGTCGCGTTCGACCTGCCGGACACGCGCGCGCTCGCTTGGGCCGTGAGCGCGCGGCATCGGGAGTTCCTCGGCGAGGTATCCGCGTACTTCGCGCGGATGCGCTCGAGCGGCGAGCTCGCGTCGATCCTGATGCGCTACTACGGGCGTGCGGAGCGCATGGATTTCGTCGGTCCGCGGGATTTCCTGCGTCAGATGCAGCGCCGGCTGCCCGCGTACCGGAAGTGGTTCGAGCAGGCGGCGGCCGCGACCGACGAGAACTGGCGCTTGCTCGCCGCGATCGCGTACCAGGAATCGCGCTGGGATCCCCGCGCGACCTCGCCGACCGGTGCCGAGGGACTGATGCAGTTGACGCCCGATACGGCGCGCGAATCCAAGGTCGCCGATCCGAACGATCCGCGCGAGAGCATCTTCGGTGGTGCCCGCTACTTCAAGCGCGTGCTCGACAAGATCCCGGCGCACGTGCCGGAACCGGATCGCACGTGGTTCGCGCTCGCGGCCTACAACATCGGCTTCGGCCATCTCGAGGACGCGCGAGTGCTCGCACAGCGCGCCGGTCGCAATCCCGACTCCTGGCAGGCCGTGCGCGAATTCCTGCCGCTGCTGTCGCAGCCGCGCTGGTACGCGCAGACTCAGAATGGCTACGCGCGCGGCTGGGAACCGGTGCGCTACGTCGACAACGTGCGCGGCTATCTCGACATGCTCGAGTGGGCGTGGGGCCCGAACACCGCGTCGCTGAACTAACACCGCGTCGCTGAGCTCGCATCGCGGATTCAGCGCGCGCGACCGAACCCCCGCTCCGCGACGGCGAGCGGCCGCGGTCTCCTCAGCGCCGCCGCCCGGCGAAGAACCGCCGCAGCAACTCAGCGCACTCGTCCGCACACACGCCACCGAACACGTCCATGCGGTGCGTCAGGCGCGGCTCGCGCGGCAGATCGAGCACGCTGCCGCAGGCTCCCGCCTTCGGGTCCCAGGCGCCGAACACCGTCCGCGCGACGCGCGCGTTCAGTAGCGCTCCGGCGCACATCGCGCAAGGCTCGAGCGTGACGTACAGCGTCGCGCGCTCCAGCCGGTAATTTCGCCGCGCCGCGCCGGCCGCGCGCAGTGCGAGGATTTCCGCGTGCGCGGTCGGATCGCAGGCGCCGATCGGCCGGTTCCAGGCTTCGGCAACGATCGTCCCGTCGATCACGACGAGCGCACCGACCGGTACCTCGCCTTCCCGCTCACCTTGCGCCGCGAGTTCGAGCGCACGACGCAGATAATCGACGTCCGTTCCCGTCATCGGCGACGGCGTCGCTCAGGGACCGCTCGCGGCCTGGACGATCCAGACCGCTGCGCGCATGCGCACCCCATCCGGGCCGAGTCGCGGCGACAATGCCGCACGCACCGCATCCGCGGCCGCGGGAAGCAGATCCGGTCGTTCACGCATCGCGGCGCCGAGCGGGCCGACGCGACACAGGAGTCTCACCGTCTCGTCGAGACCCGTTCCACCGATCAGCGCGTCGAACGGTTCGATCCTCGGATTCACGAACCCCGCATCGACCAGGATTCGGCGCACCCGTGCCGCGTCGGCGAACGCGAACGGCCCCGGCGCCTGCGGATCGACGGGTGTCGGCGGCGGCAGCAGCCCTCGCGCGGCCTCCAGCGGAACGCGCATCCAGTCGTTCTCCTCGAGAGTGCGCCAGCACACGAAGGCGAGCCGGCCCGCGGGCTTCAATGCCCGCCGGACATTGCCGAACGCGGCGACCGGATCGGCGAAGAACATCACACCGAAACGCGAAAAGGCCGCATCGAAGACCGCCGGCGCGAACGGCTCGACCTGCGCATCGGCTTCGCGGAACTCGATCGCGGCGCCGGGAACGGGTCGCGCGCGCGCGCGCGCGACCGCGAGCATCGGGCGCGACACGTCGAGCGCGACCACCGCGCCCGAGGGTCCGACCTCGGCCGCGAGTTCGAGCGAGGTCTGGCCGCAGCCGCAACCGAGGTCGAGAATCCGTTCGTCGGGGCGCGGGGCGAGCCGCCGGATCGCCTCCCGGCCGAGTGGCTCGACCTGACGGTCGAGCACGATTTGCAGTTTCGCCCAGGTCGCCCCGGCGGCGTCGTTCCAGTACGCGATTTGGTCCCGGTTGTCCGCGGTCGATCGTGCGCTCATCTGCCGATCTTAGCGCCGCCCGGGCTCGCTTGTGTTGCGATCGCGTTCCTTTATCATCCCCTCTCATGACCGGCGCCGGTACGATCTCACGGGTGAACCCGCTCGACACCGGCCTCGTGCCGCAAGCCGGTCTGCGCGGTGCGCATCCGGGGTACGCCGATTACGTGGTGTTCGGCGCGCTGCAATGGGCGCGCGTCGCGAGCCCTGCGGGGTTCCTCGCGGAACGCAACGCCGGGCACGCCTGGCGCGAGCGTCTGCTCGATGCCTTCGGCGCTCTCGCCCGACGCACACCAGCCGCCGACTGATGGAGCCGCACCGATGAACCAGCAGAGGGTCGAACCATTGGTGAGTGATGCGCAGGTCACCGCGTTCGCGCGCGACGGCGCCGCACTGCTGCCCGGCCTGTTCGCACCGTGGGTGGAAGCCCTGCGCGCGGGCGTCGAGCGCAACATGGCGGAACCCGGCCCGTACGCGGCGGAGAATCTCAAGCCCGGCGAGAGCGGCCGATTCTTCGACGACTACTGCAACTGGACCCGGATCCCGGAGTTCGAACGCGTGATCCGCGATCCGCGGATCGCCGCGGTCGCCGCCGCACTGATGCGCTCTGAACGCGTCCAGATGTTCCACGACCACGTGCTCGTGAAGGAACCGGGAACCTCGAAGGCGACGCCGTGGCACCAGGATGCGCCGTACTACTTCGTCGACGGCGAGCAGACGCTGAGCTTCTGGACGCCGCTCGATCCGGTGCGCGAGGCGAGCCTGCGCTGCGTCGCCGGATCCCACCGCTGGCCGAAGCTCGTGCTGCCGACTCGCTGGCTGTCGGAACAGAACTTCTACCCGAACGTCGACGACTACCTGCCGGTACCGGACCCGGACGCGCAGGGCCTGCCGGTACTCGAATGGCCGATGGAGCCCGGCGACGCGGTCGCGTTCTCGTATCGCACCCTGCACGGCGCACGCGGCAACCACAGCGCGATCCGACGGCGCGCGTTCTCGTTGCGCGTGGTCGGCGACGACGCCCGCTACGTCGAGCGGCCCGGGCGCACCTCACCGCCCTTCCCGGGACACGGGATGCGGCCGGGCGAGCGGCTGCGCGCGGACTGGTTCCCCTATCTGCCCGGCTAACGCCGACCGTTACCGGTTGATCGACCGCATCCCCTGCTCGTGGTAACGCGGGCCCGCGGTCACGCCCGGCGGGAACGCGGCATCCAATCGCTCGAGCTGCGCTCGCGAGAGCGCGACCTGTAGCGCGCCGACGTTGTCCTCGAGATACCGGATGTGCTTGGTTCCGGGGATCGGCACGATGTCCTCGCCCTGCGCCAGCACCCACGCGAGCGCGGCCTGCGCGGGACTGCAGCCGATCTCGGTTGCCAGGTGCTTCACGGTGTCGGCGAGCTGCAGGTTGCGCTGGAAGTTCTCGCCGTCGAAACGCGGATGCCGACGGCGCCAGTCGTCGGCCGGGATGTCGTCCGACGTCTTGAATCGACCGGTGAGGAACCCTCGGCCGAGCGGGCTGTACGCGACGAAACCGATCCCGAGCTCGCGGCAGGTCGCGAGGATCTCGCCTTCCGGATCTCTCGACCACAGCGAGTATTCCGTTTGCAGCGCGGCGATCGGGTGCACCCGCGCCGCGCGGCGGATCGTCGCCGGTGCCGCTTCCGACAAGCCGAGGTAGCGCACCTTGCCCTCACGCACGAGATCCGCCATCGCGCCGACCGTGTCTTCGATCGGCGTGTTCGGATCGACCCGGTGTTGATAGTACAGATCGATGTGCGATACCCCGAGGCGCGCCAGACTGGCGTCGCAAGCCTGCTTCACGTACTCCGGACGGCCGTTCACGCCGAGGAACTCGCCGTTCGGGCCCCGCATGTTGCCGAATTTCGTCGCGATCACGACCTCGTCGCGTCGGCCGCGAAGCGCGCGACCGACCAACGTCTCGTTGCGGCCGACGCCGTACATGTCGGCGGTGTCGAAGAATCGATTGCCGAGTTCGAGCGCCCGGTGAATGGTCTCCGTGGATTCCCGGTCGTCGGCGGTCCCGTAGAACTCGGACATCCCCATGCACCCGAGTCCGAGCGCCGTGACGGCGAGACCCGATGACCCCAATTGGCGTGTCTTCATCATGACTTCGTGAACCTCGATCGTTTCCACTCGGCGAACGAGGCAGGATTGTACCGCCGGACGGCCGGTCGGAACGCATCCGCTTCGCAGCAATCGACGCGGTGGAGGAGCGGCGCGCGCAGCGCGGCGCGCACGGATCAGTGGGGACCCGGCCCGCGAATCAGCAGCACCGGCACCGGCGTGCTCCGCACGACGTATTCGGCATCACTGCCGAGCACGAGCCGACGCAAGCCCCGGCGACCGTGCGTGCCGAGAACGATCAGATCCGCCGGCCAGACCTTCAAGTACGCCACGATCGCTTCGCCGACCGGTCCGGTCGCGATCTCGATCGTATCGGTGCGCGCGGCGACGCCGGCCGCACCGGCGCGGGTCGCGGCATCTCTCAGGATCTGCTCCCCGCGGGCACGCAGCGCACGCAACAGGTCTTCCGAGCGGACGGTGCCGCGCAAGCCGTCCTGTTCCAGGTAGTCGTGGACGACGTGCAGCAGGCACAGACTCGCCCCTTGATCCTTTCCGAGCCGCAACGCGTGCTGCAACCCGGCGGTCGCGGTTTCACTGCCGTCGATCGGCACCAAGATCTTCTGGTAGAGACCGGCCATGAGGACCTCCTGCGCACCGCGTCCGGACATCGTAGGCCTCCGCAGGCACCGGGCAATACGAGAACATGCGTAGCCTGCCCGCGTGGATCAATCGCGCTCGCGCCAACGATCTCCAGCCTTGACGTAGTGCCTCTTGACCGCCGCCCAGGCGATCCGGTGCGCGGCCTCCTCTTGTCGCGGATCGCCCGCGTGCGCTTCGAAGGCGTGGTTGAAGGCCTCGCGGTAGATCGACTGCGCATGCTCCGGAAGGTGGCCGCGAACCGACGGCGGCAAATGCGCGTTGTCTCGATACGGCATCCTCGCTCCTCCGGACGACCGGGCGCTGGGTCGCCGTCCTCAGGCGGCTGCGTTCGGCGTCCGCGCGACCTCACCCGGTCCCCACGCCGAGCGCAGCATCGCAAGGGCGGCGTACGCGATCACGCCGGTGACCGCCCAGCGCATCAGCGTCAGGTGATCGCTGAGCATCTTGACCAGCGGGAATGCGGCGAGCACGCCGACGAACCCTCCGAGCGTGAGCCCGACCGCGACCGCCGGGGCGAATCGGCCCGAGCGGATGAATCCGAGACTCGCGACCGGGATCAATACCCCGTCGCTCGCGATCATGATCGGATACGCCGCGATCGGATTCATCCCGAGCAGCGCGAGCAGCGCCATCGAAGGCGCGTAATTGCCGATCCCTGCGCACATCAGCGCGCCAAGCACGAAATTGGCGCCGACCGCCACCACGAACTTCCAGCCCTGCAGACCCATCGCGACGCCGGTCGGCGGAACGATGCCGAGGTTCGTCATCGTGAAGAAACCGGCGGCGAGCAGCAGCGCGATTCCCATGAAGATCTGGATCGCCCGCCGCGGCATGCGGCTCACGATCCCGGCACCGATCCAGGCGCCGACGCTGGAGGCGATGACCATCGCCATCAGCAGCACGGGTTCGACCGGGACGACGCTGATGAACAGCGCCGAACTCAACAGGATTCCGACCGAATTGCCGACGTTCAGCGTACCCGGGATCAATTCGTCCGGCGGGTGGCCGCGCAGTTTGAAGGCCGCGGTGATCTGCGCGTAATTGCCGATGCCGAGGGTGTCGAGAAAGCTGGTGACGCCGCCGATCCACAGGTCGCTCGCGGCCGGGCGTACCGGCCAGTGGTGCCGCCGGGTGGCGGAAACCCATGCGATGACGACCGCGATCTCGACGATCGTGAGACAGGCATAGACGACCACGATCGCTACCGGCATGCCGATTCTCCGCGACGCAGCCTGCAACTTATCACAACACCGGGAATTCCCCGACACCGGCCCGCCATCGCGTAGAATGCACCGGCCCAACGACAATATCCTGGCGACGACCGGGGGGATGCTGGCACCATGAACGACTCCAATCGCGGTCGCGAACCGCTGACCTGCGCCCGCGCGGTGATCGGTGGATTGATCGCCGCGGCGATCCTGAGCGCGATCACTCCGGTGGTCGCTGCGCCGGCCGCGGGCGTCGCACCGGCGGACACGGTATTCGACCACGGCTTCATCTACACGGTGGACCCGCAGAACAGCGTTCGGCAGGCGATCGCGATCCGCGGCGGCACCATCGTCTACGTCGGGACCAACGAGGGCGTACGGGCGTACGTCGGCCAGCACACGAAGCTCGTCGACCTGCACGGCCGGATGGTGATGCCCGGGATCATCGATGCCCATAATCATGCGATTTTCGCCGGCCAGGAACTGAACGGTTGCGACCTGCACTATGCGCAGCTGACGATCCCCCAGATGCAGCATGCGATCCAGGCCTGTCTCGACAAGACGCGCTCGCAGGAGCCGAACACCTATCTGCGGGTGTGGAACTGGTATCAGGAAGCGATGCAGCCCGCGGGCGTCAGGGTCACCAAGGGCGATCTCGACGTCCTGAAGACTCGCCGACCCATCATCGTCCAGTCGTCTTTCGGGCACACGACGCTCGCGAACTCGCGGGCGATCGCATTGGCCGGCATCACGCGCGACACACCGGATCCGCGGGCAGGTCACATCGATCGCGATGCCTCCGGCGCACCGACCGGTACGTTCGACGATGCGGCTCAGACGCTGATCGACAAGGCGATCCCACCGCTCACCGCCCGCGATATCCGGGACGCGGCCAAGGCCGCGCTGGCCGCTTTCCGTCAGCAGGGCGAGACCGCCTTCATGCTGCAGATTGCCACTCGTGCCGACATCCAGGCGTTCGCGACCTTGCGCAAGGACGGCCTGCTGACCGCCCGAGCCTACATGGCGCCCGACATATCACCCAACGCAATGGTCGGCGATCCGCAGGTGCCGGTCCGGCACATCCTCGCGCTCAAGGCTGAATTCGACACCGGAGCGATCGGACCGGAACCGAACCTCTGGGTCCGCAACGCGGGCGAGCTCTTCCAGGACGGTGTCCAGCAGGTGCCGGCCGAGAGCGCGAGCCTGCTGAGCCCGTACTTCGTGAACAAGGGCACGAAGGCGAAGCCGGACTGGGTGCCCGGGACCTGGAGCGGGCCAGCGCCCTACACGCCGGCGAAGCCGTTCGAACGCATCCTGCTCGCACTCGCGAATGCCGGCATCGAACCCGAAGTGCACGCGATCGGCGATCGTGCGATCCGTCATACACTCAATGCCTATGCGTACGTGCGGCAGCACTTGCACGGCCGGGACGTGCGACTCGAAATCGCTCACGCCGAGATCGTCGCGCCCTCGGACATTCCCCGCTTCAAGGAATTGAACGTGATTCCCGACATGGCATTCCAGTGGGCGAAGCCGGGCCCGGACTCCCTCGACACCTCGCAGCCCTACATCGGGATGGCTCGCAGCAATCGCCAGGAGCCCGAAGGGTACTTCGACCAGATCGGCGTTCCGGTCGCGCAGGGCAGCGACTGGCCCGTGGATCCGCTGGAAACCTGGTTCGATCTGCAGGTACTGGTGACCCGTGAGGGCGATTGGCAGTTCTGGAAGCACCTCGGACCCAAGTACCAGGGCCGATTCGGCACCGTACCGCTCGTGCCGCTGAAGGACGGCATCCGCTTCCTGACGATCAACGGCGCGTATGCGCTGCACAGCGAAAAATCGATCGGGTCGCTGGAGAAAGGCAAGCTCGCGGATCTGATCGTGCTCGATCGGAATCTGTTCAAGACCCCGGTCGATCGGATCGAGGACACGAAGGTGCTGCTGACGATGGTCGGCGGCAAGACGGTGTACCGGGCCGCGCCGTTCTAACGCGTGGCCGATGCGCCCTGGCGCGCGAGCACCGAGGTGCCTGTCCGGAATATCCGCCGGCGCAGCACGATCACGAGCACGACGCAGGCGCCGCCGCTGACCACGGCGTCCGCAAGGAACGCGCCGCCGACGCCGCGCCACACGTAACCCCGGCCGTCGACGATTTCCATGTAGTCGATCGGCAGGTTCCCCGCGGACAATAGCAGCGCGTAGATCGTCGCGGCGAGCGGATTGCCAGGCCCGATGATCTCGAACGCGATCGCCGTGGCGACGCTGATCGCGGCGGCCTGAAAGACGTTCTCGCCGACGAACGCCACCCCATAGGTCCACGGTGTGTGCGGCAGGAGCAGCAAGCCAAGCGTGAACGCCGCCCCGACGAGACCGATCGACAGGTACAGCGGGCGCAGCGGCACGCGCCGGGCGATCGACGGGACGAGAGAGCAACCCACGATCCCCGCGACGACGCTGCCGGCACCGCCGAGGAGACTGACCAACGCGGGATCGGCGTGAAAGCCCGAGCCCCAACCGCCGAGCACGTTGGTGAGGGAAAAGGACGCAGAGGGCAGCGTGAACAGCGCCAATGCGATCAACACCTCGCGACGCCTCAGCAGCGATGCGACTTCGCGGGCGAAGCGGCCGAAGCTCTCGCTGGCGAGCGTAGCGTCCGGTGCGGGCGCCGGGATCAGCGGAAATACCGCGAGCGGCGCGAGCAGGACCACGAAGATCAGAGCCGCCGCCGTTTGCGGCGCGAAGCGTTGCGTCACGTAGCCCGAGAACAGGATGCCGGCGCCGCCGCCGCCGATGTTGCAGGCGGTGATCCAGGCACCGAGGCGCGTGTTGTGCGCCGGATCCACCAAACTGCCGGTCCAACCCCCGATCGCTTCGCCGTACTTGCCGATCGCCGCAACGCCGACGAGCATGAGGGCTTCGACTGCGGCAAGCCTCGAGTGATGAAGCACGGCCAATGCGGTCGCCGCACTCGCCACCACCGCGAAGATTCCGGCATAGGTGCGGCGGCGAAACCGGACGTCGAGAATCGGTGCGAACAGAAAGCCCCAAAACGTCGGCGTCGTGACGACGGCCACCAAGACCGCGATGCGCCCGCCGGGGATGCCCTGGGCTGCGAGCATCTGCGGCAGCGTGACGATCACGAAGCCGATCGTCATGCCGAACGAGAGCATCGGCAGCGCCAGCAGCCAAGCGGGCGGAACCGATCGTCCGCGAGGCATCGGGACCCCCGGTTCGCCCTCCTGTGGCAGATCTTTCCGTGCGCTCATGCCGGACGCGCCGCGCGCGCGGCGTCCGTGCGGGCTTGCAGCACCCGGGTTCCGTGCAACGCGTCCGAATGGCGCATCCTCTTCTCCAGCAGGCGCCCTCCCCCCTCGGAATTCAATCAAATCCGTCGCGTCGAATCGAACCCCGGCCGCGATCGATCCTCACGAAACCATCACGGATTCCCGCTCCCCGCGCCACCGGACCGGACGTAACTTCCATCCCGGGCAGAGCACCGCCCGACGGCGGTTTTGCCTCGGAATGAAAAGCACGATATCACTTCGGGAGACACTCATGCGCACACCATCACGATCCTGGCGGTCCGGTCTGCTGATCGCCGCGGCCTCGCTGTCACTCCTCGCGTTCGGGGGCGCGCGATCCGCGCGCGCCGCATGCTCGATGCCCGGTCCCTCGGGCCGAGCCTCTGGCGGCGCGTCGTTCCTGCCCGCGGTCTATCGGACCGACTCGGGCTCGCCCGGATCGCTGCTGCAACTCGTCGACGACCGGGACGGGGCCGCGATCGTCGGTCTGTGGAAATTCGAGATGCTCGCGAAGAGCACTGCGACGAACACGAACCCGATGCCGGACGGTGCGGTGGTCGATTTCGGCGTGACCGCGTGGCACTCGGACCATACGGAGATCATGAACTCCGGGGCTCGCAATCCGGCCGACGGCGACTTTTGCCAGGGCGTCTGGAAGCAAGTAGGCCCGGCGACCTTCCGGCTCAACCACATCGCAATCGCGTGGGGCGGCGGCAGCTATGTGGGGCCGGCCCAGATCCAATTCCTGGTCACCGTGGATCCGACCGGCAACCACTACGCCGGCAAGTTCACGCTGACGCAATATGTCGCCACGATCACGCCGGGACACGAGTTCGACGAGAACGCGGTCGCCGTTCGGATCACCGGCACGGTGACCGCGACGCGCCTCACTGCGAACTGAATCCGCTGCCGAAGGCCGGTCTGCGCACCCGACGTCCCGGGCTGCGCAGGCCGGTCAGCGCCGCCCCCCCGAACACGTGCTGCCGGTGTAGGATCGAACCCGAGCGACCGGCGCCTCGGGGGAGCACGGCAGCGTGGAACCGACCAGTTTTCGTTGCGATCGATTCGAGATCGACGTCGCGGACCGGCGATTCCTGGACGACGGGCGAGAGGTCGCGCTCGAGCCCCGCGTGTTCGCGGTGATCGCGCAACTGCTTCGAAAGCCGGGAACGCTGGTAGCGCGTCACGAGTTGCTCGACGCGGTCTGGGGTCATCGCTACGTGACTCCCTCGACGCTCAATCGCACGATCGCGCTCGCGCGCCGCGCGTTCGGCGACGACGTCGACGACCCTCGTTTCATCCAGACCGTTCACGGTGCCGGCTACCGCTACGTCGGGCCGATCGAGCCGCTCGCGCCGCGCGTCGCGGCTCGATTCGCGCCGCCGCCGGTCGCGCGCGTGCCGGCGCGGATCGCGCCGCTGATCGGTCGCGAGACCGAGCTCGCCGCGATTGCCGACCGGCTCGCGGAGAGCCGCGAGGTGACCGTGATCGGCAGCGGCGGGATGGGCAAGACGCAGTGCGCGCTCGAGGCCGCGCGCCGCATCGCACCCGAATTCCCCGACGGCGTGTGGTTCTTCGATCTGGTCGACGTGCCGCACGGCGACGCCTGGCTCGAAGCTTTCGCGTCGACGCTCGCGGTGCGCTCGACCCTGGAGGAGTCGCTGCTCGGCAAGGTGTGCGCGGTGCTGGAGTCGCGCCGGGCGTTGGTCGTTCTCGACAATTGCGATCGCATTTCCGGTCAGATCGGCGAGCGGGTGGTGAGGTTGCTGCGCGCGACCACCGACCTCAAGTTCCTAGCGACTTCGCAGGAGCCGCTCGGCTTCGCCGATGAGCGGCTCCTGCGCATGCCGCCGCTGGCGCTGCCGCCCCTCGGGGACGGAGAGACCGCCGACCTCGACGTGGTGAGCCGCTCGCCGGCGGTGCAGATGTTGATCACACGGATCCGCGCGGTCGCTCCGGATTTCGACCTTGCGGCGGACAACATGGGCGATGTCGCGGAGATATGCCGCCGGTTGGACGGCATGCCGCTCGCACTCGAGCTCGCGGCGACCCGGTTCGCATTGCTGTCGGCGAAGCAGGTGCTCGACAGGCTCGATCAGCGATTTCGCTTTCTCGGCAACGACGCCGCGGGTCGCGATCGGAGGCATCGTAGTCTGCTCAGTCTGCTCGAATGGAGCTATACGTTGCTCTCGGTCGACGAGCAGAGACTGCTCGATCGATGCAGCCTGTTCGTGCGCAGCTGGTCGATGGAGACCGCCGTGAGCCTCGGCGAATCGCTCGGTCACGGCGGTCCGGAGACCGTCGATCTGCTCTCGGGACTCGTCGGACGGTCGCTGGTCGCGGTCATTCCGAACTCCTCGCCGCCCCGCTACCGTCTGCTCGAGACGGTGCGCGAATACGCGCAAGCGCGGCTCCGCGAAACGGCCGAGGAGTCGGCCGCCCGTCTCGCGCATCTGCACGCGGTCGTCGCGATGTGCCGGGCCGCCGAGGCCGATCTTCGTTGCGAACGGGTGGCTGATCGCCTGCCGCAGCTGGTGTTCGACGAGGGCAACATCGGCGCGGCGCTCGCGACCGCACTGTCCACGCCGGCATTGCGGCCCGCGGCGCTCGCGATCGTCGGCTCGCTGACGTTGTACGGCAAGATTCACGGCAACTATACGTTGTACAGGCACTGGTGCGAACGCGTGCTCGCAGGCAATGGTTCGGACGAAACGCCGGACTTGGCTCGCAGTCTGCTCGGCTACGCGATCGTGCTGATGCACATGGCGGTCGCGCAGGAATCGGTCGAGTCGCTGCTGCCGGAGGCTGCGCGGATTGCGGCGCGGCACGGCGATTGGTGGTGCGAAGGCTACGCGCACGGATATTTCGCCTTGGCGCTCGCGAACTGGGGGCGCTCGCACGAAGCCGAGTCGCACGCGGCGATCACGGAACGGCGCTACCGCGAACACGGTGACGGACTGCTCGGCGGCCTCGCCGGCCTCGCCCGCGGCTGGATCCTGTTGAGCCGGGGCGAGGCCGCCGATGCGCTCGCGCAATTGACGACGGCTTGCGGGCTGGGCTCCGACCCGCACCAGCACCACTTCATCCGGATGTATGCCGGCCTCGCGCAGTTCGAACTCGGCGATCGGCCCGCCGCCGCGAGCGAATGGCTTCGCGCGATGCGTCTGAGCAGCGGCGTCGCCAATCTGCGAGGCGTCGCCGGGTCGATCGAGGGCTGCGCCTATCTCGCCTGCGCGCGGCGAGAGCCCGTGCCCGCGGTTCGCTTGCTCGCCGCCGCGCAACGGATCCGCGAGCGTACCGAAGTGCCGCTGTTCAACTTCTGGCGCGAGCACCACGCGCGGACGTTGGCCGAACTGCGCGCGATGCTCTCCCCCGAGAGCTACGCGGCGGAATGGACCGCGGGCGCAGCGCTCAGGCAAGAGGAGGCCGCGGAGGTGGCGAGAACGCTGCTGACGCGAATCGCGACCGCCAACGGCGAATCGGCTCAGCGCACGGCGAATCGCGCGGACGGATCGTAGCGCCGCCGCAGTGCCGCAAGCCGCTCGCCGATGGCATCGCCGACGACGAGCGCGGCGTCGCCGTCGTCGCCGTCGCAGAAGTTCGGCAGCTGTCGCGGCAACGGCTCGGACGCGAGTCGCCGGTACATCGCCCGCGTCCGCTCGCGCAACGCCGGCAGCTCCTCCGGCCACGGCGTCACGCCGATCATGTTCACGAAGAACGCGGTTTGCCGCTGCGCGAACGAGGTTTGGTCCGGCGGTCCTCGGCCGACCGCGCCGCCGAGATGCTGCAAATGTAGCTCGCTCTGCGGCGTCGGTAGCGCGGTCGCCGCGTCGGCGAGCCTGCCGACGAGCGCATCCGTCAGGCCGGCGAAACTCGCGGTCTTCCAATACTGGCAGCGGCCGAGCGGCGCGCCGCCGTCTTGCAGGTGCTGCCACTGCAGATAGGGCATTGGTCCGACGTGGTCCGCGAGCGGGGCGCCGAATGCTCGCAATGGTTCGATCGCACGTTCGCCCGCCGCGAGGTCTCCAGCCCAGCACAAGGCAGTGATCACGACCGGGCGACCATGCCAGGCCGCATCCAGGAACGGCAACGGCGGCGCGTGCGCGAGCACGAGCATGCCGCAGAACGCGTCCGGCGCATCCGCGGCGAAATCGCCAAACAAGCGGATCGCGGTCGCCGCCTCGGCCGGCGGACGAATCACGACGCCGGCGAGCACCTGGCGCAGCGGATGGAGACGAAAATCGAAGCTCGTGACGGCGCCGAAGCCGCCGGCGCCACCGCGCAACCCCCAGAACAGGTCGGCGTGCTCATCGGCGTCGCAGCGCACCAAACGCCCATCGGCGAGGACGACGTTCGCGGCGACCAGGTTGTCGATCGCGAGACCGTGACGGCGCATCAGCCAACCGGTGCCCCCGCCGAGCGTGAAGCCGCCGACGCCGGTGCTCGACACCAGCCCGCCGGTCGTGGCAAGGCCGTGCCGCGCGGTGGCGACGTCGACGTCGTGCCAAAGCGCACCGCCCTGCACGCTCGCCACGGCGACCGCAGGGTTCACGCTCACGCCGCGCAGGCCCGCCAAGTCGACCATCAGTACGCCGTCGGCGACCGCGCGGCCGGCGACGTTGTGACCGCCACCACGCACGGTGACCGGCAGGCCATGATCCGACGTCACGCGCAGCGCGTGCGCGACGTCCTCGGCGTCGGCGCATACCGCGATCGCGGCCGGCCTGCGGTCGATCGCGGCATTCCAGACGCGCCGCGTGCGCGCGTACGCCGGATCGTCCGGGAGCAGCAGCGCGCCCCGCAGGGCTCGCCGCAGATCTCGAACGACCGCTTCGGGCAATGTCGACGGTGCATCGCTCACGAACGGCCCTCCCCCGGCGGCCGCGAAATTCGGTCGCTCCCCCGAACGGAATCTACTACGGCCACGCCTGAACGTTTGTGAGACTTCGATGATGGCATCGCGCCGGCCCCGTCACGCTCCCGGGCGTCCTCATGTCCCGATTCCCTGCGCGTGGAGATACTCGTCGTACGTGCCCTTGAAATCGACCACGTCTCCGTCGGTCCGCAGTTCGATGATTCGCGTCGCGAGGCTGCCGACGAACTCCCGGTCGTGGGAGACGAACACGAGCGTGCCCGGATAGCGCTCGAGGCCGATTTGCAGGGACTCGATCGTCTCCATGTCCATGTGATTCGTCGGCTCATCCATCAGCATCACGTTGGGCCGGGTGAGCATCAGCTTGCCGTAGATCATGCGGCCCTTTTCGCCGCCGGAGAGAACCTTGACCGATTTGCGGGTCTCGTCGCCGGAGAACAGGAGCCGGCCCAGAGTGGCACGCACGATCTGATCGTCGTCCGCCTTGCCGGTCCAGGTCGACATCCAGGTGAACAGGTCTATCTTCTCGGCGAACTCCTCCTGCGGATCTTGCGGCATGTAGCCGACCTGGGCATTTTCGACCCAGGCGATCCTGCCCGCCGAGGGCGAGAGTTCGCCCGCCAGGCAACGCATCAGCGTCGTCTTGCCGATACCGTTGGGGCCGATGATCGCGATCCGCTCGCCGGCGTCGACCTCGAAGCTGACGGCGCGCAGGACATCGACATCCGAACCCGGATAACGGTAGGTGAGCTCGTCCACGGACACCGCCGAGCGGTACAGCTTTCTCGCTTGCTCGAAGCGAATATACGGGTTCTGGCGAGATGAGGGTCGAATCTCTTCGATCTTGATCTTCTCGATCTGCTTGCGCCGCGAGGTGGCTTGGCGCGCCTTGGAGGCGTTGGCGGAAAAGCGGCGAACGAACTCCTGCAGATCCGCGATCTGTTCCCGGGCCTTGGCATTGGCGGACTCCGCCCGCGCGCGCGCTTGTACGGACGCCAACATGAAGTCGTCGTAGTTGCCGGGATAGATCTTCACCTGCTGATAATCGAGGTCCGCGATGTGCGTGCACACCTGGTTCAGGAAGTGACGGTCATGGCTGATGATGACCATGGTGGCGTCGTAGTCGTTGAGCATACCCTCGAGCCAGCGGATCGAGTGGATGTCCAGGTTGTTGGTCGGCTCGTCCAGCAGCAGCACGTCCGGCTTCGAGAACAGCGCCTGTGCGAGCAGCACGCGCAGCTTCAGGCCGGGCGCGACTTCGCGCATGCTGCGGCGGTGCAGGGACTCGTCGATCCCCGCCGCGGCCAGGATGCTGCCGGCGCGTGCCTCGGCGTCGTAGCCGCCGTATTCACCGAACTGTACCTCGAGCTCCGCCGCCCGCATGTAGTCCTCGTCGGTGGCGTTCGGGTCGGCATAGATGCGGTCGCGCTCCGTCATTGCCCGCCACATCGGCATGTGGCCCTGCATCACCACGTCGAGCGGGCGCTCGTCCTCGTACGCGAACTGGTTCTGATTGAGCTTGCCGAGGCGCATGCCCGCTTGCAGCATGACGTCGCCGGCGCTTGGCTCGAGCTCACCGCTCAGGGCTTTCATGAGCGTCGATTTGCCGCTCCCGTTCGCGCCGATCAGGCCGTAGCGGTTGCCGTCGCTGAACTTGACGGTGACTTGTTCGAAAAGCGGCTTGGCGCCGAATTGGATCGCGAGATTGGAAGTGGCAAGCATGGATGATGTCGAGGCTGAGCGCGCGGCTCTGCCGGGATCGCGCGCTTACGGCCCTGCAGCGGGAGGTTGATGAAACGCCGGTTCACGGTGCCGCAGATCGCTCGGCAGCAGGCAAAGGGTTGGTCGGCACGACCCGCAACGAGGAGTCTCAATCCCCCGATCCGGATCAAGCCGATTCGTGTAACCAGCCTTACGGGGGCGCAAGCTTAGCGTCCGCGAGCCTCTTCAGGCAAATCGATCTGCCGAATGCCGCTGCGGACGGCCGATCGGCGGCGTGCGCGATGCCGCGCGGCCGGATCCGAGCGGCACTCGACGGCTCCCGGCTGTCCTCGCCATGACTCGGCGCCATGGGTCGCGTCGGCGGGCGGTGGCCAGGACGCTCGCGGACAGGGGATATCCCGTGGCTGCGCTGGCGCGGGGTGGGCGTGCATCCCTTGATTTGGGGCGCGACGCCGATGCCGGCGGCTTTGGACGACGGGCTGCGCAGGATCGATCTGACGGGAACGCTGGACTTGATCGACGCGGCCGAGGCCGCCGGCGTCTGTCGCCTCCTGTACGTTTCTCGCTCCGAAAACATCCGCGTGGACAGTCCGCTGCATCGCGCAAGGCGATCTCTCGTGAGGTCCGCTTGCTCGACAGCTGGATCAAAGGTGGTCCACTATTACTTCGGCGTTGACAGGGAGTCAGATCGAGATGCGCAACGACGTTCGCGCTCTCCCCATTCAGTGCAGGCAGTGAGGACACGACGCGTTGATCAATTTGCGCCGCGGACAATTCCGCCGAGGATTGAATTGGCGGTGCCCCGACGGCCGCGCCCGTAAACACCGAGCACGCCAGCGCTACTGCGCAACATGAATATTCGCGAACGGATGGCGTCGGGATGCCTCCTGGCGCATCCGGAACACGATAAAGTCTGAGCGTCCTGCCCTGGGGTTGGCAATTCCCCGCCATCAGACCGTTTCTGGCCGACTGGGGTATTTGCCACCTTTGCCCCCAATCTCCCGCTTCACCGCGTCGCCGGCCCGTGCCACACTCAGTGAGAGGGGCCCCTCACTCCCACTCGATCGTCGCCGGCGGCTTGCCGGAGACGTCGTAGACGACCCGCGAGATGCCCGGGACCTCGTTCACGATCCGGTGCACGACGTGGTCGAGGAACTCGTAGGGCAGCCGCGCCCAGCGCGCGGTCATGAAATCCACCGTCTCGACCGCGCGCAGCGCGATCACCGGATCGTAGCGGCGTCCGTCGCCCATCACGCCGACCGAGCGCACCGGCAGGAACACCGCGAACGCCTGGCTGACCTGATCGTACAGGCCCTGGCGACGCAGCTCCTCGATGAAGATCGCGTCGGCCCGCCGCAAGAGGTCGGCCTGGGATTTGCGAACCTCGCCGAGGATACGCACGCCGAGCCCTGGCCCCGGGAACGGGTGCCGGTAGACCATCTCGTGCGGCAGGTCGAGTTGTTCGCCGAGGCGGCGGACCTCGTCCTTGAACAGCTCGCGCAACGGTTCGAGGAGCTTGAGTTTCATCCGCTCCGGCAGGCCGCCGACATTGTGGTGCGACTTGATCACGTGCGCCTTGCCGGTCCTGGCGCCGGCCGACTCGATCACGTCCGGATAGATCGTCCCCTGCGCGAGCCAGCGCACGTCCTCGAGCTTCGCCGCCTCTTCCTCGAACACCTCGACGAACACGCGGCCGATGATCTTGCGCTTGGTCTCCGGGTCGGCCTCGCCGGCGAGCGCCGCGAAGAAGCGTTCCTCGGCGTCGACGCGGACCACGTCGATTCCCATGTGCTCGGCGAACGTCGCCATCACTTGATCGCCCTCGCCGAGGCGCAGCAGGCCATGATCGACGAACACCGCGGTCAGCTGTCGGCCGATCGCGCGGTGCAGGAGTGCGGCGAGCACCGAGGAATCGACGCCGCCCGACAGGCCGAGCAGCACCCGATCGGCGCCAACCGTGGCGCGGATGCGGGCGATGCTGTCTTCGACGATCGAGGGGGTCGACCAGTTCGCCTCGCAGCCGGCGATCTCGCGCGCGAACCGGCGCAGGATCTCTCCGCCCTGCAGCGTGTGCGTGACTTCCGGATGGAACTGCAGCCCGTACCAGCCGCGCGACTCGTCCGCCATCGCCGCGAACGGCGCGCTGTCGGTCGAGGCGATCGCGCGGAATCCGGGTGGCAGCGCGGCGACGCGGTCACCGTGACTCATCCACACGTCGAGCAGCCGCGCACCGGCTCCATCGCGCGCGTCCTCGAGACCGTCGAGCAGGCGGGAGCCCGCGGCGGGGCGGACCTGCGCGTAACCGAATTCCCGGTGCGCGGCGGACTCCACCCGTCCGCCGAGCTGCGCCGCCATCGTTTGCATGCCGTAGCAGATCCCGAGCACCGGCACGCCGAGCTCGAACGCCTCGCGCGGCGCGGACGGCCCATTGACCTCGTAGACCGATTCCGGGCCACCCGACAGGATCAGTCCCTTCGGCGCGAAGCGCCGGATCTCGGCCGGATCGACGTCCCATCCCCGGATCTCGCAATACACGCCGATCTCGCGCACCCGGCGCGCGATCAGCTGCGTGTATTGCGACCCGAAATCGAGGATCAGCAGCCGGTCGGCATGGATGTCGATCATCAGCCGCCTCGGTAGTTCGGCGCTTCTTTGGTGATCGTCACGTCGTGCACGTGGCTTTCGCGCACGCCGGCGCTGGTGATGCGCACGAATTGCGGCCGCGTGCGCATCTCGTCGATGTTGCGACTGCCGGTGTACCCCATCGCGGCACGCAGTCCGCCGGCGAGCTGGTGCAGGATCGAAACCAGGCTGCCCTTGTAAGCGACCCGTCCCTCGATGCCCTCGGGCACGAGCTTCTCGAGCTCCGAGGTCGTGTCCTGGAAGTACCGGTCGCTCGAGCCGTGCGCCTGCGCCATCGCGCCGATCGAACCCATCCCGCGATAGGACTTGTAGGAGGCACCCTGGTAGAGCTCGACATCGCCCGGCGACTCCTCGGTGCCGGCGAACAGGCCACCGATCATCACGGTGTGCGCACCCGCCGCGAGCGCCTTCGCGACGTCGCCGGAATAGCGGATCCCGCCGTCGCCGATCAATGGCACGCCGGTTCCCTCCAGCGCCTCGGCGACCCGCGAGATCGCGCTGATCTGCGGCACGCCGACGCCCGCGATCACGCGCGTCGTGCAGATCGAGCCCGGACCGATGCCGACCTTGACCGCATCCGCCCCGCGCTTCGCGAGATCGCGCGCCGCCTCCGCGGTCACGATGTTGCCGCCGATCACCTGGACGTCCGGGTATTTCCCCTTGATCCGCTCGACCATGTCGAGGACGCCGCGCGAATGGCCGTGCGAGGTATCCACGACCACGACGTCGACGCCCGCCTCGCGCAGCGCGGCCACCCGATCGAGCGTATCCGGCGCGGTCCCGACCGCGGCGCCGACGCGCAGCCGGCCGCTCGGGTCCTTGCAGGCGTTCGGGAATTCGGTCGCCTTCTGGAAGTCCTTGACCGTGATCATCCCCTTGAGCTCGTGGTCATCGTCGACGACGAGCACCTTCTCGATCCGGTGCTTGTGCAGGAGCGCCAGCACCTCGTCCTTCGGCGCGTTCTCCCGCACCGTGATGAGGCGTGCCTGCGGCGTCATCACCGACGACACCGGGGCATCGAGCTGCGTCTCGAATCGCAGATCGCGGTGGGTCACGATCCCGACGACCTGCTTCCCGCGTACGACCGGCACGCCGGAGATGTTCTTCGAGCGGGTGAGCGCGAGCACCTCGCGGATCGTCATGTCCGGTGTCACGCTGATCGGATCGCTGATCACCCCGCTCTCGAACTTCTTCACGCGGCTGACCTGGCGCGCCTGGTCGTCGATCGACATGTTCTTGTGGACGATTCCGATCCCGCCTTCCTGCGCGATCGTGATCGCCAGCCGGGATTCGGTCACGGTGTCCATCGCCGCCGACACGATCGGCAGGTTCAGGCGGATCTTCCGCGTGAGCTGGCTCGACAGGGAAACCTCGCGCGGCAGCACCTCGGAGTACGCCGGAACGAGCAACACGTCGTCGAAAGTGAGTGCCTCTTCGAGAATTCGCATAGGGAACGCGACCGCCCGGAGCCGTTTGAGAGGCGCGGCATTCTACCCCACCGGCCGCGGGGCGGTAAACCGCAGTATCATGCGCCGATGAACGAGGCCGCCCGAGAACCGGCAGGCACGCGGCGCGACCGCGACGTCTTTACCGTGTCGCGGCTCAATCGCGAGGCCCGCGCGCTGCTCGAGCGGGGCTTCGGCCTGATCTGGCTGGAAGGCGAGGTATCGAACTTCGCCCGTCCCAGTTCGGGACACTGGTATTTCTCGCTGAAGGACGCCGCCGCGCAGGTCCGGTGCGCGATGTTCCGGCAGCGCAACGCGTTGCTGCGCTTCGTCCCTCGCGACGGGCAGCGGGTGCTGGTCCGCGCGCGCGTCGGCCTCTACGAGCCGCGGGGCGAGTACCAGCTCATCGTCGATCACGTCGAGGACGCCGGTGCCGGCGCGCTGAAGCTCGAGTTCGAGCAGCTCTGCGCACGGCTCGCCGCGGAAGGCCTGTTCGACGCGGCGCGCAAGCGCGCGCTGCCGGCCCTGCCGCGGCGGATCGGGGTGATCACCTCCCCGACCGGCGCGGCGATCCGTGACATCCTGACCGTGCTCGCGCGCCGGTTCCCGGCGGCCGCCGTGCTCGTGTATCCGGTGCCGGTCCAGGGTGCGCAGGCTGCGGCGGAGATTCGCGAAACCCTCGCGCTCGCGGCACGACGGGCCGAGTGCGACGTGCTGATCCTCGCCCGCGGCGGCGGGTCCCTGGAGGACCTCTGGGCGTTCAACGACGAAGCCCTCGCGCGGGCGATCGTCGCCTCGCCGATCCCGGTCGTCAGCGGCGTCGGGCATGAGGTCGACTTCACGATCGCCGATTTCGCGGCCGACGTCCGCGCACCGACGCCCTCGGCGGCCGCCGAGCTCGTCGTACCCGACGGCGAGGAGTGGGCGCGGCGCTTCTCGGGGTTCGAGGTACGGCTCGCGCACGGGGTGCGCCGCCGCCTGCGGGATGCCGGCGATCGGCTCGGCTGGCTCACCGGACGGGCGGCCCAGGCGGGTCCGTCGGCGCGTCTCGCGAACGAAATGCAACGGCTCGACGAACTGGAGCAACGGCTGCGGCGAAGCCTCCGGCAGCGCTTCGCCGATTGCCGCTCGGAGCTCGCCGAACGACGCAGTCAGCTGTGGCGCGGGAACCCCGCGGTGCGCTTGCGGGAAGCCGGCGCGCGCCTGTCGGACCTGCGTGCCCGGCTGCGCTCGGCCGGTCGCGGCGAGCTGCGCGCCGTGCGTGAACGGCTGCTGCCGCTCGTCAGGACCCTACACGCGGTGAGCCCGCTCGCGACGCTCGACCGGGGCTACGCGATCGTGTCGACCGCGACGGGGCGCATCATCCGGGATCCGGCGGACGCGCCGCCCGGCACGTCCATCGAAGCACGGCTCGCGCGGGGTCGGATCCGCGCGACGGTCGACGAGTCGTCCTGACAGGAGGACGCCGCGCCGGCCGGCGCGCGGACCGGATCCAGTGCGCCGCTCAGTCCTTCTTCGGCGGCGGCGCCGCTTTCGCCGGCGGCGCCGCTTTCGCGTTTTCCGGCACCGCTTCGACCTTGCGCAGGCCAGGTTTCGCCGCCGGCGCCGTGGTGGCGACCAGCGAGGTCAGCGGACAGCGCTGGTGTCGGACCAGGATCGAGCTGAAGCGGTCGAAACTGCCGTCCGGATTCGTCGTGAAGCCGATCCGAATGGCGAACGGCAGATCGAAACAAGTTCCCATCAGCGTCGCCTTGTACCAGGTGCCGCCTTCGCTCTGGATCAGCAATTCGTGATCGTTCACGACCCGCCAATCGTAGATGCCGTGATGATCGGCGAACGGAATCTGAGCCTGAGGCTCGACCTTCGCCGGCGTCTTCGCCGGCGGTGCCGCCGTGGCGGGCACGGCGAGGGCCGCGGCGGCGCAAAGACCCGCGATCAGGGCGGCGGGCCAGATCTCTTTCCTGTTCATCGCTTGCCTCCATCGCTTCGCGCTCACACGCGTTTGGACGCCTTTGCGCATCGATCGTTCCCTGCGCCGCGCGTTCAGCGCAAGCTGAGCTGCAGTCTCACCTGCTGATCGTTCGCGGCGACCTTGCCGTTCGCGACGAGGAAGACCCGCGCCGGGTCGACACCGGTCCCGTCGAGCAGGGCCTTCTCGATCGCGAGCGCGCGCCGCTCGGCGAGCACCTTCAGGTCCTCGGGTCCGACGTGGATCCGGTCGCGCAATTGCGTTTCCAGGTAGGCGAGCTTCGCGGCGTCGGCCTGCGCCGGCGCGGCCCCGCGCGGAAACACCGGATCGGCGTGGAATTGCCCGCGATACATCGCGGCCAGCACCTCGACCTGGGACTTCACGCCGAGCGCGGCGAACGTCGCGCCCGCGGACGGGCCCTTCTGCGCGAGCGCCCGCGCAAGGGTCGTCTTCTTCCCGGGCCGTGTCACGGCCGGGAACGTGCGCCCGAGCATCTGCTCGGCGACCTCGGCGTCGAAGCGCTCATCCGCGAGCGCGGGCGCATCGTACGCCGCGAGCGAAGCGATCGGCACGTCGACCTTGAGGAGCGGTCGCGACTGCAATGCGCGCGCAACCGTCTGCAGACGCTTCAGATCGGTCGCATCGAGCGTCGCATCACCCGCCCGGAAATCGACGTACTGGATCTGCGGGCCGGCACCGAACAGCGCGCCAAGCAGCTTGAACGGCGCGGTGACCGCCTTTGCGATCAGGTTCACGACGACTTTCCAGATCAGCGGCGCGAGCCGGAACTGCGGATCGTTGAGCGATCCGGTGACCGGGATGTCGAGGTCGATCACGCCGTGACGGTCCTTGAGCAGCGCGACCGCGAGCTTCACCGGGAGCGTCGTCGCGTCCTTGCTGTGCGTCTTCGCACCGAATTCGAGCTGGTCGATGACCACGTGGTGGCTCGCATCGAGCTTGCCGTCCCGGACCCGGTAGTGCAACTCGGTGGTGAGCTTGCCCTTGCGGATGTCGTAACCCGCGAACTTGCCGGAGTAGGGATTGAAGATCGTCAGATCCATGTTGCGGAAGTTCATCGCGAGATCCGTGAACGTCTTCGGCCCGAACAGGTTCAGCGCGCCGTCGATCGACACGGGCGCGTACGGCCCGACCTCGCCCTTCAGGTCGACCTTCGCGCGCGTGCCCGGGACGGAATCGAGCCCGCGAATGTCGCCGTTGAGATCGCTGATGCCCGAAGTGAAGTTCGGCGTGATCGACAGATCCGAGAAGTCGGCCTCGCCGTGCACGAAATCGACGCGCGCGACCGTGACGCGCAACGGCCGCGACGCGGCCGCGGCACGGAGCGCTGCCACGCGCACGTGCGTCGCGCTCACCCGTCGGCCCTTCGCGCCGCCGGCCTTCGGCGAGGGCGCGGCCGCGGCGATCCCGGGCGCGGTCAGGATGCGTTTCACGTTCAGGCTGCCGTCGGGCTCGATGATCACGCGCGCGTACGCCCGCACCGCGGCGATGCGCGCGATCGCGAGCCTCGCCGGGTGCAGCGAGAAGCGCATCCCGCGGACGTCGAGTCGCTGCCAGTCGACGAGATCCTGGCGCAGCGCGTCGTCGGTCGTGTGCAGGCCGTCGATGCGCAGATCGCCGCGCACGCTCAGTGACTCGACGCCCCGGGGCATCGCGAGCGCAAGCCTCGCGCCGAGGTCCCCGCGCTCGACGGTGAGCGCGCTGTGCTCGGCGACGTACGGCTGCAGGGCGCTCAGGTCGAGGTGGGTGGCGCGCAGATCGAGCGTCGCGGCGAGCGGTGCCGGCACGATCGTGCCCCGCGCCGCGAACTCACCGCGGCCGTCGACGCCGGTGGAGAGCGCGATGCGAACCGGCCGCGATGCATCGAGGCTCGCGCCGTCGATCCGCAACGACAACGGCGTGAACACGAACTTCGCCGCCGGTGCGGTGCGCCGATCCACGAAGGACAGGCGGCCGCCGCTGACCGTCACCCGCGGTGCGTCCACCGTCCAGCGGGCCGCGCTCGAGGACGCCGGTGCTGGCGCCGCGGGTCCGGTGAGACGCGCGAGATTCAGTTGGCCGTTCGCATCGAGCGCCGCGTCGACGGTAAGGCCTGCGAATGCGATTCGCGCAATGCTCGCGCGGTGTGCATCGAGATCGACGACCCCGCCGGCGACGTCGAGCTTCGCGACGCGGATCTCGTCCACCGACGAACCGACCGGCGCGATGCCGAGCCCGGCCGCGGACGCGCTTGCCCCGTCGATCCGCAACTGCGGGCGCGGCCGTTCCGCGAACCGGTACGGAACGTCGAGGCCGAATCGCCCGCCCGTCAACGTGACCGCGACCCGCCCCGCCAGCGGGCCGCGCAAGAGCGAATCGACGGTCGCGGCGCGCAGATCCTCGATGCGCAATTCCCCTTCGGAGGCGAGGGGCGCGACCGCGAGACGACCGTGCCAGTCGATCCGTTCGCCGGCCGGCGTGCGGGCGTGGAACGCGAACGCGCCGCCGGACGGGCGCGTCGTGAAATCCGTGAGCTCGAACCCGGCCGGCGCGAGGTCGAGCGTGAAATCCCCCGGGTGCGCCCGGTCCTCGTAGCGCAAGTTCGCGTGCTCGATCCGCAGCCGGTCGACCCGGATCCGAGGCCACGCGGGCGCCGCGCTCGCAGCGGGCGTCGGGGCCTTCGCGGCCGGGATCCAGCGCGACAGGTTCAGCCGGCCGTCGGGCGCGACGACCGCGTTCACTCGCGCCCCGGCGAGATCGATCGAGCGAAACGCATATTCCCGCCGCAGCAGCGCGCTCGGCCGGAAGTCGACGGACAGCGTGTCGAAGCCGGCGAGCCTCTGCCCGCCCGGTGCGGTCAGCGCGAACTGCGCGACTTGCAGCTGGAACGAGAACGGGTTGAACCGCACCGGCCCGACGCTCGCGACGAGCCCCAAGCGCTCGCGCGCCTGCGCGACGATCTGCGCGCGCAGCACCCGGGGCACGACCCAGAATCCCGCGGCCGCGTACGCGGCGACGAGGAGCACGCCGATCGCAGCGATCCGGAACCATCGCGAATTCGGTAGCAGTCGCACGGGCTGGCCTTCGCGGCCCCGGGTTCTCCGGGGGTGCGTCGGAGATTCTAGCGCTTGGCGCGACGGATGAGACGTTTGCGTTTGCGCCGCTGACGGGGGGTCAGGGGATTGCGCTTGCCGGCGAACGGATTCTGCTCCGCGCGGAACACCACCTCGACCGGGGTGCCGGCGAGGTCGAACGCCTTGCGGAACACGTTCACCAGATAGCGCCGGTACGCATCGGGAACGTGCTCCGTCTGATTCCCATGGATCACGACGATCGGCGGGTTGCGCCCGCCCTGGTGCGCGTAGCGCAGCTTGATCCGCCGTCCGCGCACGAGCGGTGGCGGATGACTCTGGGTCGCCGCCTCGAGGACCCGGGTGAGCTCCGGCGTCGTCATCTCGCGCATCGCCGCCGCAACCACGCGGCGGACGGAGTCGAACAGCTCGCCGACGCCGCTGCCGTGCCGCGCCGAGATGAAGTGCACCGGCGCGAAGTCCGCGAAACCCATGCGCGCGATGAACTGCGAGCGGATCGCGTCGCGCTGTTCCGGCGGGATGTTGTCCCACTTGTTGACCGCGAGCACGAGCGCGCGTCCGTGCTCGAGCACGATGCCGGTGAGGCTCGCATCCTGATCCGCGACCGTATCGCGCGCATCGACGACGACGATCACGACGTGCGCCGACTCGATCGCCTGCAACGTCTTGATAACGCTGAACTTCTCGATCGCCTCGTCGATGCGCGCACGGCGCCGCACGCCCGCGGTGTCGATCAGCGCATAGTGCTCGCCGTCGCGCTCGAACGGGACCAGCACGGCGTCGCGGGTCGTGCCGGGGCGGTCGTACGCGACCAGGCGGTTCTCGCCGAGCAGGCGATTGATCAGCGTGCTCTTGCCGACGTTCGGCCGGCCGATCACCGCGATCCGGGTCCGCGGCTCCTCGGAGGCGTCGGGCGCGTCGGCCGCATCCTCGGGCAGATCGGCGAGCGAGGCATCGAGCAGCGCGACCACCCCTTGATCGTGTGCGGCGGCGACGCCGACCGGCTCGCCGAGTCCGAGTTCGTGGAAGTCGACCGACGCACTCGCCGCATCGCGCCCCTCGGTCTTGTTGACCGCGACGATCGCCGGCTTGCCGCTGCGCCGGACCAGTTGCGCGACGAAATGATCCTGAGGGGTGGGTCCCGCCCGGCCGTCGACGACGACGATCAGGCGGTCGGCCTGTTCGATCGCGCGTTCGGTCTGCGCGACCATCAGGCGCTCGATCTCGCCGGCCCGCTCGACGAGACCACCGGTGTCGACGACGATGCATGGCCGGCTCGCGCGGCGCGCGACGCCGTACTGGCGATCGCGCGTCAATCCCGGCAGGTCGGCAACGAGCGCATCGCGGCTCCCGGTCATCGCATTGAACAGGGTGGACTTGCCGACGTTCGGTCGGCCGATCAGCGCGACGACCGGCAGCATGGCCGGCCTACCCGGTCGTCCCCGGCGTGGCGCGGAACGCCGCGAGCTCGCCGCCGTCGCTCAGCACGATCACCGTATTGCCGATCGCGATCGGCGCGGACGAGATCCGGTACTTCGAATCGCGCGTCCGGGCGATCACCCTCCCGGTGTTGCGATCGAGCCAGTGCAGATAGCCCTGGTAGTCGCCGACCACGACCGCGGCATCCGTCAACGCCGGCGTGCTGAGATCGCGCCACTTCAGCGTCACGTTCTGCCACACTTCGGCGCCGTCCTGGGCGCTCAGCGCGATCACGGTGCCATCCTCCTCGACGACGTAGACCCTGTGGACGCCAGCGACCAGACCGTGATCGCTCGACATGTCGTGCGCCCACCAGATCTGTCCGGAATCGATCGACAACTGCGCGGTCCTCCCGTGATAGCCAGCCGCGTACAGGTTGTCACCGGCGATCGCGACCGGGCTGTCGACGTCGACGAGACGCTCGAGCTCGGTGCGGCCACGCGGCGCATCGAGCGTCGTGTTCCACATCGTGTTGCCGTTTTCGATGTTGACGGCCACCACCTTGCCGTTATCGAAGCCGCTGATGACTTCGTTCTTCACGATCACCGGAGTCGCGATCCCGCGCAGGCTGAGCCGCGGGACCTCCTGTTCGATCGACCAGCGCGGCGCGCCGTTCGCAGCGTCGTAGGCCCGCAGATGCCCATCGACCGTGCGCACGACCACGGCCGAATCGCCGATGGCCGGCGGCGACAGGAGCTCCGCCTCCGCATTCGCGCGCCATCGGACGCGGCCGGTGGCCGCGTCGAGCGCGACGAGATCGCCCTTCGTCGAGCCGACGACGACGAGACCGTCGCCGGCGCCGGGTCCCGCCGACAGCGGCAACCGCAGCCGCGTGCGCCAGACGCGCCGCCCGTCCGAGACCCGGTACGCGTCGACGTAGCCCTTCTGGGTCGCGGCGAACACGACGCCGCCTTCGACCGCAGGTGCGAGCCCGAGCCGCAGCAGCATCTGGTGCTTCCCGCCCCCGACGTCGACGCTCCAGAGCTTGGTCACCGGAAGCGTGGCCTTGATCTCCACCAGCTTCGCCGGCTGGTCGACGTCCTTGTCCTTGCTGCAGCCGGTGAGCACCAGCAGCGCCGCGAGCGGCACGACGAGGTAGCGCCGCATCATGGCGTCACCGATGCCGCGGCCGACGCGGGTACGGCAACCGTCGGCGGCTGCGGTGCGCTGATCCCCGGAATCTGCGGCGCGGCGCCGAGATCGGCGATCTTCAGGGTCAGCAGCGCGTTGTCACCGTAGCGCGGATCGGCGATCGCGAGCGCACGCTGATACGCGGCGATCGCGCCCGCGCGGTCGTGCTTCGCGACCAGCGCATCGCCCCGAGCCTCGTCGTAGAGCGACTCGAACGCACTTCCCTTCTTCGGTTCGCCGAGCGTCGCGAGCGCCTGATCGGGCTTGCCCTCGGCGATCAGCACCCGCGCGAGCCGCAGCCCCGCGATCTTCGCGAGCTCGTGGTCCTTCGTCGTGTCGACCACGTGCCGCAGTTCCGCTTCGGCCGCCGGCAGTCGCCCGTCGTCGATCGCGAGGCGCGCGAGCGCGAGTTCCGCCTGATCGGCATACGGGCTGCTCGCGAACTTGCGGGTGATCTCGCTGGCGATCCGCTCGGCGTCGACGCGGTCGTTCTTCTCGAGCGCTCCGGTCATCTGATCGAACAGCTGCGCCGCCTCGAGCGCGCGGCCGTTGACCCGGCCCTCGTAGAAGCGGTAACCGAACACGACGGCGGCACCGAGCGCGACCGCGAGCAGCACGCCCGGACCGTTCGTCGTCAGCCAGCCCTTCAGGGCCTCGATTTGCTCGTCGTCGGTCAAATACTCGTCGCTCATGCTTTCCCCGTAGTCGCCATGTCCAGTTGCAGCAGCGCCCCCAGACGCTCGCCGAGCCGTTCGAGCGGGCATTCCTCCTGGGCCCCGCTGCCGCGCAGATCCTTCAGCGCCGCAGCACCGCGCGCGAGCTCGTCGTCGCCGAGCACGAGCGCGATTCTCGCCCCGCTCTTGTCCGCCCGCTTGAACTGCGCCTTGAAGTTGCCGCCGCCCAAATTCGCGAGCACGCGCAGCGCCGGGCGCTCGTCGCGCAAGCGCTCGGTGATCTCGAATGCCGCGCGCTCGGCCCGATCACCGCTTGCGATCACGTAGACCTGCGGTGCCTCGGCGACGATCGGCGCGCCGAGCTTCTCGAGCAGCAGCACGATGCGCTCCTGTCCCATCGCCCAGCCGATCCCCGGGGTCGGTGGGCCGCCGAGCTGCGCGACGAGCCCGTCGTAGCGTCCGCCGGCGCACACGGTGCTCTGCGCGCCGAGCGAATCGGTGATCCACTCGAACACGGTGCGCGTGTAGTAGTCGAGGCCGCGCACCAGCCGCTGGTCGACATGATACTCGATGCCCGCGGCCCCGAGGTGCCCGCAGAGCGCCTCGAAATGCGCCTTCGACTCCGGATCCAGCGATTCCGCGAGCGGCGGCGCCCCGGCGGCGATCCGCTGGGTCTGGGGGTGCTTGGAGTCGAGGATCCGCAACGGGTTCGCCCGCAGACGGCGCCGGCTGTCCTCGTCGAGCTCGGTCTCGTAGGCGCTGAAATACTCGATCAATCGTTGCCGGTAGACCGTGCGCGACTCCGGCGTGCCGAGCGAATTCAGGTGCAGCCTCACCCCGCCGAGGCCGAGTCGCCGCAGCAGGCGCGCCGACAGCAGGATCAACTCCGCGTCGACGTCCGGCCCCTCGAAGCCGAACGCCTCGGCGTCGATCTGGTGGAACTGCCGGTAGCGGCCCGCCTGGGGGCGCTCCCGCCGGAACATCGGTCCCATGCACCATACCCGCAGGCGCCCCGGCCGCAGCAGCCCGTTCGAGATCATCGCGCGGGCGATCCCCGCGGTCGCCTCCGGCCGCAAGGTGATGTGATCCTCACCCTGGTCGACGAAGCTGAACATCTCCTTCTCGACGATGTCGGTGAAATCGCCGATCGAGCGTTTGAACAGCTGGGTCTGCTCGATGATCGGAACCCGGAACTCCTCGTAGCCGTACGCCGCGAAGACTTCGCGGGTCGTGCGTTCGAGGAACTGCCAGGCCGCGATCCGCGACGGCGGGATGTCGTGAACGCCGCGCAGCGGCTCGATGATCGTGCCCAAGGAACCTCCGACTTCAGGGCGGCGGCGGTTGCGACGGCCCCGCGGGGACCGCGCTGACCGCGCCGTCGGCCGCGACGACGAATCGCGCGACGCTTCCGTTGATGAACGACGGCGCGATCGCGACCGGCCGGTCGGCGACCCGCAGCGCGACGCCGGCGGCGTGCCCGAGGATCACTGTGAACGGCGCCCGGCCGCTGATCGTGCGGCTCGTCCCCGCACGCACGATCCCCTGGAAAACCGCGGCACCGCTGGCATCGTGCACGTCGGCCCAGCAGTCGGCGGCCATCGTGAATTGCAGTGCGACCGCGGTGCCCGAGGCCGGCGGCACGGCGGATCCTGCGATCGGCGCGCCGGTCGGCGAGGTCGCGGATCCTGCGGCGACCGTCGGTCCCGGACCCACCGCGACGCCCGGCGTCGGTGCTCCGGCCGGTCGCACCGGGTTCGCGGCGGTCGCTCCGGGCGGCCCGTCGGCGCGCGTCGGACGCACGGCCGCCGGGGCAGTCGCCCGCGGCACGGCCACGATCGACCGGTCGCCGAATCGCAGGCGCCAGGGCTTCCACCACAGGACCCCCACGATCAGCACCGCGAGCAGCGCGATCCCGACCACCGGCCGTCTCGAGGACCGCCCGCCAAACCGGGCGCCCGCGGCAATCCGGGTCGCGATCTCCGGGTTCACCGGCTCCGGTACCGGCACGTCCAGCTGCTCGATCGTCTCCGCGAGGTCCCCGTTCGGTATCCCGAGCAGGGCGGCATACTTCTTCAGATGGCCCTTCGCGTACACCGGCGCGCCGACGTTCGCGAATTCGCCGCTCTCGAGCGCCTCGATGATCCGCGGGTCGAGCCGCAGGTCGTCCGCGGCCTGCTGCACGCTGAGGCCTCGCCGCTCCCGCTCGGCGCGCAGGCGCTCGGAGAGGTCCACGGTCGCGCTCATGAACCGACGCCGGCTTGCAGCATCCGTGCTTCGGTCGACGTCGGGAACTTCCGCGCGAGTTCACCCGCGTAAGCATCGGCCGCGTTGGAGTGGCCGAGCGCGCGCTCCGCGCGCACGCCGAGCCAGAGGACCGGCGCGCTCGGCGGGTTCACCGCGAGGTCCTGCCGGATGAGCTTCGCTGCGCGCGCCGGATCGCCACGCTTCATCGCGAGATCCGCCAATTCCAGCAAGGCCTCGGGCATGTTCGGACGCATGACGAGCGCCCGCTTGAAGTAGTTCTCGGCGCCGGTGTCGTTGTCGGCGCCCTCGAGACACACCCCGGCATTCACCATCGCGACCTCCGGCGTCTGGTACAGGGGATTCGCGATGACCTCGCGAAACACCTTCTCGCCTTCCGCGTAGTGGTGGGTGCGGCACAGATACCCGCCGTAGGTGTTCATCACGTCCGGATCCCGGCGGCCGAGACTCGCGGCCTCGCGATAGGCGCGCCGGGCCTTCGACGCCTCGCCGAGCCGTTCATAGACGACGCCCGCGGTCGCCTGCACGGTCGCGTTGCGTGGATCCTCGCCGAGCGCACGCTCGATGAAGTGTCGGGCGACCGCGAGCTTCCCGAGCTTGAGGTAGGCGACCGAGAGCTGCACGTTGTCGATCGCCGCCTGTTTGGGGTTCGCGCCCGGCGCGAGGTCGCCGCCGCTCGATGCGCAACCCCCGAGCGCGAGCGCGGCGGCGAGCGCGGTGGCCGCGAGCCGCCGCGCGCTCACGGGATCGCCTCCGCCGGTGTTCGAGAGAGCTTCGCACCGAGCCGCACCAGCACGCGGTCGCGCACCCGGCCCGCGAGCTGGCCGCAGGCCGCGTCGATGTCGCCGCCGCGGGTTCGCCGGATCGTCGCGATCACGCCCATGTCGTTCAATATATCTCGAAATGCGAGGATCGCCGCGTCCGGCGACCGGGTGAAGCGCGTTCCGGCGAACGGATTGAACGGAATCAGGTTGAGCTTCGCGGGCCGCCCGCGCAACAGCCGCGCGAGCTGCCGCGCGTGCTCCGGCTGATCGTTGACCCGATCCAGCATCACGTACTCGAAGGTCACGCTGCGTCCGTTCTGGCGCTCGAGATAGTGCCAGCACGCCGCGAGCAGCTCGGCGATCGGGTGCTTGCGATTGATCGGCACGAGCTCGTCACGCAGCGCGTCGTTCGGCGCGTGCAGGCTCACCGCGAGCGCGACGTTGCAATCCTCGGCGAGTCGATGGATCTGCGGCACCAGGCCCGAGGTGCTGAGCGTGACCCGGCGTCGCGACAGATCGTATGCGAGATCGTCGAGCAGGATCCGCATCGCCGGCAGCACATGGCGGTAATTCGCGAGCGGCTCGCCCATGCCCATGAACACGACGTTGGTGATCGTGCGAGGCGTCTCGCCCGCCGCCGCGGCCGCAGCGAGCTCGCGCCGCGCGAGCCAGACCTGGCCGATGATTTCGGCCGCGGTCAGGTTGCGATTGAACCCCTGGCGCGCGGTCGCGCAGAAGCCGCAGTCCATCGCGCAGCCGACCTGGCTCGATATGCACAGCGTCCCGCGGTCCGGCTCCGGGATGAACACGGTCTCGATTCCCTGGGTCTCGTCCATCCGCAACAGCCACTTGCGCGTGCCGTCGCTCGAGGACTGGGCCGCGACGATCTGCGGGACCGCGATCGTCGCGGTGGCCTCGAGCTCGCCTCGAAAGCCCTTCGCGAGATCGGTCATCTCGCCGAAACTCGCCGCGCCGCGACGATAGATCCATTGCATCAGCTGACGCGCACGGAACGGCTTCGCGCCGAAGCGCGCGGCGACGAACGCCTCGAGCTCGGCCCGGGGCATGCCGAGGAGGTTCACGCGATCGTCGACCGAGGCGGACATCTCGTTGCGCTCCAGCGCGATACCGCGGTCAGCGGGTCCGCGGGCAGATCTCGGTCTCGCTGAAGAAGAACCCGATCTCGCGGGCCGCGGTATCGGCCGCGTCCGAGCCGTGCACGACGTTCTCGTCGATCGAGCTCGCCAGATCCGCGCGGATCGTCCCCTTCGCCGCCTTCTTCGGATCCGTCGCGCCCATGACTTCGCGATTCTTCGCGATCGCGCCTTCGCCCTCGAGCACCTGGACCATCACCGGACCCGAGGTCATGAACCGCACCAGATCCTTGAAGAAGGGCCGCTCGCGATGCACGCCGTAGAACGCCTCGGCTTGAGCCTGCGACAGATGCAGCATGCGCGCGGCGACGATCCGCAGGCCCGCGGCTTCGAACCGGCGATAGACGTCGCCGATCAGATCGCGGGAGACACCGTCTGGCTTGACGATCGACAGGGTACGCTCGATGGACATGGACGACCTCGGGAACTTCGGTTGAGCGGAAATCGCGGTCCCACCCTGGGACCGGCAAAGACTGCGAATTTTACCGGACCCGGACGATCCAGGCAATGCATCGAGACGTCGAAGTGCCTGTATTGATTGAAAAATCCGGCGGCGGCTCGCGACGGCAGCGCGATCGGGCGCCGGTCGCGGCGGTCGGCTCGGCCCGTCAGACGCTAAAACTCTCGCCGCAGCCGCATTCGCTCTTCGCCCGGGGGTTGTGGAACTTGAACGCTTCGTTCAGGCCCTGCTTCACGAAGTCGACGACGGTCCCGTCGATCATCGGCAAGCTCGCGCGGTCGACGACGACCGTGACACCGTCTGCGTCGAACACCGTGTCGTCGGCGCCGATGGCATCGGCATAGTTCACCACGTAGGCAAAGCCCGAGCATCCGGTCTTCTTGACTCCGAGCCGCAGTCCGACGCCGCTGCCCCGCTTCGCGAGATGGGTCCTCACCCGCTCGGCCGCCGCTTCCGTCAATACGATCGCCATCGCTCCGCCGCCTCCGAATGACCCTCGACCGCGTGATTCATAACATGGCCGGCGCCGTGACGCACGTCGCTCGCGTCTCATTTTCGCGCAGCGGCGGCCCGCCATGCATCTTCGACCACGAGCAAGCGGCCGAGTTTCTCCACCGGCACGTCGAACGAGCGCCGCAGCGCGTCGACCGGCTGCGGCAATTCGGCCGACACGGGGTGCCCGGCGGCCTGCTCGGCGACCCAGGCCGCGACCGCGATCGTGTGCGGACAACCGAACGCGAGGAACCGCGCCTCGACGATCACCGCCGGGCGATTCGCCGCGCCGGCGACCCTCAGGTCGAAACGCACCCAGGTCCCGAGCGACCGGCTGCCGGCGGCGCCCGAGAGGATCCCGGGCCCCTCGAGCGTCCCGGCGCACGGCGCCGCCTCGAAATACCGTCGGGTCAGCGCGCTGTAGCGCATGCGCCACCGATCCGTCGCAGCCGTGCCAGGGCCCGGCCGACCGCCTCGATCGCGGCCTCGACGTCGTCGAGCGAGGTCGAGCGTCCGAGACCGAACCGCAGGCTCGCCTCCGCGAGCCGATCGTCGCGCCCGAGCGCGCGCAGCACGTAGGACGGGTCCCCGCTCGCCGACGTGCAGGCCGACCCGGTCGATACCGAGATCCGCGGCGCAACCGCCGCGAGCAGGCTCTCCCCCTCGACCCCGTCGAACGACACGTTCAGGATCGCAGGCACGGTGCCCTCCGGCGCGCCGTTGCGTACCGCACCGCCGTGGGCCTCGAGACCGAGCCACAGCCGTTCGCGCAGCGCGGCGAGCCGGACCCCTTCCGCCGGCCGCTCCGCGACCACGAGCGTGAACGCGGCGGCCATGCCGACCACCTGATGAGTCGCGACGGTCCCCGACCGCAGGCCGCGCTCCTGACCGCCGCCGAACTGGCGAGGCTCGATCCGCACCCCGCTGCGGCGCGACACCAGCAGCGCGCCGACGCCCTTCGGACCGTAGCTCTTGTGCGCGGACAGCGACACCAGATCCGCGCCGCAGGCGTGGAAATCGAACTCGGTCTTGCCGATGCTCTGCGCGGCATCGACGTGCAGCCGCACGCCGCGATGCCGTTCGCAAACGGCCGCGAACGCAGCGACGTCCTGGACGGTGCCGATCTCGTTGTTCACGTGCATCAGCGAGACCAGCACCGTATCGGCGCGCAACGCGGCCGCGAGCCGGTCGGGCTCGACCCGGCCGTGCCCGTCGGGCGTCAGGTAGGTGACCTGCCAGCCGCGCCGCTCGAGCTCGCGGCAGGGATCGAGCACGGCCTTGTGCTCGGTCCGCGCCGTGATCACGTGTCGGCCGCGCGGCTGTGAATGCGCCGTGGCGCCGAAGATTGCGAGGTTGTCCGCCTCGGTCGCCCCCGAGGTGAACACCACCTCGTCCGGTTCCGCGCCGACCGCCGCGGCGACCGCCGCCCGAGCGGCCTCGACCCGCTCGAACGCCGCCTCCCCGTGGGCGTGAGCGCTCGAGGCCGGATTGCCGAAGACGCCGTCCGCCGTCAGACAGCCGGCCATCGCCGCCGCGACGCGCGGATCCACCGGCGTCGTCGCCGCGTGGTCGAGATAGACGGGCGAGTTCATCGGTCGCCCGGCGGCACCGTGCGCCGCCGCTTGCCCGTCACCGCACTCAGGATCCCGCGCAGCAGATTGATCTCGTTCTTGTCGAGGCCGGTCCGGTTGAACAAGCGGCGCAGCCGCTCCATCAGGTAGCCGGTGCGATCCTCGAACTCGATCTCCTCGAGCACCCGTGCGAGATGCGCGTAGAAGTGCTCGAGTTCGGCCGACTCGGCCGGCGGCGCTTCCCATTGCTTCCTCGCCACGGGACGTTCGCGCGCGACCAGGAGCTCGTAGCTCAGCAACTGCACCGACATCGCGAGGTTCAGCGAGGCGTACGCGGGGTTCGCCGGGATCCGCACGAGCACGGCACACTGCTCGAGGTCCTGGTTCGCGAGTCCGAAGCGCTCCGAGCCGAACAGCAGCGCGGCGCGCGCGTCGCCAGGCAGCGTCTCGACGCGCGCCGCGATCTCGCGCGGCGTCGCGAACTCCCAGGTGAGGTTGCGCGGCCGCGAGGTCGTACCGGCGATGAATGCGCAGTCGGCGACCGCCTCCGCGACCGAATCGACGACGCGCGCCGCCGCGAGCACGTCGTCCGCGCCGGCCGCGAGCGCGACCGCGTCCGGATGCGGGAACGACCGCGGCCGAACCAGCACGAGGTCCGCGAGCGCCATGTTCTTCATCGCGCGCGCGACGGACCCGATATTCCCGGGGTGGCTCGGCTCGACGAGGACGATGCGAACGAGATTGGTCATGCTCTGTTATTCTAGCGCCCGATCATGCATCCGCTGCTGAACATAGGCATCCGCGCGGCGCGCCGCGCCGGGGACTCGATCGTCCGCAGTCTCGGCCGGCTCGACTCGCTGAAGATCGACACCAAGGGGCGCAACGACTTCGTGACCGAGGTCGACCGGCGCGCCGAAGCCGAGATCATCGCGACCGTGCGTCGCAGCTATCCCGACCACGCGTTCCTCGGCGAGGAGAGCGGCCGCAGCGGCGAGGGCGATTTCCTCTGGATCATCGATCCGCTCGACGGGACGACGAACTTCCTGCACGGCTTCCCGGTCTTCGCGGTATCGATCGCGCTCGAGCATCGCCGGCGAATCGAGCACGCGGTCGTCTACGATCCGATGCGTCAGGAGCTCTACACCGCATCGCGCGGCGACGGCGCACAGCTCGACGGCAAGCGGATCCGGGTGAGTGCCCAGCGCGGCCTCGAGGGCGCGCTGATCGGTACCGGCTTCCCGTTCCGCGAGGGCTCGGTCGCCGTCGACGACTACCTCGCGATCATGAAGGCCGTGATGACGGTCGCTGCCGGCGTGCGCCGCCCGGGTGCCGCGGCGCTCGACCTCGCGTACGTCGCGGCCGGACGCCTCGACGGCTTCTGGGAATTCGACCTGAAGCCCTGGGATACCGCGGCCGGGTCGCTGCTGATCCGCGAAGCCGGGGGTCGGGTGGGCACGCCGGGGGGCGGAGACTACACGCTCGGTCCGCACATCGTCGCCGGAAACCCGAAGGTCTACGCGGCGCTGCTCGGCGCGATCGGGCCGCTGACGCCCGCGGCGCTGCGCGTCTAGCGCGGCGCGCCCACGCCGCACGCGCGCCGCATCCGGCGCGCCGCGTCGGCGCTCAACCCTTCGCCGCCGCCCGCTCGGTCTTCGCGCGCAACCGGCTGTGCCGGTACCCATACGCGAAATAAAGCACGATCCCGATCGCGCTCCAGACCACGAGCCGCACCCAGGTCGCCTCGGGCAGGAACGCCGCCATCCCCGCGCAGAAGAACACGCCCATCGTCGCGGTGAACCAGACCGCCGGCACCTTGAACGGCCGCGGCAGGTCCGGGCGGGTGTAGCGCAGCACCAGCACCCCGGCGCAGACCACGATGAACGCGATCAGGGTGCCGATCGACACCAGCTCGCCGAGGATGTCGATCGGCAGGAAGCCGGCGAACACCGACGCGAGCCCGCCGGTGATCAGCGTCGAGATGTGCGGGGTGCGGTACTTCGGGTGGACCGCGCCGAACATCGGCGGCAGCAGGCCGTCGTGCGCCATCGTGAGCCAGATCCGCGCCTGCGGGATGATCATCGTGATGATCACCGAAGTGAGGCCGAGCAACGCGCCGACGAGGACCCAGCCGGTGAGCCAGTTGAGCTGATGGTGCGCCTCGATCGCGACCGCGACCGGCGCGGCGTCGTTCAGCAGCGGATACGGCACGAGGCCGGTCATCACGCCCGACATCAGGATGTAGAGCACCGTGCAGATCGCCAGGCTGCCGAGGATCCCGATCGGCATCCCGCGGCTCGGATCCTTCGATTCCTGCGCAACGGTCGACACACCGTCGAAACCGATGTACGCGAAGAAGATGATGCCGGCTGCCTGGATGATCCCGCTCCACCCGAACACGCCGAAATGGCCGGTGTTCTTCGGGATGAACGGCACCCAGTGCTTCGGATCGACGTAGAACGCGCCGAACGCGATCACCGCGATCACGATCGCGACCTTGATCGCGACGATGATCGTGTTCACGAGCGTCGATTCCTCGATCCCGCGGTAACAGAGCCAGGTCGCGGCCGCGATGATCACGACCGCCGGCACGTTCAGATAGGCGCCGGTCGCATGCACCTGGTAGCCGACGTCGGCTGCGCGCAGCGGCGCGCTCGAGAGCCACTTCGGGATGAAGTCGATGTGGAAGAAGTCGAGCAGCTTCATGAAGTACCGGCTCCACCCGACCGCGACGGTCGAGCAGGCCATCATGTACTCCAGCACGAGGTTCCAGCCGACGAACCACGCGATGAACTCGCCGAGCGTCGCGTAGCTGTATGCGTAGGCGCTCCCGGCGACCGGAACCATCGTCGCGAACTCCGAGTAGCACAGGCCCGCGAACATGCACCCGATCCCGGCGATCACGAACGAGATCACGATCGCGGGTCCCGCGTGCTGCGCGGCGGCGAGTCCGGTCAGCACGAAGATGCCCGTGCCGATGATCCCGCCGATGCCGAACGCAACCAGCGATGGGATGCCGAGCGCGCGCACGAGGTTCTTGCTCGCCGCCTCTTCGTGATAGTCGGCAATCGGCTTGGTGGCGAACAGAGCGCTGAGTTTCATCTAGTGCACCCGTGGTGACCCATGGACCGAGTTCGCGCCGGAGAATCCGCCGGCGCCCGACTGTAGCGGCTTTCGGGACTCCCCGCCAAGCGAATTCGCCGCTCGCGCGACGGTCACGGCAGACCGTCGACCTCTTCCGGCTTCGCGATCCGCCGCTCGAGCAGATCGTCGGTCCGCAATCCCATGTCGAGCGCGATCGCGGCGGAGATGTAGATCGACGAATAGGTGCCGGCGACGATCCCGATCACCAGCGCCGCGGAGAAGCTGTGCAGCGTCTGGCCGCCGAAGATCAGCAGCGCGAGCACGACCAGCAGCGTCACGAGCTTGGTCATCAGCGTCCGCGACAAGGTCTGGTTGATCGACTCGTCGATCACCTGCGAGACCGCGAGCCGCCGTGCGGAACGCGCGCGCTCGCGCACCCGGTCGAACACGATCACCGTGTCGTTCAGCGAGTAGCCGATCACCGCGAGGATCGCCGAGATCGCGGTCAGGTCGAACGTCATCCGCGAGATCGCGAAGAAGCCGAGCACGCAGATCGGATCGTGGAGCACCGCGAAGATCGCGCCCAGCGCGAGTTTCGGCGTGAAGCGGATCAGCACGTAGACCATGATCAGCAGGAGCGTCGCCGCGAGCGCCCAGGCCCCCTTGATGAACAGTTCCTCACCGACTTGCGGACCGACGACCTCGGTCGAGCGCAGCGTGACCCCGGACTCGATCGGCCGGAAGAGCCCGAGGATCCGCGCGCCGATCTCCGCGCCCTTGACGTTCGGGTCGGGCGGGAGACGCACGAGGATGTCGCGCGCACTGCCGAACTGCTGCACCTGCGCGTCGGCGATCTTCGCGCCGGCGAGCGCGGCACGCAGTCGATCGATGTTCGGCGCGGTCGGAAAGTACGTCTCGACGACGATACCGCCGGTGAAGTCGATGCCGAGGTTCAGGCCGCGGACGCCGACCAGGATCAGGGAACCGACGATCAGGACCGCCGACAGCCCGTACCACACCTTGCGGGTGTGCATGAACGGGAAGCGCGTGACCTTGTGAAAGAACTCCATCGATGAATCTCCCTCGAAGCCCGCCTCAGATCGGCAGACGCTCGATTTTTCGCCGGCCGCCGAACACGACGTGCACGAGCGTGCGGCTCCCCATCAGCGACGTGAACATCGAGGTCGCGATGCCGAGCACGAGCACCACCGCGAAGCCGCGGACCGCGCCCGACCCGAACAGCCACAGCACCACGCCGGCGATCGCGGCGGTCACGTTGGAGTCGAATATCGCCGAGAACGCGCGCTCGAAGCCCGCTGCGATCGCCGTGCGCGGCGAGACCCCGGCACGCAACTCCTCGCGGATGCGTTCGTAGATCAGGATGTTCGCGTCGACGGCCATGCCGACGGTGAGCACGACCGCGGCGATTCCGGGCAGCGTGAGCGCGGCGCCGACCAGCGACAGCAGCGCGGTCAGCAGCACCACGTTCGCGGCGAGCACCACGTCCGCGATCACGCCGAACCACTTGTAGTACACGGCCATGAACACGAACGCCGCGAGGGTGCCGAACACCATCGCGTGGATGCCCTTGTTGATGTTGTCCTGGCCGAGGCTCGGGCCGATCGCGCGCTCCTCGATCTCCGAGAGCGGCGCGGCGAGCCCGCCGGCACGCAGCAGCAACGCGAGTTCCCGGCCTTCGATCGGGTTGATGCCGGTGATCTGGAAATTGTTGCTGAAGACGCCGCGGATCGTCGCCTCGTTGATCACCTCTTCCTTCTTGCGCACCACCTGGACGCCGGCCGCGTTCTTCTCGCTCGACCGGTCGATGAACACGACCGCCATCATGTGGCCGATGTTCTCCTCGGTGTTGCGCAGCATCTTCTCCGCGCCCCGGCTGTCGAGCGACACGGAGACCGCGGGCCCTTCCTGCGTATTCGGCTGGAACGACGCGTCCGTGAGCTGATCGCCGGTCACGACGATGTCGCGCTTCAGCAGGACCGGCCGCTTGTGGCGGGTGTAGTAGAGCTTGGTGCCGAGCGGGATCTGGCCGGTCTGCGCCGCCTCGAACGGATTGTCGGTCTCGTCGACCATGTGGAATTCGAGGGTCGCGGTCTTCCCGAGGATCTTCTTGACCTCGGCGGAGTTCTGCAGGCCCGGCAGCTGGATCGCGATCTCGTCCGCACCCTGCTGCGCGACCTGGGGCTCGGAGACCGCGAGCTCCGGGCTGTTCAGGCGGTTGCGCAGGATCACGATGTTCTGCTGGACCGCGTAATGCTCGCGCTGCTGGATCTGCTGCGGCGTCAGGGTGAGCTCGAGCGCCGACAGCTTGCCGACCGTCGTCTCGAGGAAATTCAGCGAACGGTTGTCGTTCTCGATCGCGCTACGACCCTTCGCAAAGCTCGCTGCATCGCGGAAAGTGACCACGACGCGGTTGTCCGGGTAGTCGACCCGGACGTCGTCGTAGGGGACGTGCGCGTTGCGCAGGGACGCGCGGAAATCCTGATCGTAACGGTCCAGTTCCTGTTTCACCGCCGCCTGGACGTCGACCTGGTAGACGAGATACACGCCACCGCGCAGGTCGAGGCCGAGCTTGACCGGCGTGAGGCCGAGGTTGCGCATCCAGGTCGGGACGCGCGACGCGGTTGCGAGCGCGATCGTGTACTCGTTCGGCATCCCGGCGGAGATCACCGCCCTCGCCTTCGCGCGATCCGCGGCGGTCGGGAAGCGCAGCGTGAGACGGCCGTGCTCGAGGAACGAGCCGGCCACCGGAACCCCCTTCGAGGCGAGCAGCTTCTCCACCGCGACCCGATCGGCATCGACGACCGCGGACTGGTCCTTCGCGAGCTGCAGTGCGCTCTGCTCGCCGAACAGGTTCGGCGAGGCGAGCAGGATCCCGATCAGCATCACGATCGCGACGAGCGCGATCTTCCAGCGCGGATAGGCGGTCATGCGCTCTTGACCGTGCCCTTCGGCAACAGCTGCGAGATCTGGAACTTCTGCAGTTTCACGTTGACGCCGGGCGCGATCTCCAGCGTGACGAACTGGTCGCGCACCTCGATCACCTTCCCGAGGATCCCGCCGTTGGTCGCGACCTCGTCACCGGCGGCGATCTTGCCGAGCATCTCCTTCTGCTCCTTCGCCCGCTTGTTCTGCGGCCGGATCAGCAGGAAGTAGAACACCACCAGCAAGGCGACCGGCAGCAGGAGCGCGCCGAAGAGACTCTGCCCGCCGCTGGTCGCGGCCGCTTGTGCATAGGCCGATTTGATGAAGAAATCCATGGCTTATCACCCACTCTGCGCGGTCTGGGCCGCGGCGCAAAGGCGGGGATTATACCGAAACGCTGCCGCGCGCGGCGTAGAACGCGCGGACGTAGGCGTCGAGCCCACCGATCGCGATCGCGTCGCGGATCTCCCGCATCAGCCGCTGATAGAAGAACAGGTTGTGGATCGTGTTCAGCCGGGACCCGAGGATCTCGTTGCACCGGTCGAGATGCCGCAGGTAGGCGCGGCTGTAATGACGGCAGGCGTAGCACCCGCAATCGGCCTCGATCGGCCCGGTGTCCTCGCGATGGACGGCATTGCGGATGTTCACGACGCCGGCGCGGGTGAACAGGTGCCCATTGCGCGCGTGTCGCGTCGGCATCACGCAGTCGAACAGGTCCACGCCACGGCGCACCGCCTCGAGGATGTCCTCCGGGCGCCCGACGCCCATCAGATACCGGGGCCTGTCGGCCGGCATCCGCGGGCACAGGGCCTCGAGCACTGCGTCGCGCTCGCGCTCGCTCTCCCCGACCGCGAGCCCGCCGATCGCGAGACCCGCGAAGCCGATCCGCTCGAGCGCCTCCAGTGAGGCGAGCCGCAGCGCCGGGTGGACCCCACCCTGTACGATCCCGAACAAGGTCCCGGGCGGGTCGTCCTCGTGATACGCCCGGAAGCCGCGCAGCGCCCAGCGCATCGACCGCTCCATCGACTCGCGCGCCTGGGCCTCGGTCGCCGGGTACGGCGTGCACTCGTCGAAGCTCATCGCAACGTCCGAGCGCAGCACCCGCTGGATGCGCATCGACTCCTCCGGCGACAGGAAGACCGGGGCGCCGTCGACCGGCGAGCGGAACCTCGCGCCGTCCTCGCCGATCGTGCGCATCGCGGCGAGGCTCCAGACCTGGAAGCCGCCGGAATCGGTCAGGATCGGCCGGCGCCAGTGCATGAACCGGTGCAGCCCTTCGTGCGCCTCGATCACCGGGAGGCCGGGTCTCAGGTACAGGTGGAACGTGTTGCCGAGGATGATCTCGGCGCCGATCGTCTCGAGCTCCTCCGGCGTCATCGCCTTCACGGTGCCGTAGGTGCCGACCGGCATGAACGCCGGCGTCTCGACCGTCCCCCGGGCGAACTGCAGCCGGCCGCGACGCGCCGCCCCGTCGGTCGCGAGCAGCGAGAATTGCATCCGGGGCACGGTCACGGCCGCTCCCGCGCGACGCGGCGCGGGCTGAGGAAACTCGCGTCCCCGTAGCTGAAGAACCGGTAGCCCGCGCGAACCGCGTGGGCGTACGCGGCGAGGATCGTCTCGCGGCCGACGAAGGCCGCGCACAGCATCAGCAACGTCGACTCCGGCAAATGAAAATTCGTGATCAGCGCATCGACCACGCGGAACCGGTACCCCGGCTTGATGAAGATCCGCGTCTCGCCCGCGAACGGCTGCAGGGTGCCGCCGCTCGCCGCGGTCTCGAGCGCCCGGACCACCGTCGTACCGACGGCGACGACCCGCCCGCCCGCCGCACGCGTGCGCTCGATCGCCGCACAGACGCGCTCGGACACGTCGACCCGTTCCGCATGCAACGCATGCCGGTCGACGTCCTCGACGCGCACCGGCGCGAACGTGCCGGCGCCGACGTGCAGCGTGAGGAACTCGCGGCGGATGCCGCGCGCATCGAGCGCCGCGAACACGGCGTCGTCGAAGTGCAGGCCGGCGGTCGGCGCGGCCACCGCGCCGGGGACTCGCGCGTAGAGCGTCTGGTAGCGCTCGCGATCCGCGTCGTTCGGCGGCCGGTCGATGTACGGCGGCAAGGGCACCGCGCCGTGCGTCTCGAAGAACTCGATCGCCGGGCGCGAGAACTCGAGCCGGAACAGATCGCCGTCGCGGCCAAGCACGCGGGCACGATCCCCGCCGGCGAACTCGACGAGCGTTCCCGCGCGCAGCGGCTTGCTCGCCCGGGCCTGCACCAGCGCACTGCTCCCGCCGTCGATCCGCTCGAGGAGGACCTCGACCCGTCCGCCGCTCGGCTTGTGGCCGATCGCCCGCGCCGGCACCACGCGGGTGTCGTTGAACACCAGCAGGTCGTTCGGCTCGAGCAATCCCGGCAGGTCGACGAATGCGAGGTCGCGCTGGACGCCGGTTTCGCCGTCCAGCGCAAGCAGACGGCTCGACGAGCGCGGCTCGGCGGGCGCCTGCGCGATCCGCTCGGGCGGCAGCTCGTAGTGGAATTCGTCGCGGCGCATCAGGCGGGCAATACTAACAACACCGCGGTTCGCATATACTGCGGCTTCTGGCCTGCCCGGATGGCGGAACTGGTAGACGCGCCGGACTCAAAATCCGGTGGTGGCGACATCGTGTGGGTTCGATTCCCTCTCCGGGCACCAGACCCT
>JAGWPU010000027.1 GCA_028870355.1 Gammaproteobacteria bacterium | reverse complement strand
TTCAGCTTCAACGTGAAGGGGGGCCGCTGCGAGGCCTGCCAGGGCGACGGCGTGATCAAGGTCGAGATGCATTTTCTCGCGGACGTGTACGTGCCCTGCGACGTCTGCCGTGGCCAGCGTTACAACCGTGAGACCCTCGAGGTGCGTTTCAAGGGCAAGAACATCCACGAGGTGCTCGAGATGACGATCGAGGAGGCGGCGCCGTTCTTCGCGGCGGTACCGACCGTGCACCCGAAGCTGCAGACGATGCTCGATGTGGGCTTGTCCTACGTGCGGCTTGGCCAGAGCGCCACGACGCTGTCCGGCGGAGAGGCTCAGCGCGTGAAGCTGTCCCGCGAACTGTCCAAGCGGGCGACCGGGCGCACGCTCTACATCCTCGACGAACCGACCACCGGTCTGCACTTCGCCGACATCGCCTTGCTGCTGAAGGTGCTGCAGCGCTTGCGGGACGAGGGCAATACCGTGGTCGTGATCGAACACAACCTCGACGTGATCAAGACCGCCGACTGGGTCGTCGACCTCGGCCCCGAGGGCGGCGACGGTGGCGGACGGATCGTCGCGACCGGCACCCCGGAGACGATCGCCGGCGATCCCGCGTCGATCACCGGGCACTACCTGAAGGCGACGCTCGAGCGGGACGGCATGGCGCTCGCGCAGCCCGCGGATCGGCCGTCGCGCAAGCGCCGCGCCTGACGCCGGGGAGCGCAGCCATGGACGTCTATTTGATCCGCCACACCCGGCCCGACGTGGATCCGGAGGTTTGCCACGGCCGTCTCGACGTGCCCCCGGCCGCCGATTTCCCCGCCGGCGCGCAGCACGTCCTCGCAGCGCTGCCGGCCGCCACGCCGCTCGTCACGGCCGCGGCGTGCCGCTGCCGTCGCCTCGCGGACCACCTGGCCGAGGCGCTCGGATCGAGCGTCAGCGTGGACGACCGCCTGCGGGAGATGGACTTCGGTCGCTGGGAAGGCCGCCGCTGGCGCGACATCCCTCGCGCGCAGACCGATGCGTGGAGCCGCGAGTTCTGGAGCCAACCGCCGCCGGACGGCGAGTCGTACGCGTCGATGCACGCGCGGGTCGCCGCGGCCTGGGAAGCGATGCTCGCCCGGTCCGATGAGGCGCTCGCGGTGGTCGGACCGATCGGCCCGCTGCGGGCGTTGCTGACGATCGCGCTCGATTTGCCACCGGAAGCCTTCGTGCGGGTGCACCTCGACCACGGCGGGGTCACCAAGCTCTCGGATGCGACCGGCGGATGGCGCCTGGACTACTCGAACCGCTGAATCGGATGATCACCATGCGCAAACCGGAGCCGACACGATGCGGCGACTGATCCGAACCGTGGAACAGGCGGCGATCGGCGCAGCCCTTCCGCTGCTGCGACGTCTGGACCCGGAACGGGCGCACGGGCTCGGACTCGTCGGCCTGCAGTGCCTGCGCCCGCTCTGGCCGCGCCCCGCGCCGCGCCGCGCGCTCGCACTCGACTGCGCGGGCCTGCATTTCGAGCATCCGCTCGGACTCGCCGCCGGCTTCGACAAGAATGCCGACTACCTCGATGCGCTCGGTGCACTCGGCTTCAGTCACGTCGAGATCGGAACCGTGACGCCACGGCCGCAGCCGGGAAATCTGCGGCCGCGGATGTTCCGCCTGAGTGCCGAGCGGGCACTCGTGAACCGGATGGGATTCAACAACAAGGGTGCCGAGTACGTCGCCTCCCGCCTCGAACGGCGCGCGTACCAGGGCATCGTCGGGATCAGCATCGGCAAGAACGCCGACACGCCGATCGAACGCGCCGGCGACGACTACCTCGCGGTCTTCCGACGGCTGTTCAGCTACGCCGACTACTTCGCGGTGAACGTGTCCTCCCCGAACACGGCGAGGTTGCGCGAACTGCAGGACCGGAGCGCGCTGGAGCGGGTCGTCGGCCCGCTCGTCGAAGCCCGGACGGAGTTCGTGCGCCGTGGGAGCCGGCGCGTCCCGATCTTCGTGAAGATCGCGCCCGATCTCGACGCCGAAGCGCTCGACCGGCTGGCCGACCAGATCCCGGCACTCGCAGTCGACGGCGTGATCGCGACCAACACCTCGAACCGGCTGCAGCCGTTCGACGCGGCGCTGCCGCCCGGCATCACCGGCGGGCTGAGTGGCGCGCCGCTGCATGCGAAGTCGATTGCGGCGATCACCCGCCTTCGCGCGCGACTGCCCCGCGATTTTCCGATCGTCGGCGTCGGCGGGATCTTCGACGCCCGTTCGGCGCTCGCGACGCTCGCGGCCGGCGCGAACCTGATCCAGGTCTACACGGGGTTCGCCTATCGCGGACCGATACTGGTCGAGGAGATCCTCGACGCCCTCGAGCGTCGGGAGGGGGACGGCGGTGGCTGAGCGCGCGCACGATGCTATCGTATCGATCCGGACTCAATGCATCCCGAGGGGCAGACCGTGAAGCAACGAACCGCCGTGAACACTCGACGCCGCGTCGGCCGCCGTGACGCCGAAGAGGCCATCCGCACCCTGCTGCGGTGGGCCGGCGAGGACCCGAGCCGCGAGGGCCTGCGCGACACGCCGAAACGCGTGGTGAGCGCGTACGCGGACTGGTTCTCCGGCTACTCGGTCGACCCCGGCGCGTATCTGCGGCGCACGTTCGAGGAGGTCGAGGGCTATGACGAGATGGTCGTGCTGCGCGACATCGCCTTCGAATCGTTCTGCGAGCACCACATGGCACCGATCATCGGCCGCGCACACATCGGTTACCTGCCGACCGACCGGGTCGTCGGAATCAGCAAGCTCGCGCGCGTGGTCGACGGCTTCGCGCGCCGCTTCCAGGTCCAGGAAAAGCTCACGGCGCAGATCGCGGCCTGCATCAACGAAGTACTGAAGCCGCGCGGCGTCGGCGTCGTGATCGACGCCGTTCATCAATGCATGACGACGCGCGGGGTGCACAAGCGGGGCGTGTCCATGGTCACGAGCAGCATGCTCGGGACGTTCCGCAAGGACGGCAGCACGCGCGCCGAGTTCCTGCGTTTCATCGACATCGAACGCAAGGGCGCCTCCTAGGCGCGGCGATCGGCGGCGGACCGCGGCCCGTTCGGGGCCGCCTGAGCGCTCGGCGCGCCCTCCGCGGCGGGGATCAGCTCGACCGACAGGCTGTAGCCATGCCGCTCGCCCGGCGCGATCGCGCCGACCCCGACGACTTGCCGCGCGATGCGCTCGCCGAGCCGATTGGTGATCGTCACCACCACGCAGTACTCGCAGCTCTGTTCGACGGATTCGTGGCCGATCGTCCCCTCGATGCGCATTGCGATCCGACCCGCCGGTCGCGCTCCGCCGGCGGACGGGCCGCCGGCCGACGGATTGAATCGCAAATGATGCTGGCACGCGGGGCACACGCTCGCGCTCGCGAGGATCGTGGCCTTGCAATGAGGGCAGACTCGCGTTGCGCCGATCGATCCCTGGCGCGCGGCGCTCATCGGCCGCTGTCGAGCTTCGGCGGCTTCTCGTCTCCCCATCCGAATTCGACGTGTCCCCGCATCCGCGAACCGGCCGCGACGGTGATCGATCCGGCCTTCACGTCGCCGACGATCACGCCACCGTCGAGCACGTCGACGCGCTTCGCCGATTCGATGTTGCCCTGCAGTTCGCCGCCGACGACCACGACACCGGCGAGCACCTGACCCGTCAGGTGCGCGCCCGGCTCGATGTTGAAGTTGCCGTCGATGCGCACGTCGCCCTTGAATCGGCCCGCGATACGAACGTTGCCCGATCCCTCGATCTTGCCTTCGATCGTGATGTTCGCGGCGATCATCGAGTCGCCGCCGTCGACGGGTTCGCGCGCCTTGCGCGCCGCGGGCGGCGGGGGCGCCAGGGGCGCCGGGGGCGGTTCAGGCGTCGGCCGATCGATCGGCGGGGACGACCCCGAGGGGTGTGCGGTTGGGGTCGGTGTGGTGATTTCCTTCCAGAGCGCCATCGCGTTGCCTCCCTCCGGTGACGTTGAGCCTGTCGAAGATCGGAAGATTAACCGCGGTTCAGGATTCCGCCCCAGTGTCTTTTATTGGCGACGGCCCCGCCGGTGCGCGCCCGGATACCAATTCCAGCGCCCGGCGACGCTCATGAACGCCGGCACGACCACCCCGCGGATCACGGTCGCGTCGACCAGCACCGAAACGCACAGGCCGACGCCGATCATCTTCAGCGCGGGCAGCGCCGCGCCGGCGAATGCCCCGAACACGACCGCCATGATCAGGCCGGCACCCGTGATCACCGGCGCGACCGCGGCCAGCCCGTCGACGGTCGCCCGCTCGTTGTCGCCATGGGCGAGATATTCGCGCTGGATCCGGAACAGCAAGAACAGTTCGTAATCCATCGACAGCCCGAAACTGAGGCAAAAGATCATCAGGGGAACCTCGAGCGCGATGGCCGCGAACGGCCGCTCGAGCCCGACCAGCCAGCCGAACCAGCCGAACTGGAAGATCGCGACCACCGCGCCGTAACCCGCCGCGATCGCGAGCAGGTTCGCGACGACCGCCTTCACCGGGAGGACCAGGGAACGGAACGCGCCGTAGAGCAGCGCGAGCGTCGCCACGATCACGAAGCCGAACACCTTCGGAAAGCTGTGCCACATCGCCGAGTCGAAATCGTTGTAATAGACGGGCGTGCCACCGACGGTCGCCCGGAAGGGGCCGGCGGGCGCCAGCCGCTGCAGAACGCGCGCGAGCGCTTGCGCCTGCGCGAGGGTGACGCCGCGGACCGGCGAGACGTCGAACAGGCCCGCCCGTCCATCGCGGCTGAGATACGCGGCGCGCGCGGCAGGGGCCGACGCCGACAGCGGCGAGGCGATCGCGGCGACGCCGGGCACGACCGCGAGGCGCCGGACGTAGGCGGCGAGCGCCGACTGATGCGACACAGCAAGCAACGGCATGCCGTCGGTCGATTGAACGACGATCCGCAGATCGAGCCCCGAATCGTCATAGCCGAGCGCGGCGAGCATTTCCATGCCGACCCGCGACTCGAGCCCCTTCGGCAGGAACCACGGTTCGTTCGAGAAGCCGCTCCGCGCCCCGAGGATCGGTGACGCGAGCGCGGCGAGCATCAAGCCGGAGAACGCGAGGCTCAGCACGGGACGCCGCGTCGTCCAACCGGCGAGGCGCCGCCAGACCGTCGCGCGGTCGGCGCGTTTGAACGCGCCGACGCCGACCGGCCAGCGCTCGATCCGTCGTCCGAGGAGCGCCAGGCACGCGGGCAACAGCGTGAGCGCCGCGAGCACCGCGACGACCACGACCAATGCGCCCCCGATGCCGACGCTGCGGGTCTCCAGGATCGGGCTGAACAGCAGTCCGAGCAGCCCGATCGCGACCGTCGATCCGGACCAGCCGATCGTCCGGCCCGCCTCGGCGACGGTCTGCGCGACCGCCTCGACGACGCTCGCTCCGTCGAGGTGTTCCCGGAAATCCTTGACCATCAACAGCGAATAATCGATTCCGACCGCGAGACCGACCATCGTGACGACGTTGCCCAGCAGGTTCGACACCGGCATCGCGCGCGCCAGCAGGAACGCGGCGCCGAACGCGACCATGGTTGCGGCGAGGCCCATCAGGAACGGCAGGGCGGCCGCGACGACGGTGCCGAACGCGATCAACAGGATCGCGAGCGTGAGCGGCAGTGCGCGCTTCTCCGCATGGTCGCCGCCCTGGGCGCTGCTCGTGTTGATGTCGTAATCGACCGCCGGCCCACCGGTGACCGCGACCTGGGCGCCCGGATCGAGCCGCTGCAACTCGCGACGCAACGGCGCCAGCGCGGCGCGAACGCGCTCCACCGCACGATGCTGCCCTTCCTCGTTCAGCGGCTTCAGGCCGATCAGCAGCATCGTGGATCGTCCGTCCGCCGAGCGCAGCGACGGATCGCCGGTGTCCGCGTAGCCGAGGACGGCACTCACGGACGGGAGCGAGCGCAACCGGGCGGTCGCGCGACGGTCCCAGGCCGCGACCGCCGGATCGGTGACGGCGCGATGCGGACTCGCGACCGCGACGATCAGCGGATCGAGGAACGGATCGCGGAAGTCCCGGCGCAAGGTCGCGTCGACGCGCGCCGAGGCGCTCCCGGCGACGGTCGCCGCACCGCCGATCGCGACGTGCGGGAAGTCGATCGCGCCCCAGGCGCCGAAGGCGATCGCGATCACCCACAGCGACAGCACGAGGATCGGGTGCCGCGCGACGGCGCGGCCGAGGGACAGGAAGGAGGTTCTCATCGACGACGATCGCTAGAAGGGATAGTTGATTCCGGTGAAGACCGCGGGACCCTCGCTGCCCACGCCGACGTCGACATAGCCGACGACGAACGGAGGCGCGATGCCCCGAAAGCCGAGACCGATCACGCGATGCAGGTGCGTGAACGGCAGCGTCCGGGAGTTCGCGAACACCTCGCCCAGATCGATGAACGGCGTGAGTTCGATGTCGATGTGGGTCGCCATCGCATTGAGCGACAGCACGCGCCGCCGGTACTCGATGCTGGTCGAGAACGAATTGCGCCCGTAGAAGCGGCCGGCACCGTAGCCCCGCAGCGGCTGCTCTTCCCCGAGCACGCTGCTGTCGCCGCCGATGCTCGAGAGGCTCCAGAACGGCACGTTCTCCTCGCCCGGCATGTAGCGCAGCGCGAGATGCGCGGCGAGCACCGTCTTGGAGTTCAGCGACCAGAAATGCCGGGCATCGAGCCCGACGACGCTGTAGAGGGAATCGTTGACCGCGCCGTGGCTCGCCGCGACGCCGCCGAACAGCACGTAGGCGCCGCCGCGCGTCGGTATCGTCAGGTCGTTGCGCGTGTCGTAGGTGACTTCGATGCGGTTCAGGATCTCGTGGTTCGCACCGATGCCGAGCAATCCCGCGAAGCGCGTCTGGATCGACGCGATCTTCGCGAGGGAGCCGGGTTGGATCGCGACCTCGCGAACCCGCATCGTCCAGGCGAGCTGCCACGCGTGGGAGAGGTTCCACCCGAGGGTCGTCTGGACGTACTTCTGCTGTTTCGTGTAGTTCGTCTCGTCGATGACCGGCGACTGGTTGCCGATGCCGTAGAAACGCGGGGTTCCGCTGCGATCGTAGACGACGCTCGCATCGAACGACCAGCGGCTGCGACGCAGCAGACCCGCCTGGTATTCGAAGTCGAATTCGCTTTCGACGCGTTGTTTCGCCCCCGCGACCATGGACCACTGGGTGTTGTCCGAGGGGTACGCGAAAATCCGTGCGTGCCCCCCCCAGCCGAAGTAGGGGTTGTGGATCACGTCCGGCGCGATGATCTTGGTGATCTGCCCCTGGCTGTTGGTCGAGAGCCACGTCGGGATCAAGCCGAGCGTCGTGCCGCTGTTCGGATCGACGTCGATCTCGGGTACCGGGATGAACGGCGCGGTCGCCGGGTTCAGCCAGCGGGCAAGCCACGGAGGCAGCGCGGCCTGTGCCCGGCCGGCACCGATCAGGCAAGCGAGGCCGATCGCTCCGAGCCACGCGGCCGGTACTTTCTTCAAGACACTCGCTCCTCGGGATTCCGGGGCTGCGAGCTTAACAATTTTCCACCCCGAATCGCAGCGCTCGAACCCTGGACGTGCTCGCAGCGACCGCCGGCACCGACGGCGAAGCGCCGCAACTCGCGTGGCCAGCCGATATAATCGCAGGCCCGGATGTCACCTTCGGATCCAGCCCCCGTGTTCGAATCCCTGAGCCGTTTGAGCGAGGACGCCATTCTCGGTGTGATGGCGAAATTCCGTGCGGACCCGTCGCCGCTGAAGATCGACCTCGGCGTCGGCGTGTACCGCGACGCCGAGGGCCACACGCCGGTGCTCGACTGCGTGCGCGTCGCCGAGCGGCGGATCCTCGACGCACAGGTCACGAAGAGCTACGTGGCGCCGGCCGGACGCGAGGAATTCAACGCGGCGGTCGTCGAGCTCGTGCTCGGTCGCGAGCATCGCGCGGTGCTCGACCGGCGGGTGATCGCGGTACAGACCCCCGGCGGCTGCGGCGCGCTGCGCGTCGGCGCCGAACTGCTGCGCGCCGCCGCGGCGGGCACCTCGATCCACGTCAGCGATCCGACCTGGGCGAACCACCTGCCGCTGCTCGGTGGCGCCGGGTTGCGGCTGCAGCGCTATCCGTACTATGACGCCACGGCTCATCGCCTGACGTTCGACGCGATGCTCGAACGGCTCGAGCGCGCCCCGGCGGGCGATGTGGTGCTGCTCCATGCTTGCTGCCACAACCCGACCGGTGCCGACCTCGACGACGCTCAATGGCGCACCATCGCCGATCTGCTGTCCCGGCGGGGCCTGTTGCCCTACCTGGATCTCGCGTACCAGGGCTTCGGTGGCGGCCTCGACGCCGATGCGCAGGGCATCCGCCTGATCGCGAGCCGGGTGCCGGAATGCCTGATCGCGACGTCGTTCTCGAAGAACCTGGGCCTGTACCGCGAACGCGTCGGCGCGCTGCTGGCGGTGGCTGCGAGCGAGGAACGGGCCGCGGCGATCCGCAGCCACGTGCTGCAGATCGCCCGCAGCATCTACTCGATGCCGCCGGACCACGGCGCGGCGATCGCGGCCGAGATCCTCACCGATCCCGCGCTGCGAGGAACCTGGGTCGCCGAACTCGGGACGATGCGCGAACGGGTGCGTGCGATGCGCCGGCTGCTCGCGGACGCGCTGCGCCGTGGCGGCGGCGGTCGGGCCTACGACTACCTCGAGCATCAGCGAGGCATGTTCTCGCTGCTCGGCGCGCCGCCCGCGGTCGTCGAGCGCCTGCGCGAGGAGTTCCACGTATACATGACGGCAGACGGCCGGATGAACCTCGCGGGCTTGATGCCCTCGAACGTCGACCCGTTGGCGCACGCGATCCTGCAAGCGACTCGCTGAGGCGGCAGCACCCCTCGGGTGCGGCGGACGACGCGCGAGGCTCAGTCGGCCGGCTTCGCGCCGCCGCTGCGAAAGCGATGGCGAATCTCGCCGTGGCGAGAGCGTTCCGTGAATTCGCCGCGACAGTAGCTCCCGAGCACGCGCCGCCAGAATCGCACCGAACCGGGATTGCGCTGGTATTCGACGACCTCCCAGTCGCCGGCGAACCGGTCGAAGATCAGCGTCGCCGCCTCGCGCCCGTAGCCATTGCGCCGGTAGGACGCACGCACGAAGAACTCGGCCAACCGGTAGTCCGGGGCGGACTCGCCGGTCGCGGCGACCAGGGGCCTCGCGACGAGTGCGAATCCGATCCGATCGGCGTCGCGCAGGATCACCAGGGGGTGCGATGACCGGCTCGCGAACCAGCTCGCGAAGATGCCGTCCTTTTGCGAGTCGTCCGCCGCGATCGCGGGATACAGACCGGTATTCAGACCCGAGAGCGAGTCGAGATATTCGCCGTAGACATCCTGGATCCAGCGGCGGTCGTCTGCCGAGTGCCGGCAGTCCCGAATGCTGACGGTCACGGGCTATTCAACCGGTGGTTGAAAAACCAAAGGCCCGGACGAACGTGCCGATCGGCTGTCCGCCCGGGCCTCTTGCGAGATGATCGTCGCGTTTTACTGCGGCGAGCTCGCAGCGCCGGCCGAGGACGCCGCCGCGGTCGCGTCCGACGCAGCCGTGCTGGCCGCCGCGCTGGCCGCCGTC
>JAGWPU010000026.1 GCA_028870355.1 Gammaproteobacteria bacterium | reverse complement strand
CGGCGTCTTCTGGTAGAGGCCGCCACCGCCGCCGACGGTCGGCAGGCGATAGGCCGTGGACCAGTTGCCATAGACGGCCAGCCAGCGCAGCGCCTGCCAGCGGGCGGCGACCGACGGCTCGGTCTTGTCGAAGTTGGTCTGGGTGGCGGGCAGCCTGCCCTGGTCGACCCCGCCGAACAGCCCCGCGCCGGTCGGATTCTGAGTGTATCCGTCCGTCGTGGTCGGGGTGCCAAGGGCATTGGCTTCGGCGAAATACGTGCCGCCGTACGGATAGTAGTCGGTGCGGTAGCTCACCGCCCGGATACCCGGCGTGACCGTGACGCTCGGTACCGGCGTGATCGCATCCTGCAGGTATGCGGCGAGATTGGTGACGTACCACAGGTCGCTGCGATGGTTCGCGTTCGGCACCGACACCGAGCCGCACACCGTCGTGCCGGCCGGAACGACGCCGCCGATCCCGTAGGTCACGTCCGTGGTGGTCGTGCCGCAGACCGCCGGGTTGAAGAACGAATTGCGCGAATTGTAGGTCGTGTTGATGAAGTAGGCACCGACCCCGAGCGTGTTGTACGGCAGATAGATGTCGCTCCAGAGCTTGTCGCCGTACATGTGCGAGTACGGATCGTTGTGCTCGTAGAGGTTGCCCGCGCCGGGCGCGTAGTTGTTGTAGTGCACGTGCAGTCGATCGCCGCGCCGATACCAGAGCTGGTTGTGCAGCGTCACGCGGCGGTCGAGACGGAAGTTCTGCCGCGCATACACGAGCCAGGTCCGGTTGAAGTCGTTCTTCGCCCACACGTTCTCGTTCACGGCGCTGTAGAAGCCCGAGGTCGGCTGGCTGAACAGCGGACCCGGGTTCGGCGCGCCGCTCGCATTCTGGCCGTTGATGCCGATCAGCGGATTCGCGACCACCGGGATCGGGGTCGGCCGCCAGCCGTGCCCGTCGCCGATGTAACCGCCAAAGCTCGCATCGCCGTTGCTGAACACCTTGCGGGTCTTGAAGAACCCGGCGAAGTTGCGCGTCGGCCAGGCATAGCCGTCCGGCGAGGTGCGGAAATTGTTCGATCGCCCGGCCCCGCCGGCGATCACCGTCTCCCAGCCGCCGATCTCGCCGGTCTGCAGGATCAGATCCACGTTCTCGGTGCTGAAGCTGCCACCCGTCAGCTGCAGTCGGCCGCCGGCCTCGCGGGTCGGCTGGACCGGCACGAAATTCACGCCGCCACCGATGTTGTTGTACCAGCGGGTCGCCGGGTCGCCGGGGCCGTACGTCACGCGTGCCCCCTCGAGGAGCGCAGTCTGCGGAATCTGCGGCGTCTCCCACAGGCCGGTCGCGGCATTGACCATCGGGATGCCGTCGAAGCTCACCGCGATGCTACCGTTGTCGATCGTATTCCCGGAGAAGCCGCCCCAGCCCTGCTTGAACCCGTTCATGCTGATCGTCGCCTTCGTGCCACCGGTCTGGCCGTAGCCGGACACGCTGATTCCCGGTGCGAACGACAGCGCCTGCGCCGCCCCGCCGACCACGCCGGCGGACTTGAGTTGCTGACGGTCGAGCGCCTTGTCGGCATACGCGGACTGGTAGATCGCCTTCTGCCGCAGACTCTTCAGCTGCAGCTTCTTGCCGGTCACGACGACTTCTTGCAGCGTGCCCCCGTCGGTCGGCGACGCCGCGTGCGCGAACGCACTCGACGCCGACAGGATCGCGGCGATCGCGATCGCAAGCTTGGTGCCGCTCGAGGGAATGCCAGGGTTCGGTTGTGTCATCGATGGAGCCCCTGTTTCGTGTGTGGCGGATTCGCAACAAAATCCATTGCGACTGCGACGCGCACGTTAGGGGCCGAACTTTGCGGTGCAATGACCGTGACGTTTCAAATCCGTTGCACGCCCCCGGACTCGCGGATCCAGGCCGGAGCGCGGATGCACGATCTGTTTCTTGACTTAGGGCGCGCGGTTCCTGAAAATCCGCGCCTCGCGATATTCCCCGGTAGCTCAGCGGTAGAGCGTCGGACTGTTAATCCGTTGGTCGTCTGTTCGAATCAGACCCGGGGAGCCAACCTTCGTCGCCGAATCGCGGGCAACGCACCCGCCCCGCCGGCGCCGCCCGGTCGCACCGTCAATCGAGCCCGAAGCGGCGGTGAAACCACGTCTTCGTCAGGTGGGTCAGCATCAGGTACGCGACCAGCATCGCCGCGAGCAGCGGCCAGTAGCCGAGCGGCAAATGGCGCAAGCCCAGCGCTTCGCGGAACGGCGAGTACGGGAGCCAGACGCCGACCGCGCACGCGACCAGGCCCGTGAGCATCAGCGGCAGGCTCGCGCGGCTCTCCACGAACGCCAGCCGACGCGTGCGGATCACGTGAATGATCAGCGTCTGCGACAGCAGGGACTCGACGAACCAGCCGGTCTGGAACAGCGACGCCTTGCCGGGCGTCGTCGCACCGAAGACGAAGTACATCGTGAGATACGTCGCGTAGTCGAACAGTGAACTGATCGGCCCGATGCACAGCATGTATCGGCCGATGTTGCCGATCTCCCAGCGTCTCGGCTTCGCAAGGTATTCCTCGTCGACGTTGTCGGTCGGGATCGCGGTCTGCGAGAAGTCGTACAGGAGATTGTTGGTGAGCACCTGCACCGGGGCCATCGGCAGGAAAGGCAGCCATGCGCTCGCCCCGATCACGCTGAACATGTTGCCGAAATTCGAGCTCGCGCCCATCCGGATGTACTTCACGACGTTGCCGAACACCTTGCGACCTTCGGTGACCCCCTGATCGAGCACCTGCAGACTCTTCTCCAGCAGGATGATGTCGGCCGACTCCTTCGCGATGTCGACCGCGGAGTCGACCGAGATCCCGACGTCCGCCACCTTGAGCGCCGGACCGTCGTTGATCCCGTCGCCGAGGAAGCCGACCACGTGCCCTTGGGCCTGCAGCGTCTCGATCACGGACGCCTTCTGCATCGGCGTGAGCTTCGCGAGCACCTGCGCCTCGCGCACCAGCGCCGCGCGCTCCTCCGGCGTCGCCGCCTCGAACTCGCTCCCGACGACCACGCGCGTGACGCCGAGACCGACCTCGCGGCAGATCCTGCGCGTCACGACGTCGTTGTCGCCGGTGAGCACCTTGACCTCGATCCCGTGCGCCGCGAGCGCCGCAAGCGCGCGCGCCGCGCTCTCCTTCGGTGGGTCGAGGAACGCGACGTAGCCGAGCAGCGTGAGATCGCGTTCGTCGCCGATGCCGCACACCCGCTGCTCCCGTGGCAGCTCCTTGATCGCAACCGCCACGACGCGGAATCCCTCCCCGTTCAGCGCTTCGACCGTTTGCCGCAACCGCTCCCGATGGCTCGCGTCGAGCGGCAAGGTCTCGCCGCCCGCACGGCCCCGGACGGACGCGGCGAAGACCTCGTCGACCGCCCCTTTGCAGATCAGCAGGTGCCGGCCGTTCAGATCGACCGCAACCGACATCCGGCGCCGCTCGAAGTCGAACGGCACCTCGTCGAGCTTGCGGCTCGCGGAGGTACGCCGCGCGAGGTCCTCGGCGTCACCGCGCGCGAGAACGGCGACGTCGAGGAGATTCCGCAGCCCGGACTGGTAGGCGCTGTTGAGATAGGCGTACAGAAACACCTCGTCGCTGTTCTGCCCGTACAGATCGACATGCCGCTGCAGGATCACGTGATCCTGGGTCAGCGTCCCGGTCTTGTCCGTGCACAGCACGTCCATCGCGCCGAAGTCCTGGATCGCGTTCAGACGCTTCACGATCACCTTGCGGCGGGACATCGCGATCGCGCCCTTCGCGAGGTTCACGGTCACGATCATCGGCAGCATTTCCGGCGTCAGTCCGACCGCGACCGCGGTCGCGAACAGCAGCGCCTCGACCCAGTCGCCCTTGGTCAGCCCGTTGATCAGGAACACCAACGGTGCCATCACCAGGATGAAGCGAATCATCAGCCACGCGAACCGGTCGACGCCCCGGTCGAAGCTGGACGGGGCGCGCGCGGCGGCGACGACGTGGGCGACCCCCCCGAAATACGCTCGCTCGCCGGTGAGCGCGATCACACCGGTCGCGCTGCCGCTCACGACGGTGGTTCCCATGAAGCACACGTTCACGAGCGCCGCGATCTCCGATGCCGTCGGACTCGCCGGCTCGGCATGCTTCTCGACGGGGAGGGACTCGCCGGTCAACGACGCTTGGTTCACGAACAGGTCCTTCGCCGCGATCACCCGCAGATCCGCGGGAATCATGTCGCCCGCGGACAGATGCACGATGTCGCCCGGCACCAATTCATCGAGCGGCAGCTCGACCGGCGCCGGGGGGACTGCAGCGGCGGCCGCTCCGGGCGGGCGCAGCACCATCGCGGTGGTATGCACCATCGCGCGCAGGCGCCGTGCGGCCGCATGCGAACGCCGCTCTTGGACGAGCGAGAGCGTGAGGCTGAGGAGCACCATCGCGACGATCATCGCCGCCGCCTCGTGATCGCCCATCGCGACCGAGATCCCGGCCAGGCTCAGCAGCAGCAGATTGAGCGGGTTCAGGAGTCGCCGCAGCAGCTGCATGAGTAGCGTCTCCCGCGCTTCGTGGGCGACCCGGTTCGGCCCGAACCGCGCGCGGCGATCGCCGACCTCGCCGGGCGCGAGACCACTCACGCGGCTCTGCAAGCGCCCGAGCGCGGCGGGAACGGTCAAGGGCGCGAGCTCGAGCAGCAACGCCGGCAGCGCGCCCCGGGATTCGCTCGGCGCCCTGCGCCCGCGTCCCCGGCCGAGCGACCGATGGAATACCGGTAAGCGGATGGCCCTGCTCCCTGCGACGACCCCTCAGCGGGGAGTCCGGTCCCGGATCTTCGCAGGCGGACCGAATCCGCCGCAGTAGGGATTAACCCCTAGCGGCCGGGTGCGCGGTCAGCGCCCGGCGCCGTTGGCACGGCGCCCATCGACGCGGCTGACCCACAGCGCGCCGAAGGTACCGAGCGCGCCGGAGAGCAGGTAGAGCCCGACGTATCCGACCCCGAGCGTCTCCGCGAGTGCGAGCGCCACCAGCGGCGCGAACGCCGCGCCCACGAGCCAGCTCAGGTCCGACGTGATCAGCGCACCGGTGTAGCGGAAATAGCTCCGGAAGGTCGAGTTGATCGTGCCCGCGGCCTGCGCGTGCGAGAACCCGAGCAGCGCGAACCCGAGAATGATGAACAGGTACCCCTGTACCGTGCCTCCCGACAGCAGCACGGGGGTCCAGCCGCTGTAGATCGCGATCATCACCGCGAAGAGGCCGAGGGTCCGAGGGCGCCCGATCCGGTCCGCGATGATTCCGGAGGCGATCATGCACGGAATCGCGACCGCCGCCCCGATGATCTGCACGATCAGGAAGGTGCTGGTCGACTGCTTCGTGAACAGCAGCGCCCAGGACAGCGCGAAGATCGTCACGAGGTGGAACAGCGCGTAACTCGCGAGCGGCGCGAACGCGCCGAGCATGATGTTGTGGCCCTGGGTACGCAGCAGCTCGCCGATCGGCGAGGGCTCGAGCTCCCGGCTCTTCATGAGCTCGGCGAACTCCGGAGCGATCACCAGCCGCAGCCGCGCGAACAGCGCGACCACGTTCACCGAGAGCGCGACGAAGAATGGGTAGCGCCACCCCCAGTCGATGAACTCCGCCGGGGACAGGTTCAACTGCAGGTACGCGAACAGCGCCGCGGCGAGGATGAACCCGACGGGCGCCCCGAGCTGCGGGATCATCGCATACCAGCCCCGACGCTCTTCGGGCGCGTTCAGCGCGAGCAGCGAGGGCAACCCGTCCCAGCTGCCGCCGACCGCAAAGCCCTGTCCCAGGCGGAACAGCACCAGGGACAGGATCGACCAGTCGCCGTGCACCGCGTAACCCGGCACGAACGCGATTCCCGCGGTCGTCGCACCGAGCAGGAACAAGGCGGCGGTGAGCTTGCTGCCGCGTCCATAGCGCAGATGCAGCCATTTGAAGAACAACGATCCGACCGGTCGCGCGACGAACGCGAGCGCGAACACCGCGAACGCGTCGTACATCCCGTCGAGCGGGCTCGCGAACGGGAAGAACACCTTCGGGAACACGAGCACGCAGGCGATCCCGAACACGAAGAAGTCGAAGAACTCCGAAATTCGACCGATCACGACGCCGATCGCGATGTCGCGCGGCGACACGGTGTGGCGATGCAATGATGCACCGCCCGCGCGGTCGAGATCGGCGTGGCTCGGGATGGGCGCGGCGTGCTGGGTCGACATGATCGTTGGTTGCTCGGCGATCCGGTGGTCGGTTCGCGATTTTAGGACGAATGCGCGATTCGCGCACTAGCCCGGCGCGATGCGCTGCGGCGCCGCGACCGACGATCCCTTGCTTGAGCAAACGCTGACAGGTCGAAACGCGTCGCGCGCGCGCGCGAAGGCGACGCGCGCCGCCCGAGACCATCGCCAGATCGCCCGACGATCGGTAAGATACGCGGTCTTCGATCTCGACCAAGCTCGGATCACATGCGTTCGAAATTCCTGCGGAACCTGCTCGCCGCGCCGCTCGCGCTGAGCCTGAGCGGCTGCCACCTCGTGTTGCTTCACTCCGCCGGCGCGGTCGCGGCCCGTCAGAGCGACCTGATGATCGCCTCGGTCTTCCTGATGCTGTTGATCATCGTGCCCGTGCTGATCGCGATCGCGGTGATCGCGTGGCGCTATCGGGCATCCGCGAACCCACCGGACTACGATCCCGACTGGGAGCACTCCTCCACCCTCGAGTTCGTCGTCTGGGCGGCTCCGCTGATGATCATCGTCGCGCTCGGCGCGATGACCTGGATCGGCACCCACCAGCTCGATCCCTACCGGCCGGTCGATCACGCGGACTATCCGAATTCGGTCGCGCCGAACGTGAAACCGCTGCGGATCGAGGTGGTCTCGCTGGAGTGGAAGTGGCTCTTCCTGTACCCGGACTACGGGATCGCGACGGTGAATCAGGTCGCGGCTCCGGTCGGGGTCCCGATCCAGTTCCACCTGACCGCGGCGACGATGATGGACTCGTTCTTCGTACCCGCAATCGCCGGCCAGATCTACACGATGCCGGGCATGCAGACGGTACTGCACGCCGTCGTCGACCGTCCCGGAAGCTACCGCGGCTTCTCGGCGAACTTCAGTGGATCGGGCTTCACCGACATGCGATTCCGTTTCCTCGGGATGAGCGCCGGCGATTTCGCCCGCTGGGTCGCGGGGGTGAAGGCCCACGGCGGCACGCTCGATCGCGCGGCGTACCTGCGCCTCGCCGTGCCGAGTCGCGCCGAACCCATCCACGACTACGCGATCGTCTCGCCGGATCTGTACTCCCGGATCCTCGACCGCTGCATCGAACCCGGGACCACCTGCATGAGTCGAACGATGGCGCGCGACGCCGTTCGCCAGAGAAGGCCAAGGGAACCATGACCCCGCATCGCTCCGCTTTCCTCCATTTCCTTCTCGGGCGCCTGACCCTGAGCGCGATCCCGTACGACAACCCGATCATCGTGTGGACGTTCGTCGTGGTCGCGGCGCTCGGCGCCGCACTGCTCGCGACGATCACCTATCACCGCCTGTGGGGCCATCTCTGGCGGGAATGGTTCACGAGCATCGACCACAAGCGCATCGGCATCATGTACCTGGTTCTCGCGATCGTGATGCTGCTGCGCGGATTCGCCGACGCGGTGATGATGCGGACGCAGCAGGCGATCGCGTTCGGCGGCGACCTGGGCTATCTGCCGCCGCATCATTACGACCAGATCTTCACCGCGCACGGCTCGATCATGATCTTCTTCGTCGCGATGCCGCTGATCGTCGGCCTGATGAATTACGTGATGCCGATGCAGATCGGCGCGCGCGACGTCGCGTTCCCGTTCCTGAACAACTTCAGCTTCTGGATGACCGTCGCCGGCGCGGTGCTGTTCATGCTTTCGCTGTTCATCGGCGATTTCGCCCGAACCGGCTGGCTCGGCTATCCGCCGGTCTCGGAACTGCGCCAGAGCCCCGGAGTCGGCGTCGATTACTACATCTGGGGCCTGCAGATCGCGGGTGTCGGTACCCTGCTGTCCGGCATCAACATGGTCGTCACGATCCTGAAGATGCGTGCGCCGGGGATGACGCTGATGCGGATGCCGGTCTTCACCTGGGCGGCATTGTGCTCGAACGCGCTGATCGTCGCCGCGTTCCCGATCCTGACGGCCGCGCTCGCACTGCTCGCACTCGACCGCTACGTCGGCACCCACTTCTTCACGAGCAGCCTCGGCGGCAACGTGATGATGTACATCAACCTGATCTGGATCTGGGGCCATCCCGAGGTCTACATCCTGATCCTGCCGATGTTCGGCGTGTATTCCGAGGTCGTCGCGACCTTTTCCGGGAAGCGGCTGTTCGGGTACTCGTCGATGGTGTACGCGACCGTCGCGATCATGATCCTGTCGTATCTCGTATGGCTGCACCACTTCTTCACGATGGGTTCTGGCGCCGACGTCAATTCCTTCTTCGCGCTCACGACGATGATCATCTCGATCCCGACCGGCGTGAAGATCTTCAACTGGTTGTTCACCATGTACCGCGGGCGCGTGCGCTACGACGTGCCGATGCTGTGGACGATCGGCTTCCTGTTCACGTTCACGATCGGCGGGATGACCGGCGTGATGCTCTCGGTCGCGCCGGCGGATTTCATGCTCCACAACAGCCTGTTCGTGGTGGCTCACTTCCACAACGTGATCATCGGCGGGGTCGTGTTCGGTGCGTTCGCCGCGATCAACTACTGGTTCCCCAAGGCCTTCGGCTTCCGGCTCGACCCGTTCTGGGGCAAGGTGTCGTTCTGGTTCTGGCTGATCGGGTTCTGGGTTGCCTTCACCCCGCTGTACGTGCTCGGGCTGATGGGCGTGACGCGACGACTGAGCCACTTCACCGATCCGCGCCTGCAGATCTGGTTCCAGATCGCGGCCGTCGGGTCCGTGCTGATCTTCCTCGGGATCCTCGCGTTCCTCGTCCAGGTGTATGTCAGCATCCGACGGCGCGACGCCCTGCGCGACGCGACCGGTGATCCGTGGAACGGCCGCACCCTCGAGTGGTCGACGTCGTCGCCGCCGCCGGCGTACAACTTCGCGTTCACGCCCCTCGTGCACGACCGGGACGCCTGGACCGACATGAAGCGCCGTGGCTTCGTGCGACCGGCGAGCGGGTTCCAGCCGATCCACCTGCCGAAGAACACCGGCGCCGGCGTCGTGCTCGGCGCGCTGTCGCTGTTCTGCGGGTTCGGCCTGGTGTGGCACATCTGGTGGCTCGCGGGCGCGGCCTTCGTCGGCATCATCGCGGTCGCGATCGGGAACAGCTTCGACACCCACCGCGATCGGCACGTACCGGCCGAGGAAGTCGATCGCGTCGAGCGAGAGTATCGCCGCCGCCTGGCGGCACAGGCTTCCGCGCCATGAGCACGACGATTCGCGACACCGTGGACGCGGACGCGCCGCAGTTCTACTGCACCGAGGAACCACACCCGGAGAACGGGACGCTCCTCGGCTTCTGGATCTACCTGATGAGCGACTGCTTCATCTTCGCGTCGCTGTTCGCGTGCTACGCCGTGCTCGGCACCCGGTATGCGGAAGGGCCGTCGCCGCGCGAGGTGTTCGACCTGCCGATGCTCGCGGTGAACACCGCCCTCCTGCTGCTCTCCTCCGTGACCTTCGGTTTCGCGATGCTCGCGATGGCGAAGGACCGGCGCGGAGCGACGCTGGCGTGGCTCGCGGTCGCCGGGGTGTGCGCGGCCGGATTCGTCGGGCTCGAGGTCCGCGAGTTCGCTCACATGATCGCCGCCGGCGCGGGGCCCGATCGCAGCGCGTTCCTGTCGTCGTTCTTCACGCTGGTCGGCACCCACGGACTGCACGTGACCGTCGGGATCCTTTGGCTCGCGACCTTGATGGTGCAGGTCGCACGCCATGGCCTCGACGAGACCAACCGGCGCCGGCTGAGCTGCCTCAGCATGTTCTGGCACTTTCTCGACCTGATCTGGGTCGGCGTGTTCAGTTTCGTCTATCTGGTAGGAGTCCTGCGATGAGCGCCCCCGGCAACGAGATCGATGGGAACGTCGGTGACCCCCGCGGCGCTCACGGGCACCCCGGCGACGGCGGGATCGCGCACGCGTCGCTCAAGGGCTATTTGACGGGTTTCGTGCTCGCGGCGATCCTGACGGTCGTCCCGTTCTGGCTCGTCATGGGGCACGTGATCGACGACGCAGCGATCGCGAGCGCGATCATCCTGGGGCTCGCCGCCGTGCAGATCGTCGTTCACGTGGTGTATTTCCTGCACATGGACACGGCCTCGGAGCACGGCTGGAACATGCTCGCCCTGATCTTCACGGCGGTGCTCGTCACGATCGTGCTCGGCGCCTCGATCTGGGTGATGTACACCGAGAACGCGAACATGATGCCGATGGCCTCGCAGGCCCTGCATCACGCGATGGGTCGTTGACGTCCGCGCCGCCGACGCGTCGGCGCCGGGTCGTGGTCAGGGCGGCGGGAAATTCGCGAGCACCGCATCGACCGCCTGGCGAATGGGCTTCCCGGGGTTCTCGAGGTCCGAACGCGTCAACTCCTTCTTCGCCCAGCCGTGCCATACCGGCTGACGGGTGCGGGCATCGAACACGTCGATCGCGAGCGTCCCGTCCCGGTACCGGCGAACGCTGACCTCGTGCCCGAAGTACGGGTAGCCCCAGCCCCAGGGACCTCGATAGGGGACCGGGTACGATTGCACGTCGATGCGCTCGCGCGCGCCGATCGTGAAGTCGACGACGAAATCCGCGGTCGACGGATCGTCGACGCGTTCGTAGCCCTTGCGTGCGAGCGCCTGGTCGACCGCCTCGCGCACCCGTCGCGGCACCAGCGGATTCATCACGTGCGAGTGCTGGTCCTCGAGCGAGAGCCAGGCGAAGCGATGATAGGCGGCGAAATCGGCACGATGGTCGTAGTCGCTCCCGACGCGCATCGTCTCGCATCCTGCAACCCCCAGCACCATCGCGCCGAGGATCACTGCGATACCCGCCGCGCGCCCCACCGACCTCACCGACCCGGTTGTCATCGCGAACTCCTTGTACTCCATTGACGCGCATCCCTTGCGCAAGCCGGTGGGGCGCGCAAACCCGATTCCGGCGGACAGCCTGCGCCCCGACCCGGGGTTCGCGCCATACGCGGATCTACCGAGCGAATCCGGGGTCCGTCGCGGCGCGATGCGGGCGGCGATGACCCGTGCGCTCGCGAACCGCGCTATGGACAACCGCGTATTCCTCGACACCACGCGCCGCGACACAGTGTGGGGCATCGCCGAATCCCCGGCGATGCGGAACAGGACGATGCGCAGAATCGAAACGGAGGTCGAATCATGATGAACGTCGAAACCTTGATGTCGAAACAGGTGACCGCGTGCTCGCCCGGCGATTCGCTCGAGCAGGTCGCGAACGTGATGTGGGCCCGCGACTGCGGCTGCTTGCCGGTCTGCACCTCCGTCGACGGTGGTGCTGCACGCCCGGTCGGTATGATCACGGATCGCGACATCTGCATGTGCGGGATGTTCCAGCACAAGCCGCTCGGCGAACTGCATGTCGCAGACGCGATGTCGAAGCGCATCGTGTCCTGCAGCCCCGCGGATCCGGTCGACCGCGCGGAGACCTTGATGCGCGAGGCGCAGATCCGGCGCCTGCCGGTGCTCGACGAGACTGGCGCACTGGTCGGCATGATCACGCTCGCGGACATCGCGCGGGAAGCGGCACGGGAGCGCATGCGGACTGCGCAGGACGTCACCGCGAACGAGGTCGGCGACACGCTCGCCGCGATCTGCGAGCCGTCGGCGCCCGCGCTTGCCGCGTGACCCCGGGCGCCGCGGCGCGCGAGCGCCGGTGGACCTCGAGGAGATCGCGATTCCCGTCGGCTCGATCGAGCTTCGCGGGATCCTCGCGATCCCGGCCGAGGCGCGCGGCCTGGTGATCTTCGCGCACGGGAGCGGCAGCGGCCGGCACAGTCCGCGCAATCGCTGGGTTGCACGGCGGCTCGGTGCCGCGGGACTCGCGACCTTGCTGTTCGACCTGTTGACGGCCGACGAGGAGACGATCGACGCGGTGACCGCGGAACTGCGCTTCGACGTGCAACGCCTCGGCGAGCGGCTGGTGGCGGTGACCGACTGGGCCCTGCGCGAGCCGGCCCTCGCGGGGCTTCCGATCGGCTACTTCGGTGCGAGCACCGGTGCCGCCGCTGCCCTGATCGCCGCCGCCGGTCGTCCTCTGGTCGACGCGGTCGTCTCCCGCGGGGGTCGTCCCGACCTCGCCGGCGCGGCGCTGCCGCAGGTCCGTGCACCGACGCTGCTGATCGTCGGCGCCGACGACCCCGAAGTGCTCGCGCTCAATCGCGCCGCGCTCGCACGCCTGACGGGCCTCAAGCGGCTCGAGGTGGTCCCTGGTGCCACGCATCTGTTCGAGGAGCCGGGCACGCTCGAGGTCGCGGCGAATCTCGCGAGCGCCTGGCTCGAGCGATACGCGACGCGTCGCGCCCCGCGCTGGGAACGGTACCGGCACGGCGCCGACGTCGGGATTCGCGGGTTCGGTGCGACCGTCGACGAGGCGTTCGAGGGGATCGGTCTCGCGTTGACGTCGACGATCTGCGATCCCGGCCGGGTCGGCGCATTGCACTCCGTCGAGATCCGCTGCGCGGCGCCCGACCTCGAGGCGTTGCTCTACGAGTGGGTGAACGCGGTGGTCCACGAGATCGCGACTCGACGAATGCTGTTCGCGCACTATCACGTCCGGATCCTCGACGGCGAACTTCACGCGATCGCCACCGGCGAACCGCTCGTGATTTCGCGTCATCAGCCGGCGGTCGAGGTCCACGGTGCGACGTACACGGATCTGCGCGTTCACGCGGAGCCCGGCGGCCCGTGGGCCGCCCAGTGCGTGATCGACGTCTGATCGAGCCCGGGCGCCGCCGCCGGCGCCACGTCTTTACAATTCGATATGCATAATAGAATATAACGTTTTGCCGTCGGAGCCCGTCATGCTCGATCGTCTCGTCCGGTCCCGGTGGGTCGCGCTGCTCGCCGTGGCCGCTCTGCATCCGGCATTCGCCGGCATGCCGGTGAACGTGCTGTACGCCGGCTCGCTGGTCGAGGTGATGGAGCACGGCATCGGTCCGGCGTTCGATGCGGCGAGCGGCGACCGGTTTCGAGGCTATGCCGGCGGGTCGAAGCTGCTCGCGAATCAGATCCGCAGCGGGCTACGCGCCGCCGACGTGTTCATCAGCGCAGTGCCGGACGTGAATCGCCGGCTGATGGGTCCCGGGACCGCCGAGTCGGTGCGCTGGTACGCGGTCTTCGCGCAATCGCCGCTCGTGATCGGGTACGACCCGTCGAGCCGCTACGCGCGATCGTTCGCGACGAAGACCTGGTACCGCGTGCTGCAGGAGCCCGGCATCCGCATCGGTCGTACCGATCCGAAGCTCGATCCGAAAGGCGCGCTCACGCTGCAATTGATGCGCCGGGCGGAGCGCGTGTACCGCGTGCCCGGACTCGCCGAGCGCGTACTCGGCGCTGCGGAGAACCCGGCGCAGGTGCTCCCCGAGGAGGTGCTGGTCGGGCGGCTGCAGTCCGGACAGGTCGATGCCGGCTTCTTCTATTCGACCGAAACCGCGGCCGCCCACATTCCCGCCGTGCGCTTGCCGGCGTCGGTCGCCCCGACCGCGCGGTACACCGTGACGGTCCTGTTCGGCGCGCCGCATCCGGCCGCGGCCCGCGCGTTCATCCGCTTCCTGCTCGGACCCGAAGGCCGCTCGATCCTGGAGCACAGCGGCCTCGAGCTGCGCGAGCCCACGCTCGGCGGCGACGTGCGCGCCGTGCCGGCGGACCTGCGCCGGCTGCTCGGCGCCCCCGAGTGAGGCGGCGGGTCCCGAGCGCGGTCGCGCTGCTCGGGGGTGTGCTCGCACTGTATCTGCTCGCACCGCTGATCGCCGGCGTGCGGCAGGCGGCGCTGTCGCACTGGCGGGCGCTCGGCTCCCCGGCACTGTGGCATGCGTGCGCGGTCTCGATCGCCAGCGCGACGACGTCGACGCTGATCCTCGCGGCGACCGGCATCCCGCTCGCCTATCACCTCGCGCGTAGCGACGGCCGCTTCGCCACCGCGGTCGGCTTCGTCGTGCAACTCCCGCTCGCGCTGCCGCCGCTCGCGAGCGGGATCCTGCTGCTCTTCCTGGTCGGCCCGAACGGCGCGCTCGGCCACCTGATCGGCGACGCTTTCACGGACTCCTTCGCGGGGATCGTGCTGGCCGAGTCCTTCGTCGCCGCGCCGTTCCTCGTGATCGCTGCGCGCACGGCGTTCGCGGGCATGGATCCGGACCTCGAGGCGGTCGCAGCGACCCTCGGACACCGGCCCCTGGGGACCTTCCTGCGGGTCAGCCTGCCGAGTGCACGCTACGGCTTGCTCGCGGGGTTGCTGCTCGCGTGGCTGAGGGCATTCGGCGAGTTCGGCGCGACCATGATGGTCGCGTACCATCCTTACTCGCTCCCCGTTTACAGCTACGTCGCCTTCGGCGCGCAGGGCCTGCCGGCGATGTTGCCGATCCTGCTGCCGACCCTCGCGCTCGCGCTCGCGGTGATGGTGCTCGCCGGCCTCGCCGGGGTACGTGCCCGGGCGCCCGCGCGAGGCGCTCGAAGCGCCGGTCCGGACAGCCGCCGCGGCGCGGTCGCTTCGGCTCCGCCGCCGGAGCGCCCGGAGCCCGGCAGCGCCGGGGATGCGCTCGCGATCGACCTCGCGCGCAGGATGGGCGAGTTCCATCTGCAAATCGCCTGGAGCCCGAGCTCGCGCCGGCTCGCGATCCTGGGGCCGTCCGGTTCGGGGAAGTCGCTGAGCCTGAAAATGATCGCCGGCATCGAAGCGGGCCATCCCGCGACGGTCAGGCTCGGTGCCCACGATCTCACGAGTCTCGATCCGGCCGACCGGCGTATCGCCTACGTGCCGCAAGGCTACGGCTTGATGCCTCACCTGCGCGTGGTCGACCAGTTGCGTTTCGCACGCGGCGTCGTCGCGCGGGACGCGCAGTACTGGCTCGCCGATCTCGGACTGCAGGGCCTGGAGAACCGATTCCCGGCCGAGTTGTCGATCGGGCAACGGCAGCGTGTTGCACTCGCTCGCGCGCTGTCGCGTCCCGCCGCGCTCCTGCTGCTCGACGAGCCGTTCTCGGCACTCGATGCGCCGCTGCGCGCGCGCCTGCGGCGCGAACTGCGCGAATTGCAGGCGCGCATTGCCGCAACGACCGTGCTCGTGACCCACGACCCGGCGGAAGCGGCCCTGCTCGCCGACGAGATCCTCGTCCTCGATTCGGGGCGCCCGCTGCAGGCCGGCCCCTGCACACAGGTGTTCCGTCGACCGGCGAACGAGTCGGTCGCACGTCTCCTCGGCGCTGACAACGTCGCCGCCGCCGTCGCCGCGGCCCCGGATGCGATCGACGTCGGCGGGGGTACGCGGCTGCGCGTGAGCGGGCCGCCGCTGCGGCCCGGCGCCCGGCTGGGCTGGCATTTCGCACCGCCGCACGCCCACCCGCACGCCGCCGGCGCCTACCGGGCGATCGTCGAGTCGATCGCCGAGCACGGCTTGCTGCGCGAGCTCACGGTCCGCTTCGGGGACGTCCGGGTACGCATCACGGACGCGGGGTCGGGCCACGCGCCCGGCGACGAGCTTCGCTTCGACCTCGATCCCGGCGCGATCCAGGTCTGGCCGGCGGACCCGGGCTAGCGTCGCCCGCTTGCACCGTGGCCCCGGCTCTCGTTATATTTACATATATATAACGTAAGCCGTCGACGGCGATGGCCTCCGACACCACCCATCGATCTTCAATCACGGGAACCCACCGATGACGCCCATTCGACCGACCCGCCTCGCGCTGGCCTGCGGGCTCCTGATCGGCGCGATCGCCTGCGCCCGCGCGGAAATCCTCGCAGACTTCCTGCACCGGGGTCGGCTCAATGGAGAGCTCAGAAGCTACTACTTCATGCGCGACTACGCGACGCCGACCGTGCCGAACGCGGACGCATACTCCCTGTCGGGGCTATTCGAGTACCAGACGCCGACCTTCCTCGACGGCTTCAGTCTCGATGCGTCGTACTACACCGCGAACGCGCTCGGCACCCACAGCGACGTGCCCGCGCGCGTCGACGTCACGCTGATGGGTCGAGCGAACTCGATCAACGCGCTCGGCACCGCGTTCCTGCAGTACCAGCACCACGGTGTCTGGGTGCGGCTCGGCGACCAGACTCTCGCGACGCCCTGGGCGAACGGCAGCGACAGCCGCGCCCTGCCCTCGACCTACGAGGCGGCCTACGTCAAATTCACCCCGATCACGGGTCTCACGTTCCACGTGCTGCGGATCCTGCGGTACCGATCGCGCACCTCGGACGGATATTTCCGCGACACCAACTACCATTCGAGCGGCTGGCGCGGCGACGCCAACTACGGCGGTGTCGCCAACCTGCCCGCGAGCGCCGGCGTGACGTCCGGCACCTTGGCTCTCGCCGCGGAGGTCCAGCGCCGGGCTCTCGACACCGCGCTCTGGTACTACGACTTCGCGAATTTCGCGCGGATGGCCTACGCGCAAGGCAAGTACGAATTCCCGGCACGTGGTTCGCTGCATCCGTACGCCCAGGCGCAACTCGTGCGCGAGTGGAGCGGCGCGACCGCCTTCACGAGCGCCGACACCCACCTGTTCGGCGAGCCAGGAACCACGACCGACAACCTCACCTGGGGCCTGGTCGCCGGGGTGAAGATCCGATCGCTCGACCTGTCGGCGGCTTACAACCGATTGCAGACCCGCGGCACCGGCGCGTTCGGCGGCGGCGCGCTCGTGTCGCCCTACACCGCGGGCTACGCAACCGACCCGCTGTTCACGACCTCCATGATCCGCGGCCTGGTCGAGCTCGGTCCCGGCACCGCCTGGAAGCTGACCGGGAGCCTGTTCGTCTGGGACAAGCGCGTGCAATTGATCACGTCCTTCGCGCAGTACCGAACCGCGTTCAACGGCAACGACACCGAGACCTACGTCGACGCGATCTACCAGCCGCAGTCCTGGTGGAAGGGCCTGAGCCTGCGCAACCGCGTCGAGATCGCGAACGGCCGGGTGAATCCCGGACATCGGCACTTCCTCTACGACCGGATGCAGATCGATTATCGATTCTGAGCGGCCCCGCCTGGAATTGGCCAGCCTCCGGTCGAACCAGTACACTCGCGGGCGGACCCCCCGACAGGACCGCCCGCGTGAACGAGATCGTTCGACTGGACCGCGTCGCCGTGCAGCGGCGATTGCACGAATTCCTCGATCGCGAGGTCATTCCCGGCAGCGGCGTCGACGCGCACGCGTTCTGGTCGGGATTCGCGCGCCTGATCACCGAGCTCGCGCCGATCAACGCGGCGCTGCTGCGCCGTCGCGATGAGTTGCAGTCACGGATCGACGACTGGCACCGTCGCCACCCCGGCGCAGGCTTCGACCGGACTGCCTACGAGTCGTTCCTCCGTGAGATCGGCTACCTCGCCCCCGAGCCCGCCCCGTTCCAGATCGGTACCGCGAACGTCGATCCGGAGATCGCGACGATCGCCGGTCCCCAACTCGTGGTTCCGGTGAGCAATGCGCGCTACGCGCTGAACGCGGCGAACGCGCGCTGGGGTTCGCTGTACGACGCGCTCTACGGAACCGATGCGATCGCCGAGGATGGCGGCGCTGCCCGGACCGACCGTTACAACCCCGTCCGCGGCGATCGCGTGATCGCGTTCGTCCGCGATTTCCTCGATCGGCAATTCCCTCTCGCGCGCGGATCGCACCGCGACGCGAGCGGATACCGTATCGGCTCGACCGGACTCGAAGTGCGTCTCCCGGACGGCACGGTCGGGGCACTGCGCGAGCCGACCGCGTTTGCCGGCTATCGCGGCGATCGGGACGCGCCGCACGGGGTCCTGCTGGTACACCACGGTCTGCACGTCGAGATCGAATTCGATCGCGCGCACCGCGTCGGGCGCTCGGATCCGGCCGGCATCAGCGATGTCCTGCTGGAATCGGCGGTGACGACGATCCAGGACTTCGAGGACTCGGTCGCCGCGGTCGACGTCGACGACAAGCTCCTCGTCTGGCGCAACTGGCTCGCGCTGATGCGCGGCACGCTGGAAGCGGACTTCTCGAAGGGCGGCGAGCGCATCGTGCGACGCCTGAACGCCGACCGCCGGTATCGCACGCCCTCCGGCGGGGAAGTCACGTTGCCTGGCCGCAGCCTGATGCTCGCACGCAACGTCGGCCACCATGTATCGACCGACATCGTGACGCTCGACGGTCATCCGACGCCCGAGACCCTGATCGACGCGGTCGTGACCGGGCTCGTCGGACTGCACGACCTGCGACGCACCGGCGGCTTGCCGAATTCGCGGTCCGGCTCCATCTACGTCGTGAAGCCCAAGCTGCACGGCCCCGAGGAAGTCGCGTTCGCCGATCGGCTGTTCGCGAGCGTCGAGGATCTCGTGGGGCTGCCACGGCACGCGCTGAAGATGGGCATCATGGACGAGGAACGGCGCACGACGGTGAATCTCGCCGCGTGTATCCACGCCGCACGCGACCGGGTGGTGTTCATCAACACCGGCTTCCTCGATCGGACCGGCGACGAGATCCACACGTCGATGGAAGCCGGTACGGTCTCGCGCAAGGCCGATTTGAAGAAGGCCGTCTGGCTCGATGCGTACGAACGGCAGAACGTCGACATCGGGCTCGCGTGCGGACTGCCCGGGCGCGCGCAGATCGGCAAGGGCATGTGGGCGATGCCGGACTTGATGGCCGAGATGCTGAAGAGCAAGGGGGGGCATCCGGCCGCGGGCGCGAGCACGGCCTGGGTGCCCTCGCCCACGGCCGCGACGCTGCATGCGCTGCATTACCACGATGTCGACGTCGCGCGAGTCCAGCGTGACCTCTCCCACCGCCCGCGCGCCCCGCTCGCCGAGATCCTGACGCCACCGCTCGTCGAGCGGCCGCGCTGGTCCGCGGCCGAGATCGAGGAGGAATTGCAGAACAACGCCCAGAGCATCCTCGGCTACGTGGTACGATGGATAGACCAGGGCGTCGGCTGCTCGAAGGTGCCGGATTTCTACAATGTCGCGCTGATGGAGGATCGGGCGACGCTGCGGATCTCCAGCCAGCACGTCGCGAACTGGCTGCGCCACGGGATTTGCACCGAGGATGCGGTCCGGGACGCACTGCGGCGGATGGCCGCGGTGGTCGACCGTCAAAATGCGGCCGACCCGGCATACCGGCCGATGACGCCGGACCTCGAGCGCAACATCGCGTTCCAGGCCGCCTGCGACCTGGTATTCAAGGGACGTACCCAGAGCAACGGGTACACGGAAGAGACGCTGCACGCGCGCCGGCGGCAACGCAAGGCCGCCGATCGCGCCTGAACGCCCCGGGTCCGCTCGCCCAACGCGCGTCAGGTCGCTCGTCGGCGCCGGCCGGTCGTTTTCGTCATTCAACGGTTTTCGCTAGAGGAACATCCATGTCGTTCACCGACCTCGGGCTGAAGCCCGAATTGCTGCGCGCGGTCGCCGAGAAGGGCTACCACGCACCCACGCCGATCCAGGCGCAGGCGATCCCGGCGGTACTCGCCGGCCGAGACGTGCTCGCGGGTGCACAGACCGGCACCGGAAAGACCGCCGGCTTCGTGCTGCCGATCCTGCAACGCCTCGTCGCCCCCGCCGGGGCGGTGCCGCGGGCGCTCGTGCTCGTGCCGACGCGCGAGCTCGCCGCGCAGGTCGCCGACAGCGCTCGAACCTACGGGAAGTTCCTGCGCCTGCGGACCTTCCAGGTCTTCGGCGGCGTGAACATCAATCCGCAGATCACGACGCTGCGCGCCGGCTGCGACCTGCTGGTCGCGACACCGGGCCGCCTCCTCGATCTCGCGCAGCAACGCGCGGTCGATCTGGGTCACGTCGAGATCCTGGTGCTCGACGAAGCCGACCGCATGCTCGACATGGGTTTCATCCACGACATCAAGCGAGTGCTGAGGCTCCTGCCCGCGAAGCGCCAGAACCTGTTGTTCTCCGCGACCTATTCGGACGAGATCCGTGCGCTCGCCGAACGCCTGCTCCACGACCCGCTGTCGATCCAGGTCGCGCCGCGCAACGCACCGATCGAACTCGTCGAGCAGTGCGCGTACCGCGTGCCCAAGGAGCACAAGCGCCATCTGCTCGCCCACCTGATCCGCGAGAACGACTGGCGGCAGGTGCTCGTCTTCACGCGCACGAAGCACGGCGCAAACCGGCTGACGCAGCAACTCGAGGGAGCCGGCATCACCGCTGCCGCGATCCACGGCAACAAGAGCCAGTCCGCGCGGGTTCGCGCGCTCGAGGGGTTCAAGCGGGGCGAGGTCCGCGCACTGGTCGCCACCGAGGTCGCCGCGCGCGGCCTCGACATCAAGGAACTCCCGCACGTGGTGAATTACGAGTTGCCGAACGTCCCGGAGGACTACGTGCACCGGATCGGTCGCACCGGCCGGGCCGGCCGTCCCGGCGAGGCGATCTCGCTGGTCAGCGAGGACGAGAATTCGCTGCTGCGGGACGTGGAACGGTTGTTGAAACGCGCGATCCCGGTCGTGCCGAACCCGGCGTTCCCGATCACCGAGACGGCCCGCCCCTCGGGCGGATCGAGGTCCCCCGAGCACGCCCAGGCCCGGGCACCGGGCCGCGCCGCGGGCACCCACGCGGGACACGGGCGTGGCGGCGCGCGCAGCGGGAAAAGCGTGGTACATTCGCAGCAGGCCGGATCCCGAAGACAACGACACCGTTGATCAGCGCGTTCAAATCACTGACCTCGGCCCAGCGCAACGCGTTTCTCGCGGCGTTTTCCGGCTGGTCGCTGGACGCGTTCGACTTCTTCATCTTCATTTTCTCGCTGAAGTCGATCGGTACCGAATTTCACGCCGACGTTGCCACGGTTGCCGAAGGGATCTTCCTCACGCTCGCGCTGCGACCCGTCGGGGCGCTCGTGTTCGGCTGGCTCGCGGAGCGCCACGGACGGCGACCGGTGCTGATCGCGAACGTCCTGAGCTTCTCGCTGGTCGAGGTCGCGAGCGCGTTCGCGCCGAACCTCGCCACCCTGCTCGCGCTGCGAGCGCTGTTCGGGTTCGCGATGGGCGGAGAATGGGGTGTCGGCGCCGCGCTCGCGCTCGAAACCCTCCCGGCACGAGGCCGCGGGTTCTTCTCCGGGCTGCTCCAGGAAGGCTACGCGGTCGGGTACCTGCTCGCGTCCATCGCGTTCGCGACGCTGTTCACTCACGTCGGCTGGCGCGGGATGTTCCTGATCGGCGGCATCCCGGCCCTCCTCGCGCTGTTCATCAGCGTCGCGGTCGAGGAGTCCCCGAGCTGGTCCCGCGCGGCGCACGCGCGCACGCAATCGTTCGCCGGAACCCTTCGATCGCTTCGGCCGCACCTCGCGCTGCTGCTGTTCCTGGTCGTGTTGATGACGGCTTTCAACGCATTCTCTCACGGATCGCAGGATCTGTACCCGACCTTCCTGCTCGCGCAGCGTCACTTCTCGGCGGGCTCGACCGGGCTGATCGCGGTCGTGATGAATTGCGGCGCACTGGCGGGTGGCATGTGTTTCGGAGCGCTGTCCGAGCGCATCGGGCGCAAACGGGCGATCGCGCTCGCCGCCGCGCTCGCGCTGCCGGTGATCCCCCTGTGGGTCTATTCACACGCAGCGGTCGGACTCGCGATCGGCGGCTTCCTGATGCAGTTCATGGTCCAGGGTGCCTGGGGCGTCGTACCGGCGCACCTGAACGAGCTGTCTCCGCCGGCGGTGCGTGCGATCCTGCCGGGATTCGCGTATCAGCTCGGCAATCTCGCGATGTCGAAGATGGGTCCGATCCAGGCCGGTCTCGCCGAGACGCATCGCGGCGACTATGCGAGCGTGCTCGCATGGTCCATCGGGATCGTCGCGATCGCGCTGATCGCGCTGGCCTCGTTCGGCCCCGAAGCGCGCGCGTCCGCACTCTGAGCGTCCTCGACCGCGCGCGCACCGCGGTTCAGATCGTCGGGACGATGCGCTTCAGGTAATCGGCGAAATCCGCGCCGAGACTCGAGTGCCGCAGCCCGTACTCGACCGTCGCCTGCAGGTAACCGAGTTTGCTGCCGCAGTCGTAACGCTTGCCCTCGAACTGGAACGCATGAACCGGCTCGCGACGCATCAGACGCGCGATGCCGTCGGTGAGCTGGATTTCACCGCCCGCGCCGGCACCCACCTGCGCGAGTTCCTCGAAGATCGAACCGGACAGCAGATACCGTCCGACCACCGCGAGGTTCGATGGCGCTTCCCGCGGCTTCGGCTTCTCGACGATGTGGGAGACCCGTCCGACGCGCCCCTCGGCGCCGCGCTCGAGCGACACGATGCCGTACTTGTCGGTGTCCGCCGGCGGAACGACCTGTACCCCGAGAACGCTGCCGCCGTGGGCCCGGTGGACATCCGCCATCTGCTTCAGGCACGGCACGGTCGCGTCGATCAGGTCGTCCGCGAGATGGACCATGAACGGTGCATTGCCGACGACCGGCCGGGCGCAGAGCACCGCATGCCCGAGGCCGAGCGGCGCCGGCTGCCGGATGTACACGCAGGTCGCGTAGCTCGGCAGGATCCCGCGCAAGGTCGCGAGCAGCTCCTGCTTCCCCTGGGTCTGGAGCACGGCCTCGAGATCGGAGTTCGTGTCGAAGTGATCCTCGATCGCGCGCTTCGAACTGCCGGTGATGAAGACGAGCGTATCGGCACCGGCGGCGAGCGCTTCGTCGACCGCATACTGGATCAGCGGCTTGTCGACGATCGGGAGCATCTCCTTCGGGCTCGCCTTGGTGGCCGGAAGGAAGCGGGTGCCGCGGCCGGCGACCGGGAACACGACGGTCTTGACGGGTTTCGGGGTCATCGCAGTCTCGGCACTCGCGTGGTGGAGCCCCGATCATAGCGGATTTCCCGCCGTACCGACGCCGCCCTAGCGCAATCGAAGCACGACGTAGGTTTCAAAACTGTCCCAGGCCTGGCAGCCGGGGCACTGCCAGTAGAACCGACGGGCCGCGAATCCGCACTCGCCGCAGCGGTAGGTCTCCGAGCGCGCGAGCAGCGCGCGCATCTGTGCAGCGATCTGTTCGAATGGCACCTGCGGCGCTGCCTCGCGGAAAGCGGCCAGCACGGGATCGCGCGCGATCGCGATCTCGACGGGCTCGCGCAGCGGCGCCCCGTCCGCCGGCGACAGCGCGAGCACCGCATAGACGATCGCCTTCACGTCGCCGCGCTCACGCTGTTGCGCCCGTTCCAGCAGGTCCCTCAGGACCGCCGCTCGCGCGCCCTCGCCCACGAGCCGCAGCAGGTGCGCGAGCTCGTCGTACACCAGCACCGGATTCGCGTCGAGCGCCCAGGTCAGGAGGCGCGCGGCCAGATCCGCCTGCCCCGCCCGCTCGGCGATCTGCGCACGCAGCACCGCGGCGCGCGGAAACGGGGTGGACTCGCGCCGGGCCGCCCGCAACGAGCGCCGCGCTTCCTCCACGTCGCCCCGCTCGATCTGATAGGTCGCGATCTCGCACAGATAATGCGCCGCGACCGACCCGGCCGGCGCGATCCCGAGCTGCCCGAGTGCCCGGTAGGTCTCGAGGGCCTGTGCCCAGTCGCGCTGCCGTTCGTAGATTCCGCGCAACGCATCGAGCGCCCGGCCCTTGAACCGCTCACCCTCGCTCACCTGCCGGAAGATCCCCTCGGCACGATCGAGCACGCCCGCCCGCAGGTAGTCCTGCGCGAGCGCGAGCAAGGCCTGCTCGCGATGCGGCGGCTCGAGATCGCGCGACAGCAGATTGCGGTGCACGCGGATCGCCCGCTCGGTCTCGCCGCGACGCCGATACAGGCTCCCGAGCGCGAAGTGGGTTTCGAGCGAGTCGGCGCTCGTGTCCATCACCCGCAGGAATCGATCGAGCGCCCGATCGGGCTGCTCGTTGATCAGATAGTCGAGACCTTCGAGATAGTCGGGAGGGAAGCGACCGACGCGCCGGGCCCAACGGCGACCCCACCCGAAATGCCCCGCGAGGATGCCGACCACCAGTGCGGCGATGATCAGGAACCAGGCGAACGGCGTGAGGTCGGGCATGTCGCGGCCGCGTACCGAGGCGCGCCCCGCCCCGGCTTCGCGTTACTCGCGGATCGGTTGACCCGCGCCTTCGTTGACGCGTTCCCGCAGATCCTTGCCGGGCTTGAAATGCGGGACGTGCTTGCCGGCGAGCGCAACCGCTTCGCCGGTCTTCGGGTTGCGGCCCTGCCGCGGCGGGCGGAAGTGCAGCGAGAAGCTGCCAAACCCCCGGATTTCGATGCGCTCGCCGGCGGCGAGTGCATCGCTCATGATCTCAAGCAACTGCTTGACCGCGAGTTCGACGTCCTTCGCGGGCAGGTGCTTTTGCTTCGCCGAGATGATCTCGATCAGTTCAGATTTCGTCATGACCTGGCTTCGCGCGGGCGGTCGTCGCGGAGCGCGGGGTCGCGCCGCGGGCCGACCCCGCGGCGCGACGCCGTCATCCCACTCAGTCCTGTCCCGAGATTTGCTCTTTCAGCAAGTCGCCGAGACTCGTCCCGGTCGAGGATTCGGTGCGATAGTTCTGCATCGCCTCCTGTTCCTCGTGGATGTCCTTCGCCTTGATCGACAGCGCGATGCTGCGGCCCTTGCGATCGACGCCGGTGAACTTCGCCTCGACCTCATCGCCGACCTTCAGTACCGTGCGGGCGTCCTCGACGCGATCACGCGAGAGCTCCGAGGCGCGCAGTTGGCCGTCGACCCCGTTGCCGAGATCGATCACCGCGCCCTTCGCATCGACCTCGCGGACGGTGCCCTTCACGATGCTGCCCTTCGGATGGTCCGCGATGTACGCCGAGAACGGATCCTTCGCGAGCTGCTTGATCCCGAGGCTGATGCGTTCGCGCTCCGGATCGATCGACAGCACCATCGCATCGACCTGCTGTCCCTTCTGGTAGCTGCGCACCGCCTCTTCGCCCGGAATGTCCCAGGAGATGTCGGACAGGTGAACGAGCCCGTCGATCCCGCCGGCGAGCCCGATGAAGATACCGAAGTCGGTGATCGACTTGATCTGGCCACTGACCTTGTCGCCACGGTTGTAGTTCTCGGCGAACTCCTTCCAGGGGTTCGTCTTGCACTGCTTGATCCCGAGGCTGATCCGGCG
>JAGWPU010000004.1 GCA_028870355.1 Gammaproteobacteria bacterium | reverse complement strand
CGTTTATACTCCGCCTCATCGCCCATCGTGATCATCGGGGGAGGGTCCATGAGCGCGCAACCGGATAACGATCGTTCTTTCGCGGATGCGGAAGCCGCCCGACGCGCCCGGGTCGATTTGGCGGCCTGCCATCGGCTGGCGGTACGCTTCGGTCTCAACGAAGGGATCGATAACCACTTGACCCTGCTGGCGCCTGGCCAGCCGGACCGATTCTACCTCGCGCCGTTCGGCCTGCACTGGTCCGAGGTGCGCGCATCCCACTTCATGGAAATCGACTTGGAGGGCAACCGCTGGGTCGGGGAAGGAATGGTGGAGGACACGGCGCTCCACATCCACCTTCCGGTTCATCGGATCGCCCCTCGGGCGCGCTGCGTGCTGCACACTCACATGCCGTATGCGACGGCCCTGTGCATGCTGGAGAATCCCCGGCTGGAAATGGCTGTTCAGAGCGCCTTGGCATTTCACGAAGACGTTGCGTACGACATGAACTACAACGGGCTCGCGTTCGATCGCAGCGAGGGTGAACGTCTGGCGCGCGTGCTCGGCGACAAGTCGGTGCTGATGATGGGCCATCACGGCGCGCTGGTGATCGGCCGGACCGTGGCCGAAGCGTTCGATCGGCTGTATTTCCTCGAGCGCGCCTGTCAGGCCCAGGTGCTCGCGCTGTCGACGGGTCGTGCGCTGCGACCGATCCCGCCGGAGATCGTCCGCCGGACGGTCGATCAGCTCCGCGGAGGAACCCGGGTCGATGGCACGGAGCGCGTGGATCTGCATTTCGCGGCACTGAAGCGCCTGCTCGATCGCGACGAACCGGATTACGCCACCTGACGCGCACCCGTTCAACGCCGGCTGACGCCGGAGGTTCGGCAGTGACCTGGCTGGTTTTTCTGCTGGCCGCGATCCTGTTCGTGAATTACGTGGATCGCGGCCTGTTGCCGGCGGCCGCCGACCGGGTTCAGGCGCAGACGAACCTGCCGACGAGCGAACTCGGTTTGCTGCTGTCCGCGTTCTTCTGGACCTACGCGCTGATCCAGATACCGATCGGCTGGATCGCCGAGCGATTCGGCGCCGGCCGGGTGCTCGTGGTCGGGCTCATCGTGTGGGCGGCCGCGACGATGGGGTTCGGTGTGGCCCATACGTTCACGACGATGCTCGCGCTGCGGCTGCTGCTCGGGATCGGCGAGAGCGTCGGATTTCCGTGCGTATCGAAGCTGCTCGCGGTGAACGTGGCCGTCGGCGAGCTCGGGATCGCGAACGGAATCGTCGGATTCGCCTACCTCATCGGACCGGCCTTCGGCACGTATTTCGGCGGTCTCGCGATCGCCCGCTTCGACTGGCGCGCGACGTTCATCGGCTTCGGCGCACTGTCCTTGTTGTGGCTGTTGCCGTGGGGCTTCGTCGGCAAGCGACATTCGCGGCCGCCGCCGAGCCGTGCGGGCGATCCAGGTTTCGGACAGATCCTGCGAAAGCGGGCGTTGTGGGGCGCGAGCCTCGGGCACTTCTCGAGCAATTACGGCTATTACTTCCTGTTGTCGTGGATGCCGTACTACCTCGTTCGCGAGCGGGGCTTTTCGACGACCGGGATGGCGGAAATCGCCGGAAGCGCTTACGTGGTGACGGCGCTGTGCGCGCTCGGCGCGGGCTGGGCGATCGATCGCTACGTGGCTCGCGGCGGCTCGCGCAACTGGGCGTACAAATCGCTGATGGCGGCCGCCCACGCGGGCGCGGTCGTCTGCATGCTGGGCATCGCGAGCGGACCCCGGCCGGTCGCGATCGTGCTGATTTACGTCTACCAGGCGCTCACCGGCGCGGCGTCGCCAGGCGTTTTCGCGATACCGCAAATACTCGCCGGACCCCGGGCGGCGGGACGCTGGGTGGGGGTGCAGAACTCGATGGGGAACTTCGCGGGCGTCGTAGCGCCGGCGGTGACCGGGTTCCTGATCGCCGCGACCGGGAACTTCACCCTGGCCTTCGTGGTTGCGGCCGCGGTCAGCGTGCTCGGCTTGTATGGCTGGCTGGTGATGATCCCGCCGATCGCCGAACTGCGCTGGGATCCGCCGGATCCGGCCGCCGGTGCCGATGACGCGTGACCACCGCTAGAATCCGCGCGTGTAGAGATAGCCGACGACGACGGCCGCGGCCAGGCAATAGATTCCGAAGAAGTGCCAGCGCCCGCGTTCCAGCCATCCGCTGAGCCAGCGCAGCGCGAGCAACCCGGCGACGAACGCAACGACCATGCCGATGATCGACAGGCCGACGACCGAGCCGAAGTCGATGCTCGGATTGCGCTGCTTCGCCTCCATCAAGCGCCACAGCTCGCGCACGACCACGGGCGGGGTGAGAACGACCGCGAGCGCGAAGCTGAAGGCTTCGGATCGCGCCTTGGAGATCCCGAGCAGCATGCCGGCCGAGATCGTCGCGCCGGAACGGGAGAAACCGCGAAAGGGCAGGCAGAGCCCTTGCACCGCCCCGATGAGGCCGGATTGACGCAGGTCCGGATCCTGCTCGCGGGCCGGGCCGCGACCCGAACGGCGGTCCCGGATCCCGGTCACGAGGATCAGCAGACCGCCGACGACCAGGGCCGGCGCAATCCACTCCAGGTGGCTGAACAGGTCTTCGATCTGGGCATGCGCGACGTGGCGCAGCACCGTCTTCTCGATGATCTTGATCAGGATCTCGCCGACGATCGCCGTGAGCGCGGTCGCGACGACGATCGGGCCGGTGATGCGCTTGAACGATGCCAGGTCCTTCAGGTACGTCGCCCGCCACTGGCGCCAGAAGTACACCATCACGGCGAACATCGTGCCCGTGTGCAGCATCACGAGGAGCAAGGTGAGCGGCGGCGACGACGGATCGAGTCCCATGACTTCCTCGGCGACGACCACGTGCGCCGAGCTCGAGACCGGCAGGAGTTCGGCCATGCCCTGAATGAAGGCGAGGATCACGATGTGGAAGATGGTCATTGGGTCGACGACCGGCGCGCGCCGATCCCTCGTTCGATGGACAGCGCCGGATTGTACCTGCGCGATCGCGATTTACGCGATCCGGAGCGGTGCGGCGGACGGCTATAATGCGCGTCGAGCGGCGGCGCGCGAGCGCTGGCCCTCGCCCCCCCTCGACCCCTGACAGGATGACGTGACGATGCCCAGCTTGTTCGATTCGATCCGATTCGGTGACATCGAGGCCGCGAACCGCGTGGTGATGGCGCCACTGACGCGCGATCGCGCGGGTCCGAACCAGGTGCCGACGCCGCTGATGGCGACCTACTACGGCCAGCGCGCGAGCGCCGGCCTGATCGTGTCCGAAGCGACCCAGATATCCCCGAGCGCCCAGGGTTACCTCGACACCCCGGGCATTCACAGCGCCGAGCAGGTCGACGGCTGGCGCCGGGTCTGCGATGCGGTGCACGCGAAGGGCGGCAAGATCGTGCTGCAGCTGTGGCACGTCGGGCGCATTTCGCACGTGTCCCTGCAGCCGGGCGGCACTCAGCCCGTGTCGAGCACGTCGCGTCCGGCGCGCGCGAAGACCTATACCGCCAAGGGGTTCGAAGAGGTGTCGGCGCCGCGCGCGCTCGATCGCAGCGAAATCCCCGGGATCGTCGAGGCGTACGCGCGCGCCGCCCGCAACGCGGTCGCCGCCGGCTTCGACGGCGTCGAGGTGCACTCGGCGAATGGCTACCTGCTCGAGCAGTTCCTTCGCGACAGCATCAACGACCGTCGCGACGAGTATGGCGGCTCGCGGGAGAATCGCGTGCGCTTCCCGGTGGAGGCGGTCGCCGCGGTGGCCGCGCAGATCGGTGGTGGACGCACGGGCCTGCGCATCTCGCCGGTGACCCCGGTGAACGATGCCGGCCAGGACAGCGATGCGCAGGGTTTGTTCGAGCACTACCTGGATCGGCTCGCGCCGCTGCGGCTCGCCTACGTGCACGTGATCGAAGGGGCGACCGGAGGGGCCCGCGACGTCGCGCCGTTCGACTACGAGGCGCTGCGGCTGCGCTACAAGCGTGCGAATCCCGGCGGCGCCTGGGTCGTGAACAACGGATACACCCGCGCGATGGCGCTCGATGCGGTCGCTCAGGGCCGCGCCGACATGGTCGCGTTCGGCAAACCGTTCATTGCGAACCCGGACCTCGTGCATCGCCTGCGCGCCGATGCGCCGCTGAACACGCCGGTCACGACGAGGTTCTACGGCGGTGGCGCTGAAGGGTACACCGACTACCCGACGCTCGCGGACGCCGCGGTGTCGTGAGGCGTCGCTGACGGGTCGGCGCGGCGCCGATTCTCCGGAAGGGCGCGCCTGTTGTATCTTACCGTCCCGACGCCAACGGGGAGGTGGGGCTATGGATCTCGGTATTCGGGGCAAGCGCGCGATCGTGTGCGCATCGAGCCGTGGGCTCGGCAAGGGCTGTGCGCTCGCGCTCGCCGAGGCGGGCGTATCGTTGGTGATCAACGGCCGCGAGCCGTCGGTGCTCGAGGAGACCGCCGCCGAGATTCGTCGGCTGCACGGCGTGCCGGTCGTGCCGGTCGCGGCCGATCTCGCCGACCCTGCCGGACAAGCCGCGCTGCTGGCGGCGTGCCCGGAGCCCGACATCCTCGTGAATAACAACGGCGGCCCCCCGTTCCGCGATTTTCGCGAACTCGATCGCGCCGCGATGGTCACCGGCGTCACGATGAACATGTTGACGCCGATCGAGCTCATCCAGAAGGTGATCGACGGAATGGTCGCGCGCGGCTTCGGCCGCATCGTGAACGTCACCTCGGTCAGCGTGAAGATGCCGCTCGCGGGTCTCGATCTGTCGAGCGGCGCGCGCGCCGGCCTCACCGCCTTCGTTGCCGGCGTCGCGCGTACGGTCGCCCACCGCAACGTCACGATCAACAATCTGCTGCCCGGCAGCTTCGACACGCGCCGGCTGCGACAGGGCATCGCCGCGTCCGCCCGTCGCCGCGGCGCGGCGGAGGCGGCGGTCGCGGCAGAGGACATGGCCGCGATCCCCGCGAAGCGATTCGGGACGCCCGAGGAATTCGGCCACGCGTGCGCGTTCCTGTGCAGCCAGCACGCCGGTTACGTGACCGGGCAGAACCTGTTGATCGACGGCGGGGCGTTCCCGGGCGCCTTCTGAGGCGGTCGGGCCGCGACCGGCGGAGGATTCAGCGTCGCTCGGTCGCCAGCGAGTCGAGCAGCCCACGATAGTCGCCGAGCTCGCGGGTCTTGAGCCCTTCGACCTTGCCGCGATCGTCCCAGAGGCGCACGCGCACCGCGTCTCGATGATGCGGGTGGGACTCGAACGCCCGCGCTTGCGCCGCGGACATCGGTCCTCCCTGCAATTCGAGCGTGGTCACCGACGCGGGGCTCAGCCGCGCGAAGTACGCCGGATTCGTCGCGCACAGGTACCGCTTCGCCGCGACGTGCAGGCGCACGGGCTCGCTGACGCCGCTCGCGAAGCGCGCGGCGAGCCAGCACGCACCGGTGTCCTCATGGCGCGCATCGTGAGTCCACGCCGCGAGGTCATTCGGGACGTCGACGATCAGGTGTCCGATGTCGTGCAACAGTGCGGCGGCGACGAGCGTCGCGGGCGCACCCGCCTCCTCGGCGAAGTGGGCGGCTTGCAGTCCATGTTCGCGCATCGAGACGCACTCCCCGAAATACGCCCCCGCGCCGCGGGCGGCATAGATCGCCAGGATCTCGTCGGCGACGCTCATGCGCGGCCCGCGCCGGTCGTCGCCCGTCGCGCGCACGCCGCCTCGGACTGCACGCTGTCGCGGGTCAGGTAGCACCCGCGCAGGTGTCGCGGATGCTGCGCCGAGGAGAAGGCGGTACGGCCGTGCAGCACCCGGTGATTGTCGAACACCACCAGATCGCCGTCGCGCAGTCGCAATTTCACGCAGTACCGAGTGTCGCGCAGCATCCGGCCGAACCGCCGGTACGCGCGATAAAACCGCTCGGCGGCGTCCGCGGCCAGCGGCAGCGGCGCGATCGACCGGTTGTTGTAGTGCACGGCGGCGACCGCGCCGTCGCACGCGAGGCGGATGATCGGCCGGCGCGCGCGCAATTCGACGCCGGCGGCTCGATAGTGGAACGGGACCGGCGTGCGCGCGAGCCGCGCGAAGTCCCCGGGCGCGACCTCGCGCAGATGCTCGGCGAGCGCCAGGCCGTCGGCGAACAGGCTCTCGCCGCCGTCAGGCGCGGTGACGAGGGCGTGCAGCGCCTGGAATCCGGGCACGGGATCGCGATAGGGATTGTCGGTGTGCAGACCGAGCCCTAAGTCCGAGTACGCGAGGTTCTCCGGCCGCGGCACCGACCGCACGTCGAACACCTCACCGTAATTCGTGGCGGCGATCCGACCGACGAACGCCATCGCTCGAAAGATACCCTCGTCGGTCGCCGGCACCCCGCGCAGGAACGCGATCCCGTCCTGCCACAGCCGCGCGAGCCACCCCGCACGAGTCGCGCCGCCGGCGCTCAACGCCGCGAATTCCAGCCAGGCGAAATCGCGGGTCGCATCGAGACCGGCACCCTCGAGCCAGGGCGTCCTCGCAAAATCCTCGGATGCCTCCGCGGCGTCCGAATGCCGCAGGAGCCATTCGCCCTCATAGCGGCTCTCTGCGGCCCCGTCCTGCCATTCGATGACCAGCGAACCGTCCGCGAGCCGCGCCGATCGAATCCGGGGTCGCTCCGGCAGATCGACGACGTCGATCAGGCGCTGGTCGCTGTGCGGGTCACGATCCTCGCGCCGATTGTCGCGCAACCAGAGGCTCGCGAATTCCGCTCGTGCCCCGCCCGCCCATTCGAGCGCCACGCGGCGCGCGGTCCAGTCGAGCCGTTCGATCGGCCGCCCCGCGCTCATGGCGACGAGGTCGGTGCGAACAGCGCGGTCCGATCGATCGCGCGGATGTCGGTGAAGCCGCAGAACGCCATCGTCAGGTCGAGTTCGTTGCGGATCAGCTCGAGGCAGCGGCGCACCCCGGCCTCGCCGAGCGCACCGAGTCCGTAGAGGAACGCGCGGCCGATCAGCGTGCCGCGCGCACCGAGCGCGAGCGCCTTCAGCACGTCTTGTCCGCTGCGGATGCCGCTGTCCATCCAGACCTCGATTGTCGATCCGACCGCATCGACGACCGCCGGCAATGCCTCGATCGTCGAGGGTGCGCCGTCGAGCTGGCGGCCGCCATGGTTGGACACGACCAGCGCGTCCGCGCCACTATCGGCCGCGAGCCGCGCATCCTGCGCATCGAGGATCCCCTTCAGGATGAGCTTCCCGCCCCAGCGGCGCTTGATCCACTCCACGTCCTTCCAGTTCAGGTGAGGATCGAACTGGGTGTTCGTCCAGGCGCTGAGCGAGGCCATGTCCTCCACGCCGCGAACATGGCCGACGATGTTGCCGAAGCTGCGCCGCGGCGTGCGCAGCATCCGCCAGCACCAGCGGGGTTTGGTCGCGAGGTTCACGAGGTTGCGCAGCGTCGGACGGGGCGGCGCCGACAGGCCGTTCTTGAGGTCCTTGTGACGTTGACCGATGATCTGCAGGTCGAGGGTGAGCATCAGCGCGGAACACCCCGCCGCCTTCGCCCGGTCGATCAGCCGCTCGACGAAGTCGCGATCCCGCATCACGTACAGCTGGAACCAGAACGGGGCCCGGGTATGCGCCGCGACGTCCTCGATCGAACAGATGCTCATCGTCGACAAGGTGAACGGGATCCCGAACGCCGCGGCGGCGCGCGCAGCGAGTATTTCGCCGTCCGCGTACTGCATCCCGGTGAGGCCGGTCGGCGCGAGCGCAACCGGCATCGCGACGTCCTGGCCGATCATCCGGGTGCACAACGAACGCGGCTCGAGGTCGATTGCGACCCGCTGGCGCAGTTTCAACCGCGCGAGCTCCGCTTGGTTCGCCCGATAGGTCCCCTCGGTCCAGGATCCGGAGTCGGCGTAGTCGTAGAACATCCGTGGCACGCGGCGGCGTGCGAGCCTCTGCAGATCCTCGTTGCACGTGATCACGCCCATCGCGGCCTCGTTCGACCCCGCCCGTCGCGGGTTGTGCGGCGCCGCTAGTGTAGCGAAAACTGCCCCGCCGGACCGCGCGCAGGGGCCGGCGGCGCAGCCCCCCTTGCTCGGGAAGGTGGGCCGAGGCATCCTGCGTGTCACCCCCATCGAGGATCCGTTGTAATGAGCGAAGCCGAATCGACCCTCGTCCGTCGCGGCGGTGCGCGGGCCGCGCGCCGAGCCGCGCGCGCCGCCCCGCTGCCCGAGAACCTCCGCCCGGTCGTGCCGGGCATGCCGGGCGGCCGCTACCAGCCGCTGACCGACGCGGACGTGGTGCGCATTCACCGGGCCGCGCTCGACGTGCTCGAGCAGATCGGCCTCGCCGACGCGACGCCGTCGGGCCTCGAGTACATGACCCGCGCCGGCGCGCAGGTCAACCCGCAGGGTCGCCTGGTGTTCCCGCGGGCGCTCGTCGAGGACACGCTCGCGAAGGCGGGCCGCCACTTCGTGCTCCACGGCCAGGATCCGAAGCACGACCTGGAGCCCTGGGGCAACCGCGTGTATTTCGGGACCGCCGGCGCGGCGGTGCACATCGTGAGCGCGAAGACCGGTGAGTATCGCGACTCGACGACCCGGGATCTCTACGACATCGCGCGCGTCGTGGATACCCTCGAGCACCTGCACTTCTACCAGCGATCCGT
>JAGWPU010000025.1 GCA_028870355.1 Gammaproteobacteria bacterium | reverse complement strand
CGAGGTCGACGCCGCGGTCGAGCGCGCGCGCCAGGCGCAGGCCGACTGGGGCACCTGGCCCGGCGCGCAGCGGGCGCGCGTGCTGCGCCGGGCCGCGGCACTGCTGCGCGAACGGAACGATGCGCTCGCCGAGCTCGAGACCCTGGACACCGGCAAGCCGATCCAGGAGACGCGCGTCGTCGACGCGATCTCGGGTGCGGAGTGTTTCGAGTATTTCGCGTCGCTCGCGCAATCGCTGAGCGGCGAACACGTCGATCTCGGCCCGCAGGCCTTCGGCTACACCCGCCGCGAGCCGCTCGGGGTCGTCGCGGGGATCGGCGCGTGGAATTATCCACTGCAGATCGCCTGCTGGAAGAGCGCGCCGGCCCTCGCCTGCGGCAACGCGATGATCTTCAAGCCCGCGGAGATCACCCCGATGACCGCGGTCAAGCTCGAGGAGATCCTGCTCGAGGCAGGCGTGCCGGCGGGCGTGTTCCAGGTCCTGCAGGGGTTCGCGGACACCGGCCGGGCGCTCACCCGCCACCCGGGGATCCGCAAGGTCTCGCTGACCGGCGAGGTCGGTACCGGCAAGGCGGTGATGAACGACGCCTCCGCGACCCTCAAGATCGTGACGCTCGAGCTCGGTGGCAAGTCCCCGCTGATCGTGTTCGACGACGCGAAGATCGACAACGCGGTCGGCGGCGCGCTGCTCGCGAATTTCTATTCCACCGGGCAGGTCTGCTCGAACGGGACGCGGGTGTTCGTGCATCGCTCGGTCAAGGCCGCGTTCCTCGAGCGCCTGCTCGCGCGGGTCGCGGCGATGCGGATCGGCAATCCGCTGGATCCGGCGACCCAGGTCGGCCCGCTGGTGAGCGAGGCGCACATGCACAAGGTGCTCGGCTACATCGAGCGCGGCAAGGCCGAGGGCGCTCGCGCGCTGATCGGCGGTTCGCGCGTGACGACCGGGGATCTGGCGAACGGGTTCTTCGTCGCGCCGACGGTATTCGACGGTTGCCACGACGACATGACGATCGTCCGCGAGGAGATCTTCGGACCGGTGATGTCGATCCTGGAGTTCGACGACGAGGACGACGTCGTGGAGCGCGCGAACGCGACCGAGTTCGGGCTCGCCGCGGGCGTGTTCACGAACGATCTCACGCGGGCGCATCGCGTGATCGCGCGGCTGCAGGCGGGCACCTGCTGGATCAATCATTACAACGTGACCCCGATCGAACTGCCGTTCGGTGGATACAAGGCCTCGGGGCTCGGGCGCGAGAACGGACGCGCGGCGATCGAGCACTACACGCAACTCAAGAGCGTCTACGTCGCGATGGGCGACGTCGAGGCGCCGTACTGATGGGGATTCGACCGTGAGCGAGATGAATTTCGACTACGTGATCGTCGGTGCGGGCTCGGCGGGCTGCGTGCTCGCGGATCGCCTGAGCGCGGATGGCCGGACCCGGGTGCTGGTGCTGGAATACGGCGGATCGGACCGCTCGGTGTTCATCCAGATGCCCTCGGCGTTGTCCATTCCGATGAACATGCCGAAATACAACTGGTTCTACCACACCGAGCCGGAACCGCACCTCGGCGGCCGACAGATGCACACGCCGCGCGGCAAGGTGCTCGGGGGATCTTCGTCGATCAACGGCCTGGTGTACGTGCGGGGCAACCCGCAGGACTTCGAGCGCTGGGCGGCCGAGGGCGCGACCGGTTGGCGCTACGCGGACGTGCTGCCGTATTTCATCCGCGCCGAGACGCGCGACGAGGGTGGGGACGCGTATCGCGGCGATCGCGGGCCGCTCGGCACGCGGTACGGCACGGTCGAGAACCCGCTGCACGCGGCCTGGCTCGCGGCCGCGGAGCAGGCCGGCTACGCGCGCACCACCGACATCAACGGCGCACGCCAGGAAGGCTTCGGGCGCATGGACATGACCGTCGCGAACGGGCGGCGTGCCAGTGCGGCGAACGCGTACCTGCGGCCGGCGATGCGCCGCGCGAATCTCGCGGTCGTGACCCACGCGATGGCCACACGGGTGCTGTTCGACGGCAAGCGCGCGATCGGCGTCGAGTTCCGCCAGGGCGATCGCCTGCAGACGGCTCGCGCGGCGCGCGAAGTGATCGTCTCCGGCGGCCCGATCAATTCCCCGCAACTCCTCAAGCTCTCCGGAATTGGCCCGGCGGCCGAGCTCGCCGCCCTCGGAATCCCGGTCGTGCACGATCTGCCAGGGGTTGGCGAGAACCTGCAGGATCACCTGGAATTCTATTTTCAGGTCGCGTGCCGCGAACCCGTCAGCCTGTATCCGTCGGTGAAGCCGCTCGGGAAGTTGCGGGTCGGCCTGCGCTGGCTGCTGTTCAAGGACGGTCTCGGCGCGACGAATCACTTCGAGACCTGCGGCTTCATCCGCAGCCGACCCGGGATCGAGTATCCCGACATCCAGTACCATTTCCTGCCGCTCGCGGTCGCCTACGACGGCTCGACGCTCGCGAAGGAACACGGCTTCCAGGCGCACGTCGGGCCGATGCGCTCGAAGAGCCGGGGATGGGTGCGCCTGCGCTCGCGCGATCCGTTCGAGAAGCCGCGGATCCTGTTCAACTACCTCAGCCAGCCCGAGGACTGGATCGAGATGCGCGCCTGCGTGCGCCTCACCCGGGAGATCTTCGCGCAGCCCGCCTTCGATCGTTACCGCGGGCGGGAGATCCAGCCGGGTGCGGACGTCGTGAGTGACGAACAGCTCGACGAGTTCGTTCGCGCGAAGGTCGAGAGCGCGTATCACCCGTCGTGCTCCTGCAAGATGGGTGCGGCGACGGATCCGCTCGCGGTCGTCGATCCCGAGACGCGGGTGCATGGCATCGAAGCCCTGCGCGTCGTCGATTCCTCCATCATGCCGTCGATCACCACCGGCAACCTGAATGCGCCGACGATCATGATCGCGGAGAAGGCGGCCGACCACATCCTCGGCCGTGGAATGCTCGCGTCCTCCGACGCACCGTTCTACCGCGCGACGAACTGGCGCGACGCGCAGCGCTGAGGCCGCCGCGGGCCGTCGGCGGACACCGGCGCACCCCGCGAGGGGTGCGCCGGCCGGCCGTCAGAAGTGGTAGCCGAACTGGATCCCGATCACCCGCGGTCGCAGCGGCGTCTCGGCCAGGATGAACTGGTCGCTGTTCGTGTTCACGCTGGCGTTCGAGTTCGACAGGTTCTCGCCGTACAGCTTCGCGTTCCACGCGCCCTTCGCGACGCCGAACGAGGCGTCGTAGATCGTGTAGGCGGGGTTCTCCCAGCGCAGCCGGCCGCTGATCGATCCGGACTGCGAGAACGATTGCGCGGAGCCTGCCTGCGTGAACGAGTGGGCGGTATGCACCGCGCCTGCCTGCACGAACCAGTCGTAGTCGCCGGTCGACCACTCGTAGCGAGCTCGCAGGCTGAACTGCAGCGGCGGGGAATTCGCGCTCGGGCTGCCGATCGGACCGAACGGATCGGAGATCGCGAAGCAGCTCGAGGGACCCGTCGGGCAGTACTGGGTGATCGGCTTGCCGAAGTTCGCGCTCCCCGGCACGTTGTCGACCAGCGCCGGCGAGTTGGTCTGGCGGCTCTGGTTCCACGAGGCCGCACCCTGCAGGGTGAGCCCCTGCATCACGCGCGCGATCACCGAGGTCTCGATCCCCTTGATCACGAAGTTCTGGCCGTTCGTGTCGAAGTAGATGTTCCCGAGGCCGATCCCCGGATCGAAGATCGCGATCTGGGCGTCGTTCCAGTTCTCGCGGTAGACCGCGCCGTTCCACTCGACCCGATGCCCGAGCCACTCGGTCTTCCAGCCGATCTCGTTGTTCGTCAGCGAGTCGGAGTGATAGGCCGCCGGCAGCAGGTACTGGGCATTGCCATCGGGGCCCGTGATCTTCGGCGAGCCGCCATTCTGGTTGAAGCCGCCCGGACGGAACCCTTGCGACCAGGTGTAATAGAGCATCACGTCCGGCGTGATGTGCCAGCTGAGGTTCGCACGGCTCTTCCAACCGGTCTCGGTGTCCGAGAGGTTCTGCGCATTGAGGTCGTAGGAGGAGCCGCTGATGCAGCCACCGGCGGGCGTGCCCGCCTGGAAGCAGCCGAAGCTGCTCAGCACGCTGCCCGCCGAACTGTTGTCGAAGCGGAAATGCCGCGTGCCGACCGTGGCCGTGAGCACCTTCGGGATGATGTCGTAGTCCATCGAGACGAAGAACGCGAGCTGTTTGGTCTCGCGCCGGGTGTCCTGGTAGAACGAGGTGTTGTCGCTCTGCACGCCCGGGAGCTCCACGCTCGAGCCCGGGAAGGTACCGACGTCGGACATGCACCCGGTATCACCGGGCGTTCCCGGCGTGTTCGACGTGCAGTTCGGGATCGACTTGTAGGTCCAGCGGGTCTGGTCGAACACCTTGTTCGTTTCGTAATAGACGCCCGCGATCCCGCGCCAGCGCCAGTCGCTCGGCGTGCTCAGGCGGAACTCGTGCTGCATGTGCTCGTTGCGCTCGATCGACTGCCAGGTCGCGCTCGGCGAGAAGCACGTCGCCTGGAGTCCCGCACTCGGATTCGCGCCGTAGCACTG
>JAGWPU010000003.1 GCA_028870355.1 Gammaproteobacteria bacterium | reverse complement strand
TCGGCGAGCACCGCCTTCAGGCGCTTCTCGAAGTCGCCGCGGTACTTGGTGCCCGCAACCAGCGAGCCCATGTCGAGCGAGTAGATCGTCGCATCGGCGAGCACGTCGGGAACGGCGTTCTCGACGATCAGCCGCGCGAGCCCCTCGGCGATCGCGGTCTTGCCGACCCCGGCCTCGCCGACGTACAGCGGGTTGTTCTTGCGCCGGCGGCACAGGATCTCGATCGTGCGCTCGACCTCGAGGCGCCGGCCGATCAGCGGGTCGATCTTGCCGCGGCGCGCGAGCTCGTTGAGGTTCGTCGCGTACTTCTCGAGCGCACTGCCCGCCCCCTCGCCCTCGCGCTCGGCGTCGGTCCCGGACGGCGATTCGTCGCGCTCGCTGCGCTCCTCGCCACCGCTCTTCGAGAGCCCGTGCGCGATGAAGTTCACGACGTCGAGCCGCGACACGTCCTGCATCGACAGGAGGTAGGCCGCGTGCGACTGCTTCTCGCTGAAGATCGCGACCAGCACGTTCGACACCGTGACTTCACGCTTGCCGCTCGACTGGACGTGGAACACGGCGCGCTGCAGCACGCGCTGGAACCCGAGCGTCGGCTGCACCTCGCGGTCGTCGCCCGCGGGCAGGCGCGGGGTCGTCTGGTCGATGAACTGGCGCAGGTCCGTCTTGAGCTTCGCGAGGTCCGCGCCGCAGGACTTCAGGATCTCGCGCACCTTCGGGGTGTCGAGGATCGCGAGCAGCAGGTGCTCGACGGTCATGAATTCGTGGCGCGCCTCGCGGGCGGCCGCGAATGCGTCGTTCAGGCAAAACTCGAGTTCTTGGCTCAGCACGGTCTCAAGCCTCTTCCAGCGTCGCCATCAGCGGATGCTGATGTTGTCTCGCGTAAGCGATCACCAGGGCCACCTTCGTCTCCGCGATTTCGTACGTGAAGACGCCGCAGACCCCCCTGCCCTTCGTGTGCACCTCGAGCATCACCCGCGTCGCCTTCATCCGGTCCATCGAGAAGAACCGCTCGAGGATGTCGACGACGAACTCCATCGGCGTGTAATCGTCGTTGATCAGCAGGACCTGGTACAACGGCGGCCGCTTCAGGCGCGGGGCGGCCTCCTCGGTCACGAGGCCGGTGCCCTCTCGCCCGGTGTCGATCGGATCGTGTTCGCTCATCGCTCCGACACTATATAGGGTGCGCCCCGCCCCCTGACAAGCCACCCGGCGACGAGATAATTAGGCAAATAAAAACAAATACTTGTGAATTCAATCTGATAAACCTTATGATTGGGCGATCGATTCAGCTTCGGGCGGCATGCGGGTTCATGCTGGATGCACGCATCAACGAATGGAAGTCGCGCCTGCCGGCGCACGGGCCCTGGCTCGTGTCCGCGCTGTTTGCGGTCCTGATCGCGGTCGATCTCGCGCGGCTCGCGCTCATGAGCCTCGGCGCCCGCCCGGCGCAACCATTGATCGCGCCGGGCCCGAGTCCGAGCCTGGCGGCGGCACCTGCGTTCGATGGACAGCGGATCGCGGCTGCGCACCTGTTCGGCATCGCCCCGGTCGATGCGACCGCCCAGAACCCCGCGAACGCGCCTCCCGCCGGGGTGAACTGGACCCTCGCCGGCACGATCTCGACCGCGAACCCGAAGCGCGGCCTCGCGATCGTCGCGGCGAGCGGGCCGTCGAAGCTCTATTCGGTCGGCGACCGGATCGACGACGCGACCCTGTACGCGGTGTACCCGGACCGGATCGTGATCGCGCGCAACGGCACGCTCGCGACGGTGCGGATGCCGCGCAAGACCGCCGGGATCGCCGGACCGGGCTACCCGGTGCCGGCCGCCGCGCCCGCGGGCACCGCGACCTACCGCGCACTGAATCAGCTGCGCCGGATCGTGCAGCGCAACCCGAGCCTCCTCAATACGGTGCTGCGCGCGGTGCCCTCCTACGACAGCCGCGCCGGCCGGCTGCGGGGATTCCGGATCTATCCCGGCACCGACGCCCGCGCGTTCGCGAGCCTCGGCCTGCGGCCGGGGGATCTCGTGACCGCGATCGACGGCACGCCGCTCGACGATCCGCAGCGCGGACAGATGATTTTCGATACGCTGCAGAGTTCGCCCCAGGCGCTCGTCACGGTCGACCGGGGCGGCCAGACCTTGAGCCTGACCCTGAACATCGCGAAGGTGACCGCCGAGGCGACCCGTGACCTCAGTGCACCGGCGACGCCCGCGCCGGGAATGATGCCGATGCGCCGCCCGATGCCGTTCTCGGGGTCGAACCCGATCTAGCGCGAGCCCCGCTCGCCCCCAACCCGCACGAGACCCGACGATGCCGAAGCGCACGACTCCCCTCCTCCGAATCGCCGGCCGCGGCCTCGTCGCGCTCGCGCTGTCGGCGACGCTCGCCGGGCTCTCGCTCGCGCAGTCCACAACGCCGGCCGAGGGCACGACGATCACGCCGAACTACAAGGACGCCGACCTCACACAGATCATCCAGGCGGTGAGCGAGGTCACGGGCAAGAACTTCATCGTCGACCCGCGGGTGAACGCGAAGGTCACGATGCTGTCGGCGACGCCGATGTCGCCCGACGCGTTCTACCAGGCGTTCCTGTCGGTACTGCAGGTCTACGGCTACGTCGCGGTGCCCGCCGGCAACGTGATCAAGATCATCCCGAACATCGACGCGCGCGAGTACCCCTCCGGCGACCTGCCGCGCACGGTGAGCGCGACCTCGGACCAGCTGGTCACGCAGATCATCACCGTGAAGAACATCAACGCGGCGCAGCTCGTGCCGCTGCTGCGGCCGCTGATCCCGCAGTACGGCCAGCTCGCCGCGTACCCCGGCGGGAACATGCTGATCATCTCGGACCGCGCGAGCAACGTCGAGCGCATCATGCGGATCGTGCACCGGATGGACCGGGAGAGCAGCGAGCCGTTCGAGATCATCCACCTGCACAACGCGAGCGCCGACAGCGTGGTGCGCACCGTCGACCAGCTGACCCAGGGCGCGGCGGCCCAGGGGGCCGCGACGGTGCACGTGGTCGCGGACGAGCGCACCAACAGCGTGCTGCTGAGCGGCGACAAGGCGACGCGGCTGCGGATGCGCGCGCTGATCCTGAGCCTCGACACGCCGCTGAAGGCGGGCGGCGACACCCGCGTGCGCTACCTGCGCTATGCGGATGCGGACAAGCTCGCGAAGCAGCTGCGCGCGCAGGCGACCGCGGCCGAGCAGGCGACCGCGGCGGCGAAGGGACCGGTCGCCGCGGGCGGCGGCTCGAACTACGGACACGACGTCACGATCTGGGCCGACGAGCCGACGAACGCGCTCGTGATCACCGCGCCGCCGCGCACGATGAAGTCCTTGATGGACGTGATCGACAAACTCGACATCCGCCGCGCGCAGGTCAAGGTGCGCGCGATCATCGTCGAGATCGACGTGACCAAGAGCTCGAACCTCGGCGTGCAGTGGATCATCGACGGGGTGAACAGCGGGACGCTCGCGGGCGTATCGAACCTGCCGACGACGAACGGCGTCAGCATCGTGAACCTCGCCGCCGCCGCCGCGACCGGCAACTACGCCTCGCTCACCGGCGCCGCGCTCGGCACCGGCGCCTCGTTCGCGATCGGCCGCTACAACAAGTACACCGGCACGAACTTCGCGGCGCTCCTGCAGGCGTTGCGCAGCGACGGCTCGAGCAACATCATCTCGACCCCGTCCGTGATCACGATGAACAACGAGCAGGCCGAGGTGAAGGTCACGCAGGAGGTGCCGATCATCACCGGGAGCTATGCGACGACGACCCAGAGCGTGAACGGCACGACGAGCCCGTTCCAGACGACCCAGCTGCAGGAGGTCGGCACGATCCTCAAGGTCACGCCGCACATCAATCAGGGCAACATCGTGCAGCTGAAGATCTCGCAGGAGGACTCCTCGCCCGGCGCGGTGCTCGCCGGCACGAACCAGATCTCGCTGAACAAGCGCGCGATCAAGACCACGGTGCTGATCCAGAACCGCGGGATCGTGGTGCTCGGCGGGCTGATCTCGGACACCGTGAGCGAGAACGAGGACCGGATCCCGCTGCTCGGGCGCATCCCGCTGATCGGCGCGCTGTTCCGCGCACGCAACGGCTCGCATGAAAAGAAGGAACTGCTGGTGTTCATCCAGCCGACGATCCTGCGCAACCCCGATGCGCTCGAGGCGACGACCCGCCAACAGTACCAGCACGTGCGCGAGCAGCAGATGCGCCTGCACGGCGGCAAGGTGATGCTGCTCCCGGGCGAACACCAGCCGGTGATCCCGCCGATCGGACCGGCGCCGCCGCCGGCGACCGAGTCGCCATCCGCGTCCGAGCCGCCGCCGGCCTCGACGGTGCCGCCCGCCTCGACGGTGCCGCCCGCCTCGGCGGCGCCCGCCAGCCCGCCATGAGCGCCGATCCCACCGTGACCGGTGGGGGCGCC
>JAGWPU010000024.1 GCA_028870355.1 Gammaproteobacteria bacterium | reverse complement strand
TGAACGCGCGGTTCCACGAGCAGGAGGCGGAGATCGTCTCGCAGGCCGGGGCGCCGGGGGCGGTGACGATCGCGACCAACATGGCGGGGCGCGGCACCGGCATCGTGCTCGGCGGCAGCATGCAAATGGAGCTCGACGCGATCAAGGAGGCGTCGGAGGCGGATCGCCAGCGGATCCACGAGGCCTGGCGCCAACGCCACGAACAGGTGCTCGCCGCGGGCGGACTGCACATCATCGGGACGGAGCGGCACGAATCGCGGCGCATCGACAACCAGCTGCGCGGCCGCTCCGGGCGCCAGGGCGATCCGGGCTCGAGCCGCTTCTACCTGTCCCTCGAAGACAACCTGATGCGGATCTTCGGCGATCCGACCCGCATGAAGACCTTGATGACCCGCGTCGGAATGAAGGCGGGCGAGGCGATCGAGAGCGCGATGCTCACGCGTCAGATCGAGAAGGCGCAGCGCCGCGTCGAGCAGCACAACTTCGACGCCCGCAAGCAGCTCCTGGAATACGACGACGTCGCAAACGACCAGCGCCGCGTGATCTACCAGCGACGCACCGAACTCATGGCCGCCGAGAACGTCGCCGAGGCGATCGTGGGCCTGCGCGAGGAGGTCGTCGACAAGCTGGTCGACGAGTACGTGCCGCCGGCCGCGCCCGAGGATCAGTGGGACATCGCGGGGTTGATCGAGGCGATCGAGCGCGATTTCGGGCCGCGCCTGCCGATCAACGGCTGGATCGACGCCGAGGCGTCCGGGGACGGCTCGTCGCTGAAGAAGAAGATCGTCGATGCGCTCTCGACCGCGTATCAGGAGAAGGTCGACAGCGTCGGGGTCGACGTGATGCGCTACATCGAGAAGGAGATCATGCTGCGCACCCTCGATCAGCACTGGCGCGAGCATCTCGCGGCGATGGACTACATGCGCCAGGGGATCTATCTGCGGGGCTATGCCCAGAAGGATCCGAAGCAGGAGTACAAGCGCGAGGCGTTCGACCTGTTCTCCGGGATGCTCGACCGGATCAAGATGGATACGCTCACGGCGGTCTCGAAGATCCAGGTACGCAGCCAGGAGGAGATCGAGCGCGAGGAGATGGAGCGGCAGCGGCGGCTCGCGCGCGCACTGCAACTGCAACACGCCGAGGCGGTTTCGCCGATCCAGGCCGGCGCCGGCGTCGATCCGGGTGCCGGCGCGGAATTCGCCGGCGACGCGGGCCTCGGCGCCGCCTCCGCCGCACCGGCGGTGCCGTTCGTGCGCACCGTGCCGAAGGTCGGGCGCAACGAGCCTTGCCCCTGCGGCTCGGGACGCAAATACAAGCATTGCCACGGCGCCCTGCAGCAGGCGAACGGCTGAACCGGGCGGCGCCGCCCGGCTTCCTGCACGTCGTCGCGGGCGTGCTGCGGGATCGGCGCGGGCGGGTGCTGCTCGCCGAACGACCGGCGGGCAAGCATCTCGCGGGTGGCTGGGAATTCCCGGGCGGCAAGCTGCACGCCGGCGAGAGCCGTCTCGCCGGGCTGCGCCGCGAGCTCGAGGAGGAGCTCGGGATCGACCGTGTCGCTGCCCATCCCCTGATCCGGATCGCGCATCGATACCCCGACCGTCACGTGCTGCTCGACGTGTGGGCGGTCACCCGCTATCGGGGCGATCCCGAAGGTCGCGACGGCCAGGCGCTGCGCTGGTGCGCGGTCGAGGCGCTCGAGGCGGCCGGGCTCCTGCCGGCCGACCGACCGGTCGTGACCGCGCTGCGCCTGCCACTCCGGATCGCGGCGACGCGAACCGCAGGCTACCGGATCGATCCGTGGCCGGGACCGCGTGGCGCGCGACTGCGCGGCGCGGCCTGTCCTGACGCGCGCGCGGCGCGGCGGGCGGCGGCGGGCGGCGCGGACTTTCTCGTGCTCGATGCCCGGCTCGCACCGCGAAGCCTGCGCGCACTCTGCGATTCGGTCGGGATCCCGGTCTTTGCGCGAGGGCTTGCGCTCGCGCGCGCCCGGGCACTCGGCGCGAGCGGGGTGAACGCGATTCAGCGCTCGGGCGGTGCCGCGTCGTCCTCGGGGTGAGCGGCCTCGGAGGAGGATTCGTCGGGGATCGCGCGTGCGCCGCTGAACCAGGCGCCGAGATCGACCTGCCGGCAGCGCTCGCTGCAGAACGGGCGGTACGGATTCGCCTCCGTCCACTCGAGCACGCGATGGCAGGTCGGACATTCGACGCGCGGGATCACCGGTGCGGCGCTCGCGTGTCTCAGAGGCAGCAGGTCAACAGGAACGGCACGTCGGTCTCGACGTGCACCGGCCGGTGGGCCGAGTCGGTCCAGTTCAGGAAACGCACCGTGCAGCGGTGCTGATTGCCGCTGATCTCGGGAAACAGACCGATGTCGCCGGGCAGCGTGATGCGCACCAGCTGGCACGGCGTCTCGCGATCCAGCGGCAACTGGAACACGCCGCCGATCGCGGTCTCGGGCTTGGATCGGGCGTTCTGCCGCGTGAGCCACAGGATCTCGGCGATGCTGTCGCACAGCGGCCGGATCATCGCGAGCCATTGACCGAACTCGGCGGCCCGCTCTTCGGACGCGCGGCTCAACCAGTGCGAATAGTCCGGCAGATCGAAGTCGCAGGTGCCGCCGGGAATCGCGCTGCGATGCTTGATCGCGCTCAGGAACTCCGAGTCCCGGAGCGGCGCCATGAAATTGCCGCCGACCGCCGACAGGTCGTTGCGCAGGCGCAGGAGGTTCGAGGTCAGCGCCTTCAAGCGCCCGGGATCGACGCCGCTCTTCGACTGATAGTCCTTGAGAACGTTGATGTGCCGCTCGAGCTCCTTCAGCACGTCGCTGCGCGCATCGCCGCGCGCGGTGATCGCGAGGATCTCGAGCAGGCTCGAGACCGCGGCCCGCGTACCCCAGGGGCTCGGCGACTCGCTGTGATAGATCGCCTGGGTGTAGAGGAAGTCGAGCCGCAGGAACATGCGCATCCGTTCGTTCAGCGGCTGCTCATAGATCACCGGCGCCGGCTCGGGCGCGGATTCGGCCGTTGGGTCCGGATGCGAGTTCATCCCGCTATTCTGATCCAGACCGAGGCTCAGGGTAAACCTCGATCAGGGGTCGGCCGCGGCCGAGGGACCTCCCGACGGGGGGGGGGCGTGCGCTGCGGCGAGCGCGAGATAGCGCCGATGGAGCGCATCGACCCCCGCATGCAGCGCCGCGAGGCTGCCCTCGTTCGGGAGCACGTCGTCCGCGCGTGCGAGGCGTTCGGCACGGCGCGCCTGGGCCGCGAGCATCGAGTCCGCCAGCGCCGCGGGAACCCGATCGCGCTCGAGCAGGCGCCGATGCTGGGTTGCCTCGGTGACGTCCACCACCAGGACCCGGTCCAGGTCGTCCCGTGGCCCGCCTTCGATCAGCAGCGGGATCACCAGGATCGCATAGGGGCCGCTCGCCGCGGCCGTGCGACGGGTCATCTCGGCGCGGATCCGCGGATGCAGGATCGCCTCGAGATCGCGCCGGGCGGCGGGGTCGCGGAACACCCGTTCGCGCAGGGCGCGCCGGTCGAGGCGCCGATCGGCGCCGAGGACGCCGTCGCCGAAGCGCGCGACGATCTCGGCGAGCGCCGGCATGCCGGGTTCGACCAGGGCGCGGGCCACCTCGTCGGCGTCGATCACCGTCGCGCCGAGCTCCGCAAAACGGCGCGCCGCGGTCGTCTTGCCGCTCGCGATGCCGCCGGTGAGCCCGACCCGCAGCCCGGGCATCGTCATCCGTGGCCGAATCCGGACACGCGGAGGTATTCGCCGATCATCTCGGGGCCATAGAGCATCGCGAGCCAGCCAGCGACCGCGAGGTAGGGGCCGAACGGGATCGGTGCGGCGCGGTCGCGGCCGCGGAACACGATCATCGCGATCCCGAGCACCGCACCGGTCGCCGCGGAGAGCACGATGACCAGCGGGAGCATCCGCCAGCCGAGCCACGCGCCCAGGGCCGCGAGCAGCTTGAAGTCTCCGTGCCCCATGCCCTCCTTGCCGGTCAGCAGACGATGGGCCTGGTACACGAGCCACAGCGACAGATACCCGGCGAGCGCGCCGAGGATCGCGTCGCGCGGCGCCACTGGGATCCCGGCGTGCCCCGCACCCGCGAGCGCCGCGGCCGCGAGGCCGGCCCACAGCAGCGGGAGCGTGATTCCGTCGGGTAGCAGCTGGTGATCGATGTCGATCCCGGTCAACGCGATCAGCATCCAGGTCACGACCAGACCGCAGGCGGTCGGGACGCCGAACCCGAAATGGGCCGCGACCATCGCCGAGGCCCAGCCGGTCGCGAGCTCGACGACCGGGTAACGCACCGAGATCCGCGCGCCGCAGGCCGCGCAGCGACCGCGGAGCACCAGCCAGCCGAGCACCGGTACGTTGTGCCAGGCCTTGATCGGCGTGTGGCACGCGGGGCAGGCCGATCGCGGGGTCCACAGGTTGAACGTGGGCGCTGGCGTCGAAGGGTCCGGGACCGGGGCGGCGGCGCTGCCCTCGCGCAGGATCTCCTCGGCCTGGGCGCGCCAGTCGCGCTCGAGCATCCGCGGAACGCGGTAGATCACGACGTTCAGGAAACTGCCGACGACCAGGCCGACGACGAACACCGAGCCCGCGAACAGCCCCGGGTTCCCGGCGTAGGTCGCCGCGAGTTCGCTCAGCATCGTCCCGACGAGGCGCTTCGAGCCGCGGCCTCAGGGTGCCGCTAGCCGACCACCTGGCCCAGCTTGAAGATCGGCAGGTACATCGCGATCACCATGCCGCCGACCATTATGCCGAGAATCGCCATGATCAGCGGCTCGAGCAGGCTCGACATGCCATCGACCGCGCTGTCGACCTCGGTCTCGTAGAACTCGGCGACCTTGCCCGACATCTGGTCGAGCGAGCCGGATTCCTCGCCGACCGCGATCATCTGCACGACCATGTTCGGGAACAAGCCGGTGTTCTCCATCGC
>JAGWPU010000023.1 GCA_028870355.1 Gammaproteobacteria bacterium | reverse complement strand
GGGGGGCGTCGGCGCGCTCGCAGCCCCCGGCCCTGCGGGAGCGACGGGCGCTGCCGGTGCGGCGGGTGCGACCGGTGCGACCGGTGCGACCGGCGCACCCTGTGCGACCTGCACCCGGGGCGGATTCCACGCATCGAGCAGGCAATCCCAGCCGCCGGCACGCCGCTCGCGCCAGATCTCCACGCGCTCGCCCCGGAGCAGGGCCCGCGAGCCGTCGACGCGCAGCGCGTAGGCGCCATCGACGTAGGCGAGTCGACCCGAGGCGCTCAGGGTCCAGCGGGCCGGGGTCCAGCGGAACGAGTCGATCCGCTGCGCGAGCAGCCGGGTCGCAGCGCGATGCGCCGCGGCCTTGCCTTCGACCAGACCCACCCGCGGCAGCCGGGCGATCACCCGGGGATCGTAGAACGCGACCCAGGCGTCCGCGTTCGCGGCATTGACCGCGGCCGCGAGTCCCGCGTCCGCCTGCAGCAACGGGGTGGGTATCGCGCCCGCGGCGGCGGTCGCGGGCCGCGCCGCGGCGCCGGTGCCGATCGCGATGACGAGCGCGAGCGCGAGGCCGGGGCTGGTTTGGTTCATCGACGAGGGCTCCCTGGTGTTCGCGCGAGAGTACCGCGTTCCCGCGACGCGTGCAGCCCCCTGGCGATCGTCGCGAGCGACGCGGACAGCGTGTCGACGAGCTCCTCGAGCTCGGCGTCGCTCGCGTTGTAGGGCGGCGCGACGATCAGCGTGTCGCCGCGGCCCTCGCCCGCATTGCCGGCACACGGATACACGATCAGCCCGTGCTCGAACGCGTGGCGCGAGACCGCCTGCGCGACCGCGCGTTGCGGTTCGTACGGCGTCTTCGTCGCACGATCGCTCACGAGTTCGATCCCGATCAGGTACCCGCGTCCGCGCACGTCGCCGACCGCGGCGATCGGTTCGAGCCGCTCGCGCAACGCCGCGAGGAGCTGCGGTCCGCGCTCCCGCACGCGCGCGATCAGCCCGTCGCGCTCGATCAGCCGCTGGACCGCGAGCGCCGCGGCGCAGGCGGCGGTGTGCCCCGAGTAGGTGTGTCCGGTCATGAACGCGCCGTGGTTCGCGAGGATCGTCGCGCCGATCTCCCGCCGCAGGAGCGTCGCGCCGATCGGGATGTAGCCGCCGGCGAGTCCTTTCGCGACCGCCATCACGTCCGGCACGACCCCGTCGGCCTCGAGCGCGCGCCAGCTCCCGCAACGGCCGGCGCCGCACATCACCTCGTCGGCGATCAGCAGGACCCCGTGCCGCCGGCAGACCGCGGCGACCGCCGCGGCATAGCCCGGTGGCGCCGGGACCGCGCCCCCGGCGGCGCCGACGACCGGTTCGAACACGAATCCGGCGACGCGCTCCGGACCGATCGATCGAATGCGCGCGTCGAGCTCGGCCGCCCAATGATCGACCCGCTCCGCCGGCGCGACGCCGACCGGCGGGCGATACGCGTTCGCGGCCGAGACGAAGGACACCTCGAGGAGGCTCCCCTCGAACGGCCGCCGCCGTTCCGCGAAACCCGACACCGACAGCGCGCCGAGCGTGTTGCCGTGGTAGGAGCGCTCTCGCGCGATGAAGTGCCGCCGCTCCGGCGCGCCGCACGCGTCGAAATACTGGAGCGCGATCTTCATCGCCGACTCGACCGCTTCGGAGCCGCTCGAGGTGTACACGACGTGCTCGAAATCGCCACCGGCGAGCCGCAACACGAGCGCGGTCAGCTCCTCCAGCGCCTCGCTGGTGAACAGGTACCGGTACGCGCACGCGATCCGCTCGAGCTGCGCGGCGATCGCCGCGTTCACCTCGCGATTGCCGTGGCCGATGCTGAACGCGGCCGGCCCGCCGGAGCCATCGAGATAGCGCCGGCCGCGCTCGTCGATGAGATAGCTCCCCTCGCCGCGAACGATGCGCGGCAAGGCCTCGATCCCGAAGCCGACGGTCTTTGATCTCCCCGAGGACGTCTCGCGCATCGGTCGATCTTAATCGATCGCGCGTCCTCCGGTCGCGGCGGCGGTTGCCCCGCCGCCGCCAGCCGTCGCGCGCCGCCTCAGCGCAGCGCGGCGGGGTGGTAGTGCACCGAGACCAGGTAGTTGCGGCCGTCCTGCGGATAATAGAGCGCGGTCTCGTAACGCCGATCGGTGAGGTTCGCGACCTTCGCCTGGATCGTCCAGTGCGTCGACGGCGAGTAGTCGAGGAGCACGTCGAGAGTCGTGTAGCCGCCGAGCCGCTGCGCGTTCGCGAAGTCGTCGAACCGCGGGCCGGACGTGAACACGCGCACCGCCGAGCGCAGCTTCCACGGCCACTCGCGCGCCAGCTCGAACTGCCCGGTCGCGCGCGCGCGCCGCGGCAGGATCTTGTCGTAGACCGGCGAGTTCGGCGTGAGATTGCGAGGATCGAGCCAGGATCCCGACAGCCGCGCGGCCCATGGCCCGTCGGTCAGGTGCGCCCGCAGCTCGACGCCACGGATGCGCGCATAGTCCGTGTTCTCCGGGATGAACAACGCGTTCTCGTAACTGATGAGGTCGTGCAGGCGCGTCTGGTACGCATGCAGCGACCAGCCATTCGCCACCCCGCCCTGATCGACCCCGACCTCGATCGAGCGCGAGGTCTCCGGTCGCAGCGCCGGATTCCCGAAGTAGGGATAGTACAGATCGTTGAAGGTCGGCGCGTGGAACCCCGTGCCGTAGGAGGCCACGAGGCGCAGTTCGTGCGTGAGGTGGTAACCCCAGGCGATGCTGCCGGTCGTCTTCCCGCCGAACTGGGTGTTGTGGTCGTGACGCGCGCTCAGCGTGAACTGCTCGGCGCCGAACCGGCCCTGGTATTCGCCGAACACGCCGGTGACCCGCCGCGAGGTCACCGGGAACACGGTGTCGCTGACGATCCCGTCGTGCACGGTGTCGCTGCCGACCGTGAGGATCTGCCGGGCGGCGAGCGTCCAGTCCGCCTGGAGCGACGCGCTGTTGCGGATCGTGTCGAACAGGTTCCCCGGTGGCTCGACGAAGTCGAGCGTGTCGATCTCGTCGTCCCGCGACTGCCCGGCCTGCGCGGTCAGGCGCAGCGCCTTCACCGGCGACCAGTGCGCGGTCAGCGCCTCGACCTGCTCGGCGAAGCTCTGATGGTTCGTGTAGGAGCCCGCGTACCGCTCGCCGCCCTGGGAGCGCAGGAACAGCGCGTCGACGTCGAAGGTCTGCGACGGCCGGTACCCGAGGTGCGCCGAGGTCCCGACGTTGTGGAACCCGTCGGGACGCGTGTCGTACACGTAGCAACCCCCGCCCGGCGAGGACGGCGAGACGTACGGCGCCCCGATGCAGTTCGGGTAGCCGTTGCTCGTCAGGTTGCTCCCCGACACGCCGTAGGTCCACGGTCCCTCGGCGACGTCGAGGCTCGCGCCGATCGAGCTCGTCGCGTGCGAACCCGCGGCCGCGTCCGCATGCAGCGTGACGCCGTCGTGCGTCGGCCGCCGCGTGAAGATCTGGATCACCCCACCGATCGCCTCGGAGCCGTACAGGCTCGACAGCGGACCGCGCACGATCTCGACGCGATCGATCTGGTCGACCGGCAGGTACTGGAACGCGGTCGTGCCGAGCGTCGCCGAGCCGACGCGCACGCCGTCGATCATCACCAGCACCTGGTCGGAGTTCGTGCCCCGCAGGAACACCGAGGACGCCTTGCCGAGACCGCCGTTGTTGCTGACCTCGACCCCGGCGAGCCCCTGGAACAGGTCCTGCACCGACAGCACCTGCTGCGCCTCGATCTGCCGGCGCGTGAGCACCGTCGTCGACGCGAGCGTGTCGTGCAAGGGCACCGCGGTGCGCGTCGCGGTCACGGTGATCTGGCTCAGCGAATCATCGGTCGTCGCGGAATCGGACGTCGACGCGGCGACCGCGGCATGAAACGAAAGAATCAAGAACGCGGCGCAGACGACGCCGCTACGAGAACGAATCCCCACCCTGCTCTCCCCTGTGCACCCGCCGTGCACGATCGGACGATTGACACCGGGCAACGCGAATGGGGGGAGAGGAACGCATGCGGTCGACGCCGACGACGGCGCTTCCGCACCGCCGCCCACCGCAACGCATGCCGCTACGTCGTCGGGCCGGTCTCCGGACTCGCGAGTGGAATCGTTCCTGCCGGATCGTCTTCCCGTGCGCAGCGCACAGTGACCTGTCGGATCGGGCTCGACTCGCTTACCGTTGCGGGGGCAGTACCGGAATGGCCTCGACGGCGTCACCGGTTTCCCGTTTCACCCGGCCGTGTGACCACGGCCGAGCACCTGACAACCCCGACAGTGTGCCGAAATCCGCGCGTGATGGTCAAGCGTGCCGCGGCGCACATCCCGACGGTCGCGGAATGAGAGGTGCGTCCCGGGGAGCGCGGGCACGCTCTGCTAGCGTTCGATTCGTTCGACGGATTTCGGACGGTCCCTGACGGTCATGGCGGGTACGGACAACTGGAAGTTCTCGCGATCGGCGCTGCCGCGATCGCTCGCCGATCTTCCCGCGGGCGAAGCGGCGATCGCGCTCGGATATTGCCTCGCGGCGCTCGCGGTCGGGCGATTCACCCACCGCGTGAGCGGCGTCGCGCTGCTCGGTCCCGCCGATGCGATCGCGGCCGCGGCGCTGCTGCGACTCCCCCGGCCGAACTGGCCGCGTGCGCTCGCGCTGATCTTCGCGGCCGCCGGGCTCGCCGACGCGCTGTGCGGCGCACCCGGGATCCCGGCCGCGCTCGGCGGCGCCGTGACGCGGACGCTCGACGTCGCATTGATGGCCGGCTCGGTAAGACTGATCGGCCGTTACGAGTTTCCCCGGGTCTCGCTGACCCAGGCATCGATCGCGACGATCCTGTTCGGCGTGCTCGCGCCCGGACTCGCCGCGGTCGCCGGCAGCGCCGTCGACCGTCTGGTCGGCCCGGGCGCGCCCTTTGCCGAGGATCTGCGACTCGGCTGGTCGTCGGCCTCGCTCGGCGCATGCCTGTTCTCGGCCCCGATCCTGCTCTCGAGCCGCGCGGCGTGGCAGCGGCTGCTGCGGCCGCGATACCTCGCGGTGAACCTGCTGCTGCTGTCGAGCTACGTGCTCGGCGTGTATCTCGCGATGCGCTTCGTGGCCTTGCCGTTCGTGCTGATCGGCATGGGATTGATGATCGCCGCGTATCCGCTCGGTGGCTTCGGCACCTCGCTGCTGAGCGCGGCCTGCGGCATCACAATGATCGCGCTGTGGACCGCGGGCATTCGTCCGACGTCGCTCCTCGCCGTCCCGTCGGTCACCTCGCTCGCGGGGTTCCCGGTGATCGGCCTGTTCACGGCCCTGTTGCCGCCGATCGCGGTCGGCATCGGGACCGACGAGCGCCGCGCGATCGCACGCGCGCTGCGCGCGAGCGAACGGCGGTTCCGCGATTCGATCGAGCACTCCCCGATCGGGATGCTGATCGTCGACCTCGACGGCCTGTGGACGTATGCGAACGCAGCGCTGCAGCGGATGCTCGGCTATACCGAGGAAGAGCTGCGCGCGATGCCGTTCGGCGGCCCCTCCGACCCGCAGGACCGGGGCGACAGCGTGGATCGGCGCCGCCGCCTGCTGAACGGGGAGTACACGTCCTACGAGGTCGAGCGGCGCTTTCGCCACAAGGACGGCCACTGGGTGTGGACCCACTCGGCGGTCTCGCTGGTGCGCGACGAGGACGGTGGGCCGCGCCACCTCGTCGTGCAGATCGAGAGCATCGAGGACCGTCGTCGTGCGGAGGCGAAATTCGCGGAAGAGCGCCAGCGGCTGAAGGTGACCTTGTCGAAGATCGCCGACGCGGTCGTCACGACCGATCCGCAGACGCGGATCACCTATTTGAACGACTCGGCCGCGGCGCTGATGGGGCTCGACGCCGATTACGCGGTCAATCGCCGGCTCGACGAGGTGATCCACCTGACCGACGCCGCAACCGGCCGTCGCGCGCCGAACCTGCTCGCCCGCTGCCTGATCCACGGCAGGACCTGCCAGCGGGAGGTGCCGGCGTTGTTGCACCGGCCGGACGGCTCGGTGATGCACATCGTCGACGTGATCTCGCCGGTGATCGACGCGGACGGCGTCGTCGCCGGCACGGTGATCCTGTTCCGCGACGCCTCGCGCGACGTCGAGCGCTCGAAGGATCTGCACTTCCGCGCGACCCACGACCCCTTGACCGGCCTCGCGAATCGCACCTTGTTCAACGAGCGCCTGCGCGAGACCTTCGCGCAATCGGCGCACCTGTCGACACCGGCGGTGCTGATCGCGATCGATCTCGACCGGTTCAAGGCGGTCAACGATTCCGGCGGACACGCCGCGGGCGATGCGCTGCTGCGCCGGGTCGCGGACCTGCTGCGCGCGCACGTGCGCGCCGCCGACACGGTCGCGCGCCTCGGCGGCGACGAGTTCGCGGTGATCCTGCCGAATTGCCCGATGGAGGTGGCGGAGACGATCGCGCGGGATCTGGCGCGGGAGTTGAATCCGCTCGCGGCGGACTGGGACGGCGTGGCCTACGAGATCGGCGCGAGTCTCGGCGTCGCGAGCCGTCGCGACGACATGCGCAGCGTCGACGACTGGCTGGCGACCGCGGATGAGGCTTGTTACATTGCGAAGCGCGACGGTCGCGGCCGGGTCTCCATGGCCGGACCGACGATCTACGCGGAGGGGGCGCAACGCACGCTCGCCGCCGCGATCGCGGCGACGCACCGCTAGCCCCGGAGGCCGGCGTGCGATCCCGCCGGATCGCGCGCGACGGGGTGCGCCGAGGGGAGCGATGTCGATCGAAGCAGGCGGATGTTTCTGCGCGGCGGTGCGCTATCGCGTGGACGGCGCGCCGACGGCGTCGGCGATCTGCCATTGCCGCAGCTGCCGCCAGGCGAGCGGCGCGGCCGCGGTCGCGTGGCTGACCGTCCCGCTCGCGAATTTCCACTGGACCCACGGCACGCCGCGCACCCACCGATCCTCGCCGGGCGTCGAGCGCACGTTCTGCGAGCGTTGCGGCACCCCGCTCACCTATGCGCGCGACACGCTGCCCGGCACGATCGACGTGACCACCGCCTCGCTCGACGACCCCGCGCGATTCCCGCCGACGCGGGAAGTGTGGGTCGCCGAGAAGCTTCCCTGGCAGCGGCTCGACCCCTCGCTCGCGCACCGGACCGCCGAGGGCGATTGACGTGTCGCCGATGCCGGCCGAGGACCGCGAGACCCTCGAGCGCCTGCTGGGCGAGACCGGCGCCGGCGACGCGAAGGCGTTCCGCACGCTCTACCGCCTCACGTCGGCACGGCTCTTCGGCGTGTGCCTGCGCATGCTGCGCGATCGCAGCGAGGCGGAGGAAGTCCTGCAGGAAACCTACGCGACCGTGTGGCGCCGCGCCGCGAGCTTCGATCCCACGCTCGCCGCGCCGCAGACCTGGCTCGTCACGCTCGCCCGCAACAAGGCGATCGATCGCCTCCGGCAGCGGCGCGAGGCCACCCTCGACGACGCCAGCGTCCTCGAGGGCGTGGTCGACGAGCGGCCCGGACCCTCGGCGGAGGCGGAGGCGCAGGACGGCTACCGCCGGCTGCACGACTGCCTCGACGCGCTCGACCCGAAGCACGCGAACTCGGTCCGTGAAGCTTTTTTCTCCGGTGCGACGTATATGGAACTGGCGGCAGGCCTGCAGGTGCCGCTCGGAACGATGAAGAGCTGGATCCGCCGCGCGCTGATCCAGCTGCGCAGCTGCCTCGAGACAGGATGATGCCGTTGGAGCCCGACGATCGAGAAGTCCGCTACGCCGAGTACGTGCTCGGTGTCCTCGACGCCCGCGAGCGCGCGGCCGTCGAGCGCGAATCGGCGGAGCGCCCGGCTGCGGCGGCGGCGATCGCGGCGTGGTCGCAGCGCCTGGCACCGCTCGCTGCGGAGATCGCGCCGGTCGAGCCACCCGAACGCGTCTGGGATGCGATTCGCCGCCGCCTGCGGCTCGACGAGCGGACCGGCGTCGCGCCGCGCACGGGGTTGTGGGAGAACCTGCGATTCTGGCACTGGCTCGGCCTCGGATCGGCGGGCCTCGCGGCGACCGCGGCGGTGGTGCTGCTCACGCTGCTGCTGCAGCGCCCGACCCCACCCCCGATCCCGTACATGGCCGCGACGATCGTGCAACCGGACCACCGGATCGGCTGGACCGCGACGATGGACATCGCCCAGTCGCGCATGATCGTGATTCCCGGGGTTCCGCAGCGCTCGAGCCCCGGACACGCGCCCGAACTCTGGCTCGTCCCCAAGGCGGGTCGACCGATCCCGGTCGGGATGATCTCGGATTCCGCAGCCGTGACGATCGCCCTGTCGCCGTCGCTGGTCGCCCGCCTGGGGCCGACCGCGACGCTCGCGGTCTCGATCGAGCCGGTCGGCGGATCGCCGACCGGCCGGCCGACCGGACCGGTGATCGGCACCGGCGCGATCGGGGCCGCGACCGCGGCCGCCTCCCGCCCCGCCTGACCCGCTGCGGTCCGCGCCCGAGCGGGGGCGCGTCGTGCATCCGTCCGCCCGCTCGCTTCGTATAAGCCGTCATCGAAGCGACGAGGGACCCCGTGATGATCGACGTCGAACCGCTCGCGACGACCGCGATGCGCGAATCCGCTCGAGACCGTTGGCGCGCGTTGCGACGCTGGATCGATACCGGCGGCGCGCAGGACGCGCTCGACCCGGCGCGTGCCGATCGGATCGACTGGCTGCGGGCCGCACCGTTCGTCGCGCTGCATCTCGGGTGCTTCGGGGCGATCTGGACCGGGGTCTCGCCGACGGCGCTCGCGGTCGCGGCCGCCGCGTACGCGCTGCGGATGTTCGCGATCACCGCGTTCTACCACCGCGGCTTCTCCCACCGGACGTTTCGCGCCGCGCGGCCGATCCAGTTCGCGTTCGCGGCGCTCGGCGCGAGCAGCGTGCAGCGCGGCCCGCTGTGGTGGGCCGCGCACCACCGCAACCACCACCGTCACGCCGACACGCCGGTCGATCCGCATTCGCCGCGCGTGCACGGCTTCCTGTGGAGCCACGTCGGCTGGTTCCTGACGCCGCGCGGGTTCCGCACCGACCTCACGCGGGTGCCGGACCTCGCGCGCTATCCGGAGCTGCGCTGGCTCGACCGCTACGACACCGCGATCCCGGTGCTGTTCGCGGCCTCGATGGTCGCGCTCGGCGCATGGCTGCGGCACGTCGACCCCGCGCTGCACACGAGCGGCGCGCAACTGCTGGTCTGGGGGTTCTTCGTCTCCACGGTCGTGCTGTTCCACGCGACCGTGACGATCAACTCGCTCGCGCATCGCTTCGGGTCGCGCCGGTTCGACACCCGCGACGACAGCCGCAACAATCTCTGGCTCGCGTTGCTCACCTTCGGCGAGGGCTGGCACAACAATCACCATCACTTCCCCGGCACCGCGCGCCAGGGGTTCCTGTGGTGGGAGATCGACCTGACCTGGTACGGTCTGCGGCTGCTCGCGGCACTCGGCCTGGTGCGGGACCTGCGGCCGCTCCCGGCGCGCGTGCTCGCGCGGGCGAGGCCCTGAGCCATGCGCGTCGCGGTGATCGGCGCCGGGATCTCGGGGCTCGCGTCGGCGTGGCGGCTGTCGCACACGCACGAGGTCACGTTGTTCGAGGCGAACGACTATCTCGGCGGACATACCCACACGCACGAGATCGAGCTGCAGGGACGGCACTACGCAGTCGACTCCGGCTTCATCGTGTTCAGCCCGCGCCACTACCCGCTGTTCACCGAGTTCCTTCGCGAGCTCGGCGTCGCCTCGCAACCGACGACGATGAGCTTCTCGGTGCACGCCGAGGCGAGCGGGCTCGAGTACAACGCGACCCGCCTGGACACGCTGTTCTGCCAGCGACGCAACCTCCTGTCGCCACGCTTCCTCGGCATGGTGCGCGACCTGCTGCGCTTCTATCGCGAGGCTCCGGCGCTCCTCGAGCGCGAGGACCGCGGCCCGACCCTCGGCGAGTACCTCGCGGCGCACCGCTACGGCGCCGCTTTTCGCGACGATCACCTCGTACCGATGGCCTCGGCGCTGTGGTCCTCCCCGCCGACGCAGATCCTCGATTTCCCGGCACGCTACCTCGTGCAGTTCATGCACAACCACCAGATGCTCGATCTCACCGGGCGCCCCGAATGGCGCGTGGTGCGCGGCGGTTCGGCGAGCTACGTGCGCGCGCTGCGCGAGCACTGGCGGGTGCGCGAGCGGTCGCGCTGCGCGGTGCGTAGCGTCCGCCGCGGCGCCGACGGCGTGCTCGTGACGCACGCGCAGGGACAGGAGCGCTTCGACCACGCGGTGCTCGCCTGTCACGCCGACCAGGCGCTCGCGCTGCTCGCCGATGCGAGCGGGGCCGAGCGCGAGATCCTCGGTGCGATCCGTTACCAGCCGAACGAGGCGGTCCTGCACACCGATCCGTCGGTGCTGCCGCGCGCCCGCAAGGCCTGGGCGGCGTGGAACGCGTTCGTGCCGCGCGCGTCCGGCGCGCCGTGCACGGTGAGCTACTGCATGAACCTGCTGCAGACGCTCGATGCGCCCGAGCCGCTCGTCGTGACCCTGAACCGCCGCGAGGCGATCGATCCCCGGCGTATCCTGCGCACGGCCGTGTACCAGCACCCGGTGTACACGCAGGCCGCGGTCGAGGCGCAACGCCGCCGCGCCGAGATCCAGGGCGTGAACCGCACCTGGTTCGCGGGCGCCTACTGGGGCTGGGGCTTCCACGAGGACGGGATGCGCAGCGCCGTCGACGTCGCGCACGCGCTCGGTGCCCGGCCGGGCGAGCCGCGGATCACGGCGGCCGCATGACCGAGGCCGCCTTCGCGAGCGCCGTGTACGAGGGGCGCGTGCAGCATCGCCGGGACGTCCCCCGGCCGCACCGCTTCGCGGTCCGGATCGCTCAGCTCTACCTCGATCTCGACGAGATCGACCACGTGTTCGCCGGCCGTCGTCTGTGGTCGGTCGACCGGCACAATCTCGCCGAATTCCGTCGCAGCGACTACCTGGGGCCGGCGACGCGGCCGCTGAAGGCGGCGGTCCTGGACCTCGTCGAGCAACGCACCGGGCGGCGGCCGGACGGACCGGTCCGGTTGCTGACGCACCTGCGCTACGCCGGCTACGTGTTCAACCCGGTGAGCTTCTACTACTGTTACGACGCCGATCGGCGCACGCTGCGCGCGATCGTCGCCGAGATCACCAACACGCCCTGGCGGGAGCGGCACGCCTACGTGCTGCCACTCGACGCCGCGCGGAGCGACGGCCCGTTCTGGTGCTGGGCGTTCCCGAAGACCTTCCACGTCTCGCCGTTCATCGGGATGGAGCGCGACTATCGCTGGCGCTTCACCGAGCCCGGCGACGAGCTGCGCGTGCGCATGACCGTGCTGAACGCCGGGACGCGCGAATTCGCCGCGACGCTCGACCTGCGCCGCCGGCCGCTCGGCGGCGCCGCGCTCGCACGCGTGCTGTGGCGCTACCCGCTGATGACCCTGCAGGTGATCGGCGCGATCCACTGGCAGGCGCTGCGGCTGTGGCTGAAGCGCATCCCCGTCCACGACCACCCCCGCCAACGAGGTTTCCGATGAGCACCGTGATCGACGAGATTCAGAGCCGCTATGGCGCGCTCGACCGCCTGCTGCGGCGACACCTGCTGGCGCGGCTCGAGGGCCTGCGGCACGGCCGCCTGCGCTGGCGCGACGCGCTCGGCACGGCCGAGTTCGGCGCCGCGGAACGCGGCGGCGATCCGGTCGTCGAGATCGAGGTGCAAGATCCCGCGTTCTATCGCGCGCTCGCCGCGAACGGCAGCGTCGGCGCGGGTGGCGCGTACATCGACGGGCTGTGGCGCTGCGCCGCGCCCGGTGCGGACGGCGGCGGCGCGCTGGTCGCTCTCGGTCGGCTGATGCTGCGCAATCGCGATCTGCTCGACGGCTTCGAGACCGGCCTCGCGCGGATCGGCGGCGCCGCGCTGCGCGCGTGGAACGGCACGCGCCGCAACTCGCGCGACGGCAGCCGGCGCAACATCGCCGCCCACTACGATCTGGGGAACGAGTTCTTCGCGACCTTCCTGTCCGCCGACCGGATGTATTCCTCCGCGCTGTGGGACGGGCCCGACGACACACTGGAGGCCGCGTCGACGCGCAAGCTCGACGCCGTGTGTCGCAGGCTCGACCTGCGCCCCGACGACCACGTGGTCGAGATCGGGTCCGGCTGGGGCGGCTTCGCGCTGCACGCCGCCCGCCACTACGGCTGCCGCGTGACCACGACGACGATCTCGCGGGAGCAGTACGCGGTCGCGACCGAACGGGTCGCCGCCGCCGGCCTCGGCGCCCGGATCGAAGTCCGTCTCGACGACTACCGGGACCTCGCCGGCACCTACGACAAGCTCGCGTCGATCGAGATGATCGAGGCGGTCGGCGCCGAGTTCCTCGGGACCTATTTCGGGGTGATCGAAAGGCTCCTGAAGCCGGGCGGCCTCGCGCTGCTGCAGGCGATCACGATCGAGGACCACCGCTACGAGCTCGCGCTGCGCTCGGTCGACTACATCAAGCGCTACGTGTTTCCGGGGAGCTTCATTCCGTCGCTGAACGCGATCCTCGCGGCGAAGACCGAGGCCAGCGAGCTGCGCCTGCGGTCGCTCGAGGATTTCGCGGAGTCCTACGCGCGCACCCTCGAGGCCTGGCGAGAGCGCTTCACGGCCCGACGCGCGGACGTGCGCGCGCTCGGCAAGGACGAGCGCTTCATCCGGCTGTGGGAGTTCTACCTCGCGTACTGCGAAGCCGGCTTTCGCGAACGCTCGATCGGCGTCGCGCATCTGCTGTTCGAGAAGCCCGGCACGCCGGGGCGCCGCGCGGGCGAGCCGCGGTGAGTCCCGGGATCGAGGTGCTCGCCGTCTGGGCCGCGGCGGCGGCGGTGATGACCGGCGGGTGGGCATGGCAACGGCGCCGGCGCAACGCCGGCATCGTCGACGTGCTCTGGGCCGCGTGCCTCGGCGGCGCGGCGCTCCTGCTCGCGCTACGAGGCACCGGCGCGCCCGCGACCCGCGCGCTGCTCGCGCTGATCGGCGGCGGCTGGGGGGCGCGCCTCGCCTGGCACCTGTGGCGGCGAGTGCGCGGGGAACCGGAAGACGGGCGCTACCGCCACCTGCGCGCGCACTGGGGAGACGCCCCCTGGCGCTGGTTCGGCTTCTTTCAGCTGCAGGCGTTCGTGGTCGCCCTGTTCTCCCTGCCGTTCGTCGCGGTCGCCGCGAACCGCGATGCGCACCCGCTGGGTCTCGCGGCCGGCGCCGGGATCGGACTCCTCGCGGTGCTCGGCGAGTCCGTCGCGGACGCCGAGCTCGCGGCATTTCGCGCCGATCCGCGCCACCGCGGGCTCACCTGCCGGCGAGGGCTGTGGCGCTACTCGCGCCATCCGAATTACTTCTTCGAATGGCTGCACTGGTTCGCCTACGTCGCGCTCGCGATCGGCTCCCCGCGGTCGGGACTCGCGTGGCTCGGGCCGGTCGTGATGATCCTGTTCCTGCGCTACCTGAGCGGAATTCCCTGGACCGAGGCGCAGGCGCTGCGCACGCGCCGCGACTACGCCGATTACCAGCGCCGCACCTCGATGCTGATCCCCTGGTTCCCGAAACGCATTCGCGCCGAGAAGGAGTGACCCCGTGAGCACCGCCGCCACCGATTCCCCGACCGCCGAGCTCGCGGCCGACCGCCCGGCTCCCGGCCTGCTCGGACTCGCCGAACGCGGCGCGCTGCCCGATGCGCTGCTGCGCTTCGGGATCCGCCGGCTGTGCGCGCGCCGGCTCGCCGAGGAGCGGCGCGGCGGACTCACCGCGCAGAGCGAGCGCGCCGAGCGCCTGATCGAGACGCTGCGGCGCAGCCCGATCGCGATCCACACCGCGGCCGCGAACGAGCAGCACTACGAACTGCCCGCGGAGTTCTTCGAGCAGTGCCTGGGTTCGCGCCTGAAATATTCCTGCGCGCTGTACCCGCGCGGCGACGAGACGCTCGCCGAGGCGGAGGATGCGATGTTGCGCGCGGTCGAGGCGCGCGCCGAGCTCGCCGACGGCCAGTCGATCCTCGAACTCGGCTGCGGCTGGGGATCGCTCACGCTGTGGATGGCCGAGCGCTTCCCGCACTCGCGCATCACCGCGGTGTCGAACTCGCAGAGTCAGCGCGCGCACATCGAGACCGTCTGCCGCAAACGCGGATTCGGGAACGTGCGGGTGATCACCGCCGACGTGAACGCGCTCGCGCTCGACCCGGGCGCGTTCGACCGCTGCGTGTCGGTGGAGATGTTCGAGCACCTGCGCAACTACGCGACGCTGATGGAGCGGATCGCCGCGTGGCTGCGGCCGGGCGGGAAGCTGTTCGTGCACGTCTTCGCGCACCGCACGTTCTGCTATCCGTTCGAGACCGCGGGCGAGGACAACTGGATGGGCCGGCACTTCTTCACCGGTGGCCTGATGCCCGCCGCCGACACGCTGCTGCGCTTTCAGGACCGACTGGCCCTCGAGCAGCGCTGGCTCATCGACGGGACGCACTACCAGCGCACCGCGAACCAGTGGCTCGAGCGGCAGGATGCGAACGCCGCGGCGGTCCGCGCGACGCTGCGCCGCGCGTATGGCGACCGGGCGGCGCTGTGGTTCCAGCGCTGGCGGATCTTCTGGATGGCGTGCGCCGAGCTCTTCGGTTACGCGCACGGCCAGGAATGGCTGGTCGCGCACTACCGGTTCACGCGACCGGACTAGAAGGAATACACCAGGTTCACCGTCTCGTTCGAGTCGAGCTTCTTCAGTCCCGGCGGCGGCGAACTGTTGTTCTGCAGATTGTAGCCGACGCTCAAGGCGAGGTGCGTCGACACCTTGACCGCGAGCGCCAGCGCGTTCGTGACGAGCGTGTTGCCGCCACCCGACTCGGTCAGCAGTTTGTCCGACAGGGTCGTCGTGGCGGTGAGCACCTGCGAGTAATCGATCCCGGCACTCAGGATCGCGCTGTTCATCGGAGTTCCCAGGCTGCGCGCGATCACCGCGCCGGCCGCGTCCTTGCTGAGGGTCTGCGGCTGTTCGCGTCGAAACCCGGGCCCCGCCTGCACGCTGAGCTTCACCCGGTCGGTGTCGAGGATCCGGTAGCCGACGCCGGCGGCCGCGCTCGCCTGATAGTCGAAGCCGCTGAACAGGTCCCGCTCGTAACGCAGGATCCCGAACGCGTACACCGCCGGTCGGAACGTGTAGTCGCTCTGCCACCGGGATCCCCAGCGCTCGCTCGAGGTGATGCCCGCATTGCGCCCGTACAGGCCGTCGAGGTGCAACGCGTGCTTCCACGGGCCCGCGACGAGCGCGAGATCCAGCACCGCATTGAACGTCGTGGATTGCGTGTTGCCCTGCGAGGTCACGCCGCCGGCCTGGCCCTTGCCGCTCCAGCCGTCCGGCGCCGGCGCCGCAGCCGACGCGCAAAAGGCGGCGGCCGGCGACAGCAGCAGCGCGAGCGACGCGATCGCGGGCCGGAGGATTCCGCTGGGGCGCCTGATTCGATCGCCGCCGACGTACCGGCCCCTCATTCCCCGATCTCCCGTAGCGCGCGCCCGTCCATCAGCCGCCGCTCGATCGCCTCGAGGCTCACGCCCTTGGTCTCGGGAACGAACGCCCAGGTGAACAGCAGGAACGACGCGTTGAACGCGGCGTACAACCAGAACGTCTGCGCGTGACCCAGGTGGTTCAGCAGCGTGAGGAACGTCGCGCCGACCGCCGCCGTGCCGAGCCAGTTCGTCACCGTCGAGACGCCGATGCCGAAATCCCGCCCCTTGAGCGGCTGGATCTCCGAGCACAGCGTCCACACCAGCGGGCCAGCCGAGAACGCGAAGCCGATCACGAACACCAGCAGCATCGCGACCGCGAGCAATCGTTGCCCCTGAGTCGCCATTCCGGACGCCATCAGCGTGCCGACCACCGCGAGACCGACCGCCATCACCACGAAGCCGGCATAGAGGATCGGCTTGCGCCCGATGCGGTCGACGAAGCCGATCGCGATGAACGTCGCGAGCACGTTGGTCAGCCCGACGACCGCGGTGAACAGCATCTGCGTACCGGTCGCGTAGCCCATGTCGGCGAAGATCCGCGGCGCGTAGTACATCACGATGTTGATGCCGGTGAGTTGCTGCACCACCTGCAGCGCGATTCCGAGGCCGACGGAACGGCGGAAGTTGCGGTTCTCGCGCAGCAGCTGCCAGCCTTGCTGCGGGGTCCGCAGGCGCTCCTCGATCTCCGCGACTTCGGCGCGCGCGGTCGTCTCGTCGCCGCGCAACCGGTTCAGCACGCCGGTCGCGTCGTCGTGCCGGCCGCGCAGCACGAGCCAGCGCGGGCTCTCCGGCAGGCCGAGCACCCCGAGCAGGAACGCGATGCCCGGGACCGCGATGATCCCGAGCATCCAGCGCCAGCGTCCGGAGTAGCTGAACACCGTGTCCGACACGAACGCGAGGAAGATCCCGATCGTGATCATCAACTGGTAGGTCGAGATCATCGCGCCGCGCTTGTCCTCCGGAGCGATCTCGGCGAGGTACAGCGGCGCGGTGAATGCCGCGATCCCGATCGCGACGCCGAGCACGAGGCGCGCGCCGATCAGCGCGACCGGCGACCCCGCGGCCGCGCTCGCGAGCGACCCGGCGACGAACAGCGACGCGCTCCACAGGAGCGAGCGCTTGCGCCCGAAGTGTCCCGACAGCCAGGCGGCGAGCCCCGCGCCGACCGCCGCGCCGACCATCATGCTGCTCACGATGTGCTCGATCATCCGGTCGTCGATCGCGAAGGTTCGCTGGATGAACTGCTGGGCGCCCGAGATCACGCCGACGTCGAGGCCGAACATCAGTCCCGCGAGCGCCGCGAGCACGGCGACGTAGCGCATGTAACGTCGCGCCGACGCGGCCGCCGCGAGGTCCTTTCCTGGGTGTTCCACGACTCCCCCGTTCGGTTGTTTGCCTCTTTATAACCGTTCGGTGCGCCCGCCGTCGACTCCGCAGCCTGGCGGGAAGTGGCGCCGGTAGAGGCCGCCGTCGGTGACTCGCGCGAAGTGGTGTGCGATCCGGAACACGATCGCATCGTCGAACGCAGGACCCACGATCTGCAGGCTGGTCGGGACCCCGTTCGCCGCGAGTCCGGTCGGCGCGGCGAGCGCCGGGTATCGGCTCAGCAGGTTGAACGGCGGCGTTGCGACCCAGCCGAGGTAGCTGTCGACCCGCGTGTCCCCGATCGGCACCTCGCGCACGCTCGCGAGGTCGAGATCGGCGGCGATGTCGGTCGCGAACACCGTCGGGCAGATCAGGGCCGCGATCCCCCGGCCCCAGAGCTTGTGTTCGAGTTCCTGGTGCAGGCCGAGCGCGAGTCCGGCGGCTTTGGTGATCGAATTGCGCTTGCCGCAGTAGCGTTCCATCAGCCAGCGCAGGTACGAGCTGCCCTGGTCGAGCTTTTCGGCCGGCAGCTTCGAGAGATACTCGTCGAGGAAGATTCCGAAGATCGCCTCGATCAGCGCGTTGGCGAGCGCCTCGCCGTCCCAGCGCAGGTCGACCGGTTCGATGATCGCGCCGGCGCGTTCGAGCGCCGCGCCGGCGCGCTCGAGATTGCGGCGGGTGTCCGGACACAGCGTGGTGTGCCCGGTCGTGAACGACAGGCCGATCCGCAGGCCGGCGATCGCAGCGGGCTCGGCCGGCAGCGGCACGTACGGCATCCCGGAATAGGTCGCCGGGTGCGGCCCGGCGATCACGTTCTGCATCAACGCGAGATCCTCGACCGTGCGCGCCATCGGCCCTTCGACCGCGAATGCGAACAGCTCCTCGCCGGGCGCGCTCGCGAGACGTCCGAACGGCGGCTTGAACCCGTACACGCCGCACATCGCCGCCGGGATCCGGATCGAGCCGGCCATATCGCTCCCCGTCGCGAGCGGTGCCATCCCGGCCGCGAGCGCCGCCCCCGACCCGCCGCTCGAACCGCCCGGCGTGATCGCCGGATTCCAGGGGTTGCGGCTCACCCCGTAGCGGCGCGACAGTGTCTGGCCGATCAGGCAGAACTCCGGCACGCTGGTCTGCAGGTGCGGAATCGCACCGGCCGCGATCAGCTTGTCGACCATCGGGTGGTGCGCGGTCGGCACCTCGTCCCACAGGAACGAGCCGATCGTCTTGCGCCAGCCCGCGACCGAGGTCTCCTCCTTGATCGCGACCGGGATGCCCTCGAGCGGCCGCGCGGTCCCCGCCCGGTAGCGCGCCTCAGCGGCGCTCGCGGCCGCGAGGGCCGCCTCCGCATGGATCGCGGTCGTCGCGTTCAAGCTCGCCGTCTGCCGCTCGGCCCGCTCGAGCACCGCGCGCATCAGCTCGACCGGCGAGCTCTCGCCCGCGCGGAACGCGCGGATCGATTCGCCCGCGGAACGGTAACAAAGCTCATCGGTCATCGGTTCGCCCCTCCGGCGGCGGCGCTACCCCGGCCGCCCGCCTCGTTACAGTTCGATCGCGAGCTTCGCGCGCCGGCGGGTGTGCAGCGCGAGTCCCCAGAGGCACCCGGCCGCGAGCCAGGTCGAGCCGACGATCAGCGCGAGCCGGCTCATCCCCGAGAGCACCATCAGCACGACCGCAATCCCGAGCACCGGTGTCACCCAGTGCACCAGCCAGCGGCGCGAGCGGCGCCGCCAGACGAACTCGACCAGCACCGAGACGTGCAGCATCAGGAATCCGCACAGCGCGCCGAAGTTCACGATCGTCGCGAGATCTCCGAGCCGGTTGCGCATCGCGAGCGCGACGGCGAGCGAGATCCCCGACGCGGTGAGCATGCCGACGTACGGGGTGTGGTAGCGCGGATGGACCCGCGCGAGCGTTCCGGGCAGCTGCCGGTCCCGGCCCATCGCGTAGAGCACGCGTGCGACGCCGATCAGCATCGGGATCGCGTTCGACAGGCCGATCACGAGCACGTAGGTCCACGCGATCACGCTCGAGGCCCAGGGTCCGACCGCCCAGGCGGCGAGTTCGTAGATCGCGGCCGCGGGATCGTGCAACGCGATCCCGGGCAGCAGATTGCCGAGCACCCACGCGACCAGCACGAAGAACGCCCCGGAGATCACCAGCACGCCGATGATCGCGCGGCCGATCAGGCCCGGATCGTCGCCGACGACTTCTTCCGACAGCGTCGAGATCGCGTCGAAGCCGAGGAACGACATCACGCAGATCGAGGTCGCGGTCAGCAGCGCGCCGCCGTCGAACGTCTGCGGGTTCCAGAACGGCTTCAAGGTGAGCGCGCCGTTGCCCTTGCCGTGCGCGATCGCGATCACGCACAGCGCAACGAAGCCGACGGTGACCACCGTCTGGATCGCGACCGCGACGAAATTCGCGCGCGTCGTCACGGTCACGCCGAACCAGTTGATCCCGAGCGTGAACGCGACCATCAGCACGATCCACACGGAACGGTCGACCGACGGCACCAGCGTGCCGAGCGCGACCGCGATCAGCACGAACACGAACGCCGGGATCAGCAGGTAGTCCAGCAGGATCATCCAGCCGGCGACGAACCCGGGAAACACCCCGATCGCATGGCGCGCGAACCCGTAGACCGAGCCCGCGGACGGGGTCGTCTCGCTCATCACGGCGTAACTCTTCGCGGTGAAGAACATGCACACGCCGCCGAGCACGTAGGCGAGCGCGATCAGCCCCTTCGAGGCGTCCCAGACGAACCCGACGGTCGAGAACGGCGTTATCGGCGCGATGTACGCAAGTCCGTACAGGACCAGGTCCCAGTACTTCAGCGTGCGCTTGAGTGGCTCCATGGTCCGTTCGTTCCGCGAGGCCTTCGGCGGCGCCTCGACTCAGTCCGTGCCGAGTAACTCGTCGATCGCCGCCGCGAAGCCGCGATCGTGGGCTGCGACGTCCTCGGCCGTCGTCGACGGGGACATCAACACCATGTTGTGGAACGGCGTGATCAGCACGCCGCGATTCAGCAGGTACAGGTGCAGGTACGCCTCGAGGTCCCGGTCCGCGCCCGCCTTCGCGGTCGTCCCGTTGCGGGCCGGGCTCGGCAGGAAGCCGTACTCGACGCGGCATCCGAGCTGCACGACATTCCACGGCAGCCGTCGCGACTCGATCGTGCGCGCGATGGAGCGCTGCAACTCCCCGGCGAGACCGATCATGCGCCCGAACGCGGCCTCGGTGAGCACCTCCTCGAGCGTTGCGCGCATCGCGGCCGCCGACAGCGCGTTGCCCGCGAGCGTGCCGCCGACGCCGCCGGTGTCCTCGTAGTCGACGCCCTCCTGCGCCGCGATCCGGCGCCCGACCTCGGCACTCATCCCGAGCGCCCCGCACGGAACGCCGCCGCCGATCGACTTGCCGATCGTCACGAGATCGGGCTCGAGCCCCCAGGCCCGGGTGCAGCCGCCGTACCCGGCCGAGAACGTGTGCGTCTCATCGATCAGCAGCAGCGTGCCGTGACGGCGCGTGAGCGAGCGCAAGGCCTCGTGATAGCCCGGCTCGGGCAGCACGATCCCCATGTTGGTCAACGCCGGCTCGGCGATCACGCACGCGACCGCATCGTCCGCGAGCGCGGCCTCGAGCTGTCCGACGTCGTTGAACTCGACCGCGCGCGTCGTCGCCGCCGGATCGACCGCGGGACCGACGTTGCCCTCGCGCGAGCGGGTCGCGCCGTCCGGCGCGCGGACCGCGAAGGTCTCGTCGACGGTGCCGTGGTAGCAGTAACTGTGCACGACCACCAGCGGCCGTCCGGTGATCTGGCGCGCGAGGCGCAGCGCGGTGCGGTTCGCGTCGGTCGCGGACAGCGTGAACTGCCAGTAGCGCACGCCGAACCGGCGCGCGAGATTCTCCGCCGCGCCGACGCTCGCCTCGGTCGGCAGCATCATCGTCGTGCCGTGCCCGAGCTGCGCACGCACCGCCTCGACCATCGCCGCCGGGCTGTGACCGCCCATCGCACCGGTGTCGCCGAGGCACAGGTCCACGTACGCGTGGCCATCGACGTCGACGATCCGCGAACCCGTCGCGCTCGCCGCGTACACCGGGAAGCCGCCAGGCCAGCGCGCCATCCACGGCATCGGCACGCCGCCGAGCATCGACGCCCGGGCCCGCTCGTGCAGCGCGCGCGAGCGCGGATGCGCGTTCGCGAACGCGTCCAATTCACGCGCATGCAGCCGCTGCAGGCGCTCGCGATCGATCGACCGCCCCGTTCCGCCGGAAATCGCCGCTGAATTCACTCCGTCTCTCCCCCACAGTGGCTTCGACCCCGCGCACGTCCACGCCACCGGCCTTGCGCCGGCGCATCGCGGCGTTGACAGCACCCGCCACCGCGACTACAGTCCGTCGACAACTAGAATAGATGTCGCTCCCCGACAACACAACGGATTTCGTTGCAAAACGCCCCGGAGACAACGATTTCAGTCGCACACTCCCCGACGAGCACTCGCGCCCGCCCGCTGACACTTGATGCGATCGATCGCGCGATCGTGCGCGCGCTGCAGAAGGACGGCCGGATGGCGTACGGCAAGATCGGCGCGCGGGTGGGACTGTCGGAGGCCGCGGCGCGCCAGCGCGTGCAGCGCCTGCTCGCCCGCGGGGTGATGCAGATCGCGGCGGTCACGGATCCGGTGCGGCTCGGCTCGAAGTCGATGGCGCTGATCGGGATCAAGGCGCGCGGCGACTCGCGCCGGATCGCGAAGGCGATCGCCGCGCTCCCCGAGTCGATCTACGTGGTCGCGACCGCCGGGCCGTACGACGTGATCGCCGAACTCGTCTGCGAAAGCCACGAGCAGCTGCTGCGCGTGACCAACGAGAAGATCCGCTCGCTCGGCGAGGTCGCCGACGCCGTGATCCTGATGTACCTCGGCACCTACAAGCACACGTTCACCTATTCGGTCAGTTAAGTGAGGACGCGGACCATGAACCATCACCGTCTCGATTGGGCTCGCGCGCGCAGGCTCGGCGTCGCGTCGGGCGTCAGCTGCGCGCTTGCGATCGGTCTCGCCGCGGCCCAGACCAACGACGCGACGAACGCGTCGGCCCAGGCCGGGGATCAACTGCAACAGGTCGTCGTCACGGCCGAGCGACGCACCGAGCGCCTGATGGACGTGCCGATGAGCGTGACCGCGTTCGGACGACAGGCGCTCCAGCAGCAACAGCTGCACACGATCGACGATCTCGCGCGCGTCGCGCCGGGCATCACGTTCCAGCGCAACGGCACGAGCGTGTCCGGCAACTACAACGACGAGGACTCCGATATCGCGATTCGCGGTGTCGACTCGAATGCCGGTGCCTCGACCACGGGCATCTACATCGACGACACGCCGATCCAGGGGCGTCACCTGAACTTCGGCACGGTGATGGCGTATCCGCAGCTCTTCGATCTGGAGCGGGTCGAGGTGCTCAAGGGCCCACAGGGCACGCTGTTCGGCGCCGGATCCGAGGGCGGCACGGTCCGCTTCATCACGCCGGATCCGGGGCTGCACCGCTACTCGGGCTTCGCGCGCGCCGATTTCGGCGAGATCGACGGCGGCGGCAACGACTACGCGGCCGGCGCAGCGTTCGGCGGACCGATCATCGACGGCAAGCTCGGGTTCCGCGTGAGCGCGTCGATCCGCCACGACGGCGGCTGGGTGAATCGCGTCGCTTACGCGCCGCCGCCGAGCACCCTGATCACTTGCACGCCCTGCTACGGCACCGCGCCCGCGACCGTGTACACCGGCTCGCCGACGATCACCGGCACGACCGAGGCGAACGCGAACTGGCAGGACTCGGCGACCTTCCGCGCGGCGCTCAAGTGGCAGCCGAACGACAACTTCTCGATCCTGCCGTCGTTCTACGTGCAGACCCTGCACATCAACGACACCGCGGTGTACTGGCGCAATCTGTCGGTGCCGTCACGCAACGACTACAACAACGGCAACCTGCAGCGCAACCCGAGCACCGACCCCTGGTACATCGGCGCGGTGAAGGTCGAGTGGAGCCTGCCCGGCGTGCAGTTCACCTCGAACACCTCGTACTTCTCGCGCGCCCAGCATTCGATTTCGGATTACTCGCAGTGGGCGCCGACGATCTTCCTGTACAACCAGTACACCGCGCCGAACGATTTCAGCAGCGCGTACTTCACCGACCGGCAGGACAATTTCACGCAGGAGTGGCGCGCGAGCTCGTCGAACGAGGCGAGCCGCTTCCAGTGGACTGCCGGCGTCTATTATGCGCACGTGCATGAGAACTCGACCGAGCATATCGTCAGTGCCGACATCAGCCCGGCGGATCCGGGCAATGCGTACCATCAGCCGCAGTTCTCGATGCTCGACAAACAGGTCGCGGTCTACGGCGAGCTGTCCTACAAGATCACGCCGAAGATCAAGGCGACCGCGGGCCTGCGCTACTCGCACCTGACCTACACCGGCGTGATCAACGAGAGCGGCGCGCTGATCGTGGGCACGGGGATCAAGAGCACCAACACCGGCAGCGGCAACCCGGTCACGCCACGCTTCGTGATCAACTACAAGCCGACGAGCAACAGCCTGTACTACGTCAGCGCGGCGAAGGGCTTCCGGCCGGGCGGTATCAACGCGGCCTTGCCGCAGAACTGCTCGTACGGGCTCCCGCAACAGCCGCCGTCGTACGCGTCCGATTCGCTGTGGCAATACGAGCTCGGCTCGAAGAACACGCTGTTCCGCAACCGCCTCGAGATCAGCGCGTCGATCTATTACCTCAAGTGGAACAACATCCAGCAGTTCGTCTACCTGACCTGCGGCCTCGGCTTCGATTACAACCTCGGGTCCGTGACCGGCAAGGGCGGCGACGTCGCGATCAACTGGCGGCCGACCGAGGACCTCACGGTCGGCGTGACCGGCGCCTACACGGACTCGGCGTTCACGACCAACGTGTCGCTCGCCGGGGTGTACCCGCTGGTGACCGCGGGCGATCACCTGCCGAGCGCGCCGTGGAACGTCGAGGCGAACCTGAGCTACGAGTGGCACTCGCTGCCGCACCGGCCGTACCTGCGCGCCGAATACCAGTTCTCGACCGCACAGAACTCGCTGCAGCCGTATCAGGATCCGGCGAACGCGCCGAACGACGATCCGACGCTGCCGGGATTGCCTACGGTCAGCGTGCTGAATCTTCGTGCCGGCATGTACTTCGGCGGCTGGGACGTGATGCTGTGGGTCCACAACCTGACGAACTTCCACAGCCCGCTGTTCCTCGCGCGCGACCTGGCGACGACGCCGCTGAACGGCTTCCCGCCGAACTTCGACACGAACTACTTCGCGCGTGGCTATCAGCCGCGAACCATCGGCGTGACGGCGTCGTACCGGTTCTGATGCCGGACATCGCCGGGAGCGCGGTGTGAGCGGCACGACGCGCGTCGATGCGCTGGTCACCGGCGCCGGGTCCGCGACCGGGATCGGATTCGCGATCGCCGAGCGGCTCGCGTCCGCGGGGATGCGGGTCGCGATCACCAGCACGACCGCGCGCGTGCACGAGCGCGCGGCGGAACTGCGCGAGCGCGGCCACGCGGTGGACGCGGCGGTCGCGGACCTGACCGACCTCTCGGCGGCGCGCGCGCTCGCCGGGGAGATCGGACCGGTGTCGGTCCTCGTGAACAACGCGGGGATGGGAGCGGTCGGCGAGCCGGCGGTCAGCAAGGCGTTCGTCGATTTCGCCGAGGACGAGTGGGACCGGATGATCGCGGTCACCTTGAAGACCGCGTTCTCGGCGACCCGCGCGTTCCTGCCGGCGATGATCGCCACCCGCTACGGTCGGGTCGTGAACGTCGCGTCGGTCACCGGGCCGTACGTCGCGATCCTGGGGTCCTCGGCGTACGGCGCCGCGAAGGCCGGCATGGTCGGCCTGACGCGTGCCCTCGCGCTCGAGGCCGGCCCGCACGGCGTCACGGTGAACGCGGTCGCCCCGGGCTGGATCGCGACCGCCTCCTCGAGCGCCGCCGAACTCGCCGCGGGCACGCAGACGCCGGTCGGCCGACCGGGCACCCCGGCGGAGGTCGCGCACGCGGTCGCGTTCCTCGCGTCCGCCGGCGCGAGCTACGTGAACGGCGAGACGCTCGTGGTCGACGGCGGCAACATCCTCCAGGAAATCAAGGGTCGCTCGCCGGATCGCGGCTGAGCAGCGGCGTGCGAGCGATGTCCCGGCGTACGGTACTGATCACGGGCGGCGCGAGCGGGATGGGCCTCGCGATCGCGCGGCGCTTCCGCGAGGCCGGGGAGCGCGTCGCGATCGCCGATCGCGATCGCGCGGCGCTCGACGCGGCGGTCGCGATGCTCGGTGGCGGACCCGAGGTCCTCGCGGTGCCGGTCGACGTCGCGAGCCCGCCGGCCTGCGCAGATCTCGTCGAGCGCACGGTCGCCGAGTTCGGCGGCCTCGACGTGGTCGTGAACTGCGCCGGCGTCTGGCTCGAAGGAGCGGCCGAGCGGGTGACCGAAGCCGAGTTCGACCGCGTGCTCGCGGTGAACCTGAAAGGCACGTTCTTCGTGTGCCGGCACGCGATCCCGCATCTCGAGCGCACCGGCGGCGCGATCGTGAACCTCGCCTCGGACGCCGGCCTCGTCGGCAACGCCGGCGCGAGCGTGTACAGCGCCTCGAAGGGCGGCGTCGTGCTGCTGTCGCGCTCGCTCGCGCTCGAGCTCGCACCGCGCGGCGTGCGCGTGAATGCGGTCTGCCCCTGCGACGTCGCGACGCCGATGATCGAGTTCCAGGCGGCGACCTACGGCGGCGGCGACCCCGCCCGCTACAAGGCGAACCTGCTCGCCCGCTACCCGCAGCGGGAGCGTGCGCGGTTCGCGACCGCCGAGGAGATCGCCGAATTCGTCCATTACCTGGCGTCGCCACAGGCCGCGCCGATCACCGGCGCGGCGATCCCGATCGACTTTGGATTGACCGCGGGCTATTGACCCGCGAGCGCGAACCCGTTCCGACTGGAGTGACCCCACGATGCACGCAACCGGCCTCGTCTCTCACGAACGATACTTCTGGCACGACCCGGGGAGCGGAGCCGGCTTCAGCACGTCCAGCGACTACGTCGAGCCCGACCCGCATCCGGAGAGTCCGTCGACCAAGCGGCGGATGCTGTCCCTGCTCGCGGTCAGCGGCCTCGCCGAGCGTCTCGTGCCGATCGCAGCGCGGCTCGCGACGATCGAGGAGATCCGCGCGTTCCATACCGAACGCTACGTCGAGCAGGTGCGCGTGCTCTCCGCCGCGGGCGGGGGCACGATCGGCGACAGCGCGACGATCGGCCACGGCAGCTTCGACATCGCGCGCCTCGCGGCCGGCGGCTGCATCGAGGCGGTCGATGCGGTGCTCGGCGGCAAGGTCGCGAACGCGTACGCGCTGGTGCGGCCGCCCGGTCACCATGCGGAACCCGACCGCGGGCGCGGCTACTGCGTGTTCGGCAACGCGGTGATCGCGATCAAGCACGCGCAGCGCGTGCACCGGCTCGATCGCATCGCGGTCATCGACTGGGACGTTCACCACGGCAACGGCACCGAGCTCGCGTTCCTGGAGGACCCGTCCGTGCTCACGATCTCGGTGCACCAGGACCGCTGCTACCCGCTGGACAGCGGGTTCCTGGACGTGATCGGCTCAGGGAGCGCCGCGCACACCAACCTGAACGTGCCGTTGCCGCCGGGCAGCGGCCACGGCGCCTACGTCGCCGCGTTCGAGCGCGCGGTGATCCCGGCGCTGCAGCGGTTCCGCCCGCAATTGATCGTGATCTGCTCGGGGCTCGACGCGAACATGATGGATCCGATCGGCCGGATGCTCGCGACCAGCGAGACCTACCGGGCGCTCGCGAAACAGGTGATGGCCGCGGCCGAGTCGCTGTGCCAGGGGCGGATCGTCGCGCTGCACGAGGGCGGCTATTCGAACGCCTACGTGCCGTTCTGCGGCCTCGCGGTCGTCGAGGAATTCGCGCGGCATCGCACGCCGGCGGCGGATCCGTACCTGGAAGAGTTCATGGCGATGGCCGGCCACGACCTGCTGCCGCACCAGGCGGCGGTGATCGACGCGGCGGCCGCGCTCGCGGCGCGCGTGCCGCGCGCCGGCTGAACCGCGCGCCGGCCGAACCGCGCGTCAGCTGAAGCGCAGCGCCTCGAAGCGCGCGGCGTCCTCGTGGCCCGCGCGCTTCTGCGCGCGGATCTCCTCGACCAGTTCGAGCGCGCTCTTCTCGCACGGCGGCAGTTCGGCGCTGCTGGTCGCGAGCGGCGTGACCCGGTCGCCCCAGCGCAGCAGGTGCGCGGACAGCGTCAAGCCGCCGCCGAACGCGGGCATCAGCACGAGACCGCCGGGCGGCATCCGACCCTCCTCGATCGCCTCCACCAGCGCAACCGGCGCGGTCGCGGAGCTCATGTTGCCGTACTTGCGGACCGTCAGGTGCAGCTTCGACGGATCGGCGCCGAGGCGCTTCGCGACCGCCTCGATGATCCGCAGGTTCGCCTGATGGGGCACGACCAGGTCGACGTCCCCGATCCCGACGCCGGCACGTGCGAGCACCTCGAGGCTCGCCTCCGCCATCCCGTGGGTCGCCTTGCGGAAGATCTCCTGACCGTCGAAGTCCCAGCGCGTCTGACCGAATTGCACGCCGAGGTTGGCGTAGCTCGTGCCCATCCCGCGCACCCGCAGGATGTCGCGCGACTCGGCGTAGCACTGGAGTTTCTCCGCGATCACGCCCGCTTCGTCCGTGCTCTCCTGCAGCACCGCCGCGGCGGCGCCGTCGCCGAACAGCACCGCGACGTTGCGGTTGTTCCAGTCCATGTAGCGCGAGATCAGCTCGACCCCGATCACGAGCGCCGTCCTCGCGACGCCGGAACGGATCATCGCGGTGCCGATCGACAGTCCGTACATGAAGCTCGTGCACGCGGTGTTGACGTCGAATGCCGCCGCGCGCACCGCGCCGATGCGCCGTTGCACGCCGGACGCGCTGTTCGGCACCGCCTCGTCGTTGCTGCAACTGCCGTAGATCACGAGATCGACGTCCGCGCCGCTCAGTCCGGCGCACGCGATCGCGCGCTCGGCGGCGACGGTCGCGAGCTCGATCCCCGGCACGTGGGAGATCCGCCGCTCCTTCATGCCGGTTCGGGTCGTGATCCAGTCGTCGTCGGTCGCGAGGAACGTCGACAGGTCCTGGTTGCTCAGCACCGCCGGCGGCAGGCACTTGCCCCAACCGACGATCGCGGCGTGGCGCACGGGTTCTCTACAGGAGCGTCGAACAGTTGTCCGGCGCGGGACGGCCCGCGAACCGATCCCGAATCCACTGCAGCTGGTACGGCGTCGACTTGTCCATCAACGGATCGTGATCGAGGCCCGGGAAGATCCTGAACTGCAGTCGATAGCCGAACCGGCACGCCCGCTTCACGATCGGCTCGATCGACGGCGGCGGCACCGACGTGTCCGCGCCGCCGGCGAGCACCAGCAGCGGACGATTCACGTGGCGCCGCACGCGCACCGTCTCCGCCGCCCAGCGCCGCACCCAGCGATTGTGCTCCCAGCCCTTCTTCAGGACCGACGCCGCGGTCGCGCTCTGCAGTTCGCTCACCTCCGTCGCGTAGCCGTATTCCCAGCAGCCCTTCGTCGTGAACGCCCGGTAGTGCGCCAGGCCTTGGGGGGTCAGCATGTCCTCGACCCGGAACTGCGGAAACCGCGCCTTGATCCCGTAGGCCAGGAACACCGCGTAGAAGGAGTCGGCGTGGCTCCTGGTCATGTAATGCATGATCCACGGCATGTTCACGGTGCCGGCGACCGCGACCGCGCCGAGATAGTTCGGGTCCTTCAGGCTCGCCTCGCGCTGCGCGACGAACCAGGCGGCGCCGCCGCCTTCCGAGTGTCCGTCGACGACCCAGCGCGGCGACAGGTCCGCGACCGCGCGGTGCGCGGCGGCGACCGCGTTGATCACGTCGTTCGCCTGCGGCAGCGGATCGAGGTACTGATGCGCGCTCGCGGTCCCGAGGCCGGCGTAATCCGGCGCGATCACCGCGAAGCCCGCCTCGACCATCGGGAACAAGCCCTCGGTCCCGTAATACACGTCCTTCATCATCGACGGCGCACAGATTCGCGCGACCCCACTGGTGCCGTGCGCCCACGCGATCACCGGCCAACCGCCCTTCGGCGCCTTGCCCGCCGGGATCAGCACGACCCCGGAGGCCGCGACGTCCTGACCGGTCGCATCGCGCGAGTGATAGAGGATCCGGACCGCACCGACCCCCTTCGGCAATGCGTAGTCGGTGACGACCTCGGATCGGATCAACTGCCCGGCCGCCCCGGCCGGCAGCGGCGAGATCGTGTAGAACGCGGTCGGCGGCATCCGATCGGCCTTCTCCGCCGCGAGCGCCGCGGCCGGCGTGGTCGGCAGGTCGTCGGCGCGCGTCGCGGTCACGCCGCCCGCCGCCACGATCGCCAGTGCCGCGAGGGCCAGGAAGGGACGGGCACGTCCCTGACGACGAACCGCGAGACAGCGTAATCGGCGAACCATCGGCAACCTCCCCGGGGTCGATAGGAACTGCCGACCGTGAGCCCGGGCGGCCGCATTTCGCCGAGTCTACGTCCGGGCGAATTGCGCCGCAACGCGGCGCCGGTCGGCGCCGCTCGATCCCGCGCGCGCCAGGCTGCGCTTCGCGCAATCGCATACGGGAAAGCCACAGTCCCGGCCAGGGCGCGGGGTCGGGTAGCGTGGAACCGATGTGCCTCGCGATCCCCATGCGGGTCCTGCGTGCCGGCACCGGGATCGCCCGGTGCGTGGACCGGCACGGTGTCGTCGCCGATATCGACCTCGCGCTGGTGGGGCCGGTCGTCGCCGACACCTGGCTGCTCGCGTTCCAGCACACGGCCCGCGAGCTCGTCGACGCCGAACGGGCCGCGCAGATCGACCGCGCGCTCGGCGCGCTCGAGGCAGCGCTGCGCGGCGAGCCGGGCGCGCTCGACGCGGCGTTTCCCGATCTCGTGGGCCGGGAGCCCACGCTGCCCGACGGCTTGCGGTGACGGGCGGCACGCGATGCACGAGATGAGCCTGTGCCAGAGCATCGCCGAACTGATCGAGGACGCCGCCCGCCGCGAGCGCTTCCAGCGCGTGCGCACCGTGACCCTCGAGGTCGGCCGGCTCGCCGCGGTGGAGCCCGAGGCGCTCGAATTCTGCTTCGAGGCGGCGATGCGCGGCGGCCGTGCCGAGGGCGCGCGCCTCGAGATCGTCGCGACCGACGGGCGTGCGTGGTGTCTCGGCTGCGGCCGTGAAATACTGATCTCGCGGCCGCTCGATCCCTGCCCGCACTGCGGCGGCGGCCAGGTCCAGGTGACCGGCGGCACCGAGATGCGGATCAAAGCCCTCGAGGTGGAGTGACGGCGATGTGCACGACCTGCGGCTGCGGCGACGGACACGAGGATCATCCGCAGGGCCACGCGCCGAACCCGCTCGCGCCCTGGTCCGCGCCGGCGCCGCTCGCGCACGGCACGCGGCTGATCTCGCTGGAAGTCGACGTCCTGGAGAAGAACGATCGCTACGCGGCGGCCAACCGGGCCGCGTTCGCGTCGCACGCGGTCCAGGCGATCAACCTGATGTCGAGCCCGGGCTCCGGCAAGACCTCGCTCCTGGTGCGCACGATCGAGGCGATCCGCGGAACCCGGCCCGTCGCGGTGATCGAAGGCGACCAGGAAACCGCCCGCGACGCCGAGCGGATTCGCGCGACCGGCGCGCCGGCGACCCAGATCAACACCGGCAAGGGCTGCCACCTCGACGCCGAGGCCGTCGGCCGCGCGGTCGCGACGCTCGCGCCCGCCGCGGGCGGCGTGCTGTTCATCGAGAACGTCGGCAACCTGGTCTGTCCGGCCGCGTTCGATCTCGGCGAGGCGGCGAAGGTCGTCGTGCTGTCGGTGACCGAAGGCGAGGACAAGCCGCTGAAGTATCCGGAGATGTTCCGGGTCGCCTCGCTCCTGCTGCTCAACAAGGCCGATCTCCTGCCCTACGTGGACTTCGACGTGGATTTCGCGTTGCAGTGCGCCCGCCGCGTGAACCCCGGACTGACGGCGATTCTGACCTCGGCGAAATCGGGAGCGGGCATCGACGAATGGCTCGACTGGATCGAGCGCGGCCGGCCGCCGCGAATCGCCGCGGTGCGGTGAGCCACGCACGCCACATCCGCGTCGGCGGGATCGTCCAGGGCGTCGGGTTCCGCCCGTTCGTGTGGCGGCTCGCGCACGAACTCGAGCTGCGCGGCTGGGTGCGCAACGACTCCGAAGGGGTCGAGATCAGCGCCGAGGGCCCCGCGGCGCGACTCGACGCGCTGATCGCGCGGCTCGCGAGCGACGCACCGCCGCTCGCGCGGATCGATTCGATCACCGCCCGCGAGGTGCGCCCGGCGGGCCACGCGGAGTTCGCGATCGCGGCGAGCGTCGCCTCGCGCTGCGCGACCGCGATCGGCCCGGACACCGCGACCTGCCCGGCCTGCCTCGAGGAGCTCTTCGATCCGCACGACCGGCGCTGGCGCCACGCGCTCATCACCTGCACGCACTGCGGGCCGCGCTACACGATCGCGTTCGGCTTGCCGTACGACCGCGCGCGCACCAGCATGGCCGGGTTCGCGATGTGCGCGGACTGCGCCCGCGAGTACCGCGACCCGGCGGATCGGCGCTTCCACGCCGAACCCGTGGCCTGCCCGGCCTGTGGCCCGCGCCTGCGCTTCCTCGACCGCGACGGCGCCGACGTCGGCGCCGCGGCGGACGCCGGCCGGGGTCTCCCGGCGAGCACCGATCCGATCGCGCGAAGCCTCGAGTGCCTGCGCGGGGGCGGGATCGTCGCGATCAAGGGACTCGGCGGCTATCACCTCGCATGCGATGCGCGCAATCCGCGAGCCGTCGCCGCATTGCGCGCCCGCAAGGCACGCGACGCGAAGCCGTTTGCGCTGATGGTCGCGAACGCCGCTTCGCTCGACGGGATCGCGCGCGCGGACGGCGCCGCACGACGTTGGCTCGAGTCGCCCGAGCGCCCGATCGTGCTCGTGCCCAAGGACCCGGCCGCGGACGGCGTGCTGCCCGGGATCGCCGACGGTCTCGACCACCTCGGCGTGATGCTGCCGGCGACGCCGATCCAGTGGCTACTGTTCCACGAAGCCGCCGGACGACCGTCCGGGACCGCGTGGCTCGCGGCGCCGTCGCCCGAGGTCTGGGTGATGACCAGCGCGAACCCCGGCGGCGAGCCGCTGGTGATCGACGACGCCGACGCGCTGCGGCGCCTCGGCGGGATCGCGGACGCGTACCTGCTGCACGACCGGCCGATCGCGGTGCGCTGCGACGACTCGGTGCGGTTCGGGAGCGAGGCACCCCGGTTCCTGCGCCGCGCGCGCGGATACACGCCCGAGGCAATCCGCCTGCCCGCGGCCGGACCGCCCGTGCTCGCGCTCGGCGCCGGACTGAAGACGACGGTGTGCGTGACCCGCGGCGACGAGGCATTCCTGTCGCAGCACGTCGGCGATCTGGACGACGCCGCGTCGATCGCATTCCTCGAGGAATGCGCGCGGCACCTGTGCGCGTTGCTCGACGTCGAACCGCAGCGGGTCGCGCACGATCTGCACCCGGATTTCCCCTCGACGCGTCTCGCGCTGCAGTTCGCCGCGGATCGCGGCGCGACTGCGATCGCGGTCGGCCACCACCATGCGCACGTCGCCGCGGTCGCGGCCGAGCACCGCTGGTCGGATCCGCTGCTCGGCCTCGCGCTCGACGGCGTCGGCCTCGGTCCGGACGGCGAAGCCTGGGGCGGCGAGCTGCTCGAGGTCACCGGCGCGACCTGTCGGCGGCTGGGGCATCTCGCGACCTTGCCCTTGCCGGGCGGCGACCGCGCCGCCCGCGAGCCGTGGCGCGTCGCGGCCGGCGCCTTGCACCGGCTCGGCCGCGGGGCCGAGATCCCGACCCGCTTCGCACGCCAGCGCGCGGCGCGCGGCGTCGGCGAATTGCTCGAACGGGACCTGCGCTGTCCGGCGACCTCGAGCGCGGGACGTTGGTTCGATGCGGCCGCCGCCCTGCTCGGCGTCGCCGAGACCGCGGGCTACGAAGCCCAACCCGCGATGCGCCTGGAGGCCCTCGCGCGTCGGTACGGGACGGTATCGCCCGCGCCACTGTGGCGGATCGGTCCCGCGGGCCGGCTCGACCTCCTGCCGCTGCTCGAGACGCTCGCCGACTGGCGCGGTACGCCGGAACACGGCGCGGCACTGTTCCATGCGACGTTCGCCGCGGCGCTGTGCGCGCTCGCGATCGACGCGGCGGCCGTGCACCGACGCAACGCGATCGCCTTGTGCGGCGGGTGTCTGTGCAACGGGGTGTTGCGCGAGGCGCTGTCGAGGGGCCTGGCGGCGGCCGGGCTCGAGGTCCTGCACGCGGAACGGGCGCCGCCGAACGACGGCGCGATCAGCCTCGGCCAAGCGTGGGTGGCGCTCGCCACCGGGAGGAATTGACACATGTGTCTCGCGATTCCCGCGCGCATCGTCGCGCGTCTCGACGCCGACCGTGCGGTCGTCGAGCTCGGCGGTGTCCGCAAGGACATCTCGCTCGCATTGGTCGAACACGCGGACGTCGGCGATTACGTGATCGTGCACGTCGGCTACGCGCTGCAGCGCCTCGACACCGCCGAGGCCGAGCGCACGCTCGAGACACTCGCCGCGATCGGCGCCGACGCGCTGGAGGCGCGCTCGTGAAATACGTCGACGAATTCCGCGACGGCGAGCTCGCGCGCGGACTCGCCGCGGCGATCGCGCGGGAAGCGGACGCGCACCGCTCCTATCGGTTCATGGAATTCTGCGGCGGCCACACCCACGCGATCTCCCGCTACGGCCTCGCCGACCTGCTGCCGGGCGCGATCCGGATGATCCACGGGCCGGGCTGTCCGGTCTGCGTGCTGCCGATCGGCCGGATCGATCAGGCGATCCGGCTCGCGCGCGAGCACGGCGTGATCCTCGCGACCTATGCCGACACGATGCGCGTGCCCGCATCGGATCGGCTCACGCTGCTGCGCGCGAAGGCGCTCGGTGCGGACGTGCGGATGATCTACTCGACCGAGGATGCACTCGCGATCGCGCGCGCGAATCCACGGCGCGAGGTGGTGTTCCTCGCGATCGGGTTCGAGACCACGACGCCGCCGACCGCGGTCGCGGTGCTGCGCGCGGCGGAAGGGTCGCTCGGCAATTTCAGCATCCTGTGCAACCACGTGCTCACGCCGGCCGCGATGCACGCGATCCTCGACGCGCCGCAAGGCGTCGCGATCGACGGCTTCGTCGGCCCCGCGCACGTGTCGACGGTGATCGGCAGCGCCCCCTACGAGCCGTTCGCGGTCGATTACCGCAAGCCGGTCGTGATCGCCGGCTTCGAGCCGCTCGACCTGCTGCGGGCGATCCACCTGCTGGTCCGGCAGGTGAACGAGGGTCGCGCCGCGGTCGAGAACGAGTTCACCCGGGCGGTCACGCGCGAGGGCAACGGGCGTGCGCAAGCGCTCGTCGAGCGGGTGTTCGAACGGCGCGCGGCATTCGAGTGGCGGGGGCTCGGCACGATCCCGGCGAGCGCGCTGCAGCTGCGGCCGGAATTCGCGCCGTTCGACGCCGAACGGCGCTTCGCGGTGCCGTACGTGCCGGTTCCGGACAACAAGGCCTGCGCCTGCGGGCAGATCCTGCGCGGCGAGAAGCGTCCCGAGGAGTGCCGGATCTTCGGGACCGCGTGCACGCCGGAGAACCCGATCGGATCGTGCATGGTGTCCTCGGAAGGCGCGTGCGCCGCGCATTACACCTACGGGCGCTTCCGCGGAGCCGCTGCATGAGCGCTCCGTACGCCCGGCCGCTCGATCTCAAGCACGGACTCGTCGATCTGACCCATGGATCCGGCGGACGGGCGATGGCGCAGCTGATCCGGGAAGTGTTCGCGCGCGCGCTCGCGAACGACTATCTCGCGCAAGGCGACGACGGCGCGCGGCTCGGGCACGCCGCGGGGCGCTTGGTGGTCGCGACCGACGCCCACGTCGTCTCGCCGCTGTTCTTTCCCGGGGGCGACATCGGCTGCCTGTCGGTGCACGGCACGATCAACGACGTCGCCGTGATGGGTGCGCGGCCCTTGTACCTGGCCGCGAGCTTCGTGCTCGAGGAGGGCTTCCCGCTCGCCGATCTCGCCAGGATCGCCGCATCGATGGGCCGCGCATCGCGTGAGGCCGGCGTCCCGGTCGTGACCGGCGACACCAAGGTCGTCGAGCGCGGCAAGGCGGACGGGGTGTTCATCACCACCACCGGCATCGGCGAACTGCGCGATGGCGTTGATTGCGCCGGCGCGAATGCTCGCCCCGGCGATGCGGTGCTGCTCAGCGGCCCGATCGGGGAGCACGGAATGGCGATCATGGCCTGTCGCGAGAACCTCGCGTTCGACGCGCCGATCGTCTCGGACACCGCCGCGCTGCACGGCCTGACCGACGCGCTGCTCGGCGCCGCGCCGGGCATGCACGCGATGCGCGATGCGACCCGCGGTGGCATCGGCGCCGCGCTGAACGAGATCGCGCAGCAGTCGGGCGTCGGCATCGAGATCGACGAGAACGCGATCCCGGTGCGGGCGCCGGTCGAGGCGGCCTGCGAGCTCCTCGGACTCGATCCCCTGTACGTCGCGAACGAGGGCCGGCTGCTCGCGATCTGTCCACCGGCGCTCGCCGAGGCCGCGCTGCACGCGCTGCGCGCGCACCCGCTCGGTGCCGGCGCGGCGCTGATCGGGCGTGTGATCGAGGACCCGCGCCGGTTCGTGCAGATGCGCACGCGGCTCGGGGGGCGCCGGATCGTCGACTGGTTGCACGGCGACCAGTTGCCACGGATCTGCTGAGGAGCCTTCCGCGAATGACGGGCGCGGTCGAGGTCACGATCCGCTGGCGCGACGACCGCATCGAGACGGTCCGCGTCGCGACGCACCGCCCCCGGCTCGCGCCGCTGCTCGCCGGGCGTTCGGCGGAGGAGGCCGCGACCCTGATCGAGACCCTGCACGCGATCTGCCGGCGCGCGCAGGGGGCCGCGGCCCGTGCGGCGCTCCATGCGGCACGGGCACGCCCCGAAGCCGCCGACCGCCCCGCGGCCGCCGTCGATCCGGCGGTCCGAGCGGAGGCCGCGGCCGAACTCGTGATCGCCGCGCTCGCCGACGACGCGCCGGCGCAACTCGCGGCGACGCACCGGGCCGCCCACGAACCGCCGGCGCTCGCGCGACTGCTCGAGCGAGAGCTGCTCGGCGAGCCAATCGATCGCTGGCTCGCGATCACCCATCCGACCGGGCTCTCGGACTGGGCGGCACGCACCGACGCGCCGCTCGCCCGCGCGTACCGCCGTCGCCTCGCGCGCTGGGAACCGGCGACCGCGCCGATCGCGACCGTGCCGGCGGTGACCGCGCGCGACACGCTCGATCGCTGGCCGCGGATCGACGCCGGGTTCGCGGCCGCACCGCACGATCGAGGCGAGCCGGCCGAGACGGGTCCGGTCGCGCGCCTGGAGCGGCGGGCGCTGATCGCCGCGCTCGCGCCGCGTCCGCTGTTGCAGCGCTGGATCGCGCGGGTGACCGAGCTCGCGCTGCACGCGCGCGACGATCCTGAGTTTCGATGCGGGACGGTGTCCGTGCACGGCGCAGCGGGCCGCGGCCGGGCGGTCGTCGAGACCGCACGCGGCACCCTGATCCACGACGTCGCGCTGGAGGGTGGGACGGTGCGGGAGTATTCGATCGTCGCACCGACCGAGTGGAATTTTCACCCCGACGGCCCGCTCCGGCATTGGCTGGTCGGCGCGAGCGCCCGGTCGAGGGACCTCGCCCGCGACCACGCGCGTCGCGCGGTCGCCGCGCTCGATCCCTGCGTCGAGTGCCGCTTCACGGTCGACTGAGCGGATCGCGCCGGCGCGGTGCTCGTCAGAGCGTGTCGAACGAGTCGCCGGCCTTCGCCGGCGGGGTCGTCGGCGGGTGGTAGCCAGGCACCATCGGAAAGTAGTTCTTCTCCGCGAGCGCCTCGTACAGCGGCGGGGTGAACAGCCCGGAGAAGCGCGACGCGAGCAGCGCGGTCGCCATCATCGGGATCACGAGGCCGGTGCCGTTGGTCATCTCCATCACGATCACGAACGAGGTCAACGGCGACTGGGTCACCGCCGCGAGATATCCCGTCATGCACAGCGCGATCATCGACGCCATCGGCGCCCAGGCGAACACGAGGTGCACCCACTGCGCGATCCCCGCGCCGATCGACAGCGACGGCGAGAACAGTCCGCCCGGAATGCCGGCCATGTAGCTCACGACCATCGCACCCCATTTCGCGAACGCGAAGCTCTGCGTGATCGGGTTGCGCCCCTCGAGCAGCAGCCGCGCCTGGTCGTAGCCGCTGCCCCAGGTCTGGCCGTGGGTCACGATCCCGAGCACCGCGACCACGAGACCCATCACGAACGCGTAGAGCAGCGGCTTGTGGCCGCGCCATTCGCGCATCGGCTTCGGCATCCAGCGTTCCCAATGCAGCAACGCCCAGTTGAACGCCGCGCCGAGCAGCCCGCACGCGAGCGCCGTGAGCAGCACCGGCAGGATGAACTCGCTGTGGAAATTGTTCGGCACGTCGATCTGGCCGAAGTACAGATAGTTGCCCGCGAGCGCGAGCGAGGTGAGACCGGAGAAGATCACCGCGGTGAGCATCGTGCCGTTGGTCCGGGTCTCGAAGTCGCGCGCGAGTTCCTCGATCGCGAAGATGATCCCGGCGAGCGGCGTGTTGAATGCGCCCGACAACCCGGCGGCCGCGCCGGCGAGCAGCAACTGGCGTTCGAGCCGCACACTGCGGTGCGGATAGAAGCGGCGGGTCTCCGCCATGATCGCCGCGCCGATGTGCACCGTCGGACCCTCACGGCCGATCGTCAAGCCCCCGAGAAAACCGAGCAGCGAGACGCCGAGCTTGCCGAAGATCACCCGCAGGCCGAACAGGCGCTTCATCAAGGTGTGGTCGTCGTCGCGCGGCGCGTGCAGCGCGGCGATCACCTGCGGGATGCCGCTGCCCTCGCTGCCGGAGAACCAGCGGCGCGTGAGGAACACCGAGAGCATGGTGAGCGCCGGCGTGATCGCGAGCGCGAGATACACCCGGCCCTGGATCCAGCCGAGGAAGACCTCGTACAGGTCCTCGCTCCAGCGTGCGTACAGCACCGCGACCAGGCCGACCAGGAGCGCGGCGGTCCACGGCAAGCCGAACTGCAGAAAGAGCCGTTGCGAGCGGGTGCTGATCAAGCGCAGCCAGGCGCGCTCGCGCAGCAATCTCAAGGTCGTCGAAACTCGAGCGATGATGCCACTCCGGTGCGGGACGAAGACGGCGGCACCCATCACGGGTACTGTCAATCGCGTAGTATAGCGCCAACGATGCGGTCGCGCCGGCGCGACGCGAGGCGTCGGGATTTCGGCAATCCCGGATGACCGCGAGCCGCCGGCGATCTATGCTCCACCCTCGAGATCCGTGCGCCCGATGAACGCCGCCCCTCGCCGCTCGATCGTGGTGATGTACCTGGGATTGACGCTGTTCAATGCCGCGGCCTGGGCCTGGGCGCTCGTCGCGTTCCGGCACGCGCCCTGGCTGCTCGGCACCGCGGTGGTCGCCTACGGCCTCGGGTTGCGCCACGCGTTCGACGCGGACCACATCGCGGCGATCGACAACGTCACGCGCCGCCTGGTGCGCGACACGCAGCGCCCGGTCGGTGTCGGGCTGTACTTCGCGCTCGGCCATTCGACCGTGGTCGCGCTGGCGACCGCCACGGTCGCGGTCACCGCGACCGCGCTCACCGGACGGTTCGGCGGCCTCGCACGCGGGGTCGGCGACCTCGTCGGCACCACGGTCTCGGCGGTCTTTCTGCTCGCGATCGCGCTGATGAATCTCGCGATCTTCCGTTCGTTGCTCCGCGACTATCGGCGCATTCGCGCGGGCGGCACGTACTGCGAGGATGGGATGGAGCGCCTGCTGAACGGCCGGGGGATCCTGGTCCGGCTCTGGCGTCCGCTGTTCCGGCTGATCCGCAGCAGCCGGCAGATGGTCCTGATCGGCTTCCTGTTCGGGCTCGGCTTCGACACCGCGACCGAAATCGCGCTGCTCGGCCTCGCGGCGGCGGCCGCGGCGAAAGGCGTGTCGGGATCGGTGGTGATGGTGTTCCCCTGCCTGTTCGCCGCCGGGATGATGCTGATGGACGCGACCGATGGCGTGCTGATGGCGAGCGCCTACGGGTGGGCGCTCGCCGATCCGATCAGAACCCTGCGCTACAACCTCGCGATCACGCTGCTGTCGGTGGTGATCGCGCTGCTGATCGGGAGCATCGAGATCCTCGGTCTGCTCGCGGATCGAGCGTCGCTTTCCGGCGCACCCTGGCTGATCGTGCGCGGCGTCGAGACGCACTTCAGTGCGATCGGCGCCGGGCTCGCGCTCGCGCTGATCGCGCTGTGGATCGGCTCGGTGCTCCGCCACCGCGGCCAGGTGCGCGGCCGGATCGCGCTCGACTCGAGATGAGCGCGATCCGGCCGCGCGCCGCTACAACGACGCGCAGTTCGAACCCGCGGTCTTCCCGGCGAAACGATTCCCGATCCAGTGCAGCTGATCCGGCACCGATTTGACCATCGTCGGGTCGTGGTCGAGTCCCGGATACCCCTTGAATTCGACCCGGCTGCCGACCCGGCACGCGCGCGCCGCGACGCGACGCTCGCCGGCATACGGCACCGTGCGATCAGCCTCCCCGGCGAGCACCAGGATCGGCTTGCTCAAGCGTCGGGCGCCCTCCCGCGCCTGGTTCAGGAAGCGGCGCACCCACGGGTTCTTCTGCCAGCCCGGCTGCAACATCGAGGCATGCGGTCCCTGGGAGTAGAGAAAATACCCGAGGTACCAGCAGCCTTGCGTGGTGGCCTGATGGTATGCGGCGAGCGCGCGCGGCGTGAGGATGTCCATCGGCTCGAACTGCGGGTAGCGCGCGTGAATGCCGAACGCGATGTAGGTCAGATAGAACTGTCCGCCTTCGCTGCGATCGACATGCTCGATGAGATCGCGCATCGACGCCGAGCCGGACACCGCAACCGCGCCGAGATAATGCGGATCGCGGATCGAGGTCTCGAGCGTCGCCACCCGCCACGCGGTCGCACCGCCCTGCGAGTGGCCGTCGACGACCCAGCGCGCGCCGAGACTCTTCACCGCACGCTGCGCCGCCGGCACCGAGTAGATCACGTCGCGCGCCTGCGCGTCGAGCGACACGTACTGATGAGCCCCCTCGGTGCCGAGACCGTGATAGTCGGTCGCGACGATCGCGTAGCCCGCCCGCAGCATCTCCGACAAGCC
>JAGWPU010000022.1 GCA_028870355.1 Gammaproteobacteria bacterium | reverse complement strand
TTCACGTGGACCGTGTTGAATTGCTCGCCGAGGGTCGCGAACCCGTTCACGCGATGCTCCCGAAAGAGCTCGGCGACCGCGGCGGTGAGACCCGCCTGGCGCATGTAGGCGGTCCGCGCCGCGCACTCGAAGCCGATCACGAGCTCCGGCGCACCGATGTCGGCGACCAGGTCCGCGAACATCTCGCGCAGCCGGGCGACCATGTCCTCGGGGGTCGCGACGCTCGCGACGACGCCGGATTCGATCGCGCACGCGAACTCGATCCGGCCGTCGGCGTATGCGCGCTGGACGCCGCGCGCGAAGTATTGCCCGCCGATCCGGATCATCAGCGGATGGGACGCGAAGTGCTCGCCCCGCGTCGGGAGCTTCTTCAGTCCGCAGACGGCCGCGTATTCCGCGAGCGCCGGACGGCCGTTGATCTCCCGGACCAAGCGGCGCTCGTGATCCGCGTCGGTGATCACGACCTTGCGCCGGCCCGGCCGATAATGGTTGTGGCTCAGCGCCCGCACCGTCGAATCGCAGCAGACCAGGCACAGCACGGCGGCGTTGCGCAGCGCGCGGCCCCGATACAGCAATCGCGTCGCCCCTTGCGGTTGGCCCAGCGGCTTGAAGAACAGGTCGCCGGCCGAGCCGCCGACGAGCGGCAGGCCCGCGAACTCGGTACCGATCGCGGCGATCAGGCGCTCCTCGCAGCGCGCCTCCGCGTCGACGAGCAGGAAGCCGAACGCGGCGTGACGCCCGGGCGAGGCGTGGTGGCGAAGGCGCGCGCGCAGTGCCGCGCCGAGCTTGCGCGCATCGGGGAGTCCGAACGCGCCGACGTTCTCGATCGCCTCGTCGAACGCCTCGAAACGAGCGTTCGGGAGATGGAATCCGGCGATCCCGCGATCGAGAAAGCCGTCCGCGCCGATCGCGCAACCGGTTGCGGCGCCGAGCGTTCGACGAATCCCGCGCCGCGAGAGCGCTCGGCCGAGCCGCCCCAGATCGTATTCGGTCGTCGCGAACAGCACGGTGAGCCCGTCGACGCCGCCGACGGCCGCCGCGATCTCCGCGGCCGCGCGCGATTCGTCGGCGGCCGCGGTGGAGAAGCTCACGATGCGGTCCCGCGCGGCGGGCGGGGACGCGCTGCGGTCGCGCTTAGGCACGCGGCCCCGCCTGCGGATCGCGGAAGTCCTCCTCCCAGTACTCCGCGGGATTGCGCACGGTCGGCGTGCCGCGGCGATGCTCGGCCTCGCGCAGCTCGACCCGGCGGATCTTCCCGGAGATCGTCTTCGGCAGCGGCGCGAACTCGAGACGGCGGATCCGCTTGTACGCGGCGACCCGCTCCTCGACGTACGCGAGAATCGACCTCGCGGTCTCCGGGCCCGCGTCGCACCCCGCCGCGAGCACGACGTAGGCCTTCGGCACCGCGAGCCGCAACGGATCCGGGCTCGGGACGACCGCGGCCTCGGCGACCGCTGCGTGCTCGATCAGCACGCTCTCGAGCTCGAACGGGCTGATCCGGTAGTCCGAGGACTTGAACACGTCGTCGGTGCGTCCGACGAACGTGAGATAGCCGTCCGCATCGCGCGCCGCGACGTCGCCGGTGTGGTAGTAACCGTCGCGCATCGTCTCCGCGGTGCGCGCCGGATCGTCGAAGTACCCCGGCGTGACCCCGGTCGGGCGGTCGCCGAGATCGACGCAGATCTCGCCCTCGTCGGCAGGTTCGCCGTTCGGACCGAGCAACTCGATCCGGTAGCCGGGCAGGGGCAACCCCATCGCGCCGGGCTTGAGGCGACGGCCCGGCGGATTCCCGACCATCGCGGTCGTCTCCGTCTGCCCATAGCCGTCGCGCACGGTGAGGCCCCACGCGCGTCGCACCTGCTCGATCACCTCCGGATTCAACGGCTCTCCGGCGCTGACCACCTCGCGCAACCGGATGGGCCAACGATCGATGTCGTGCTGGATCAGCATGCGCCACACGGTCGGCGGCGCGCAGAACGTCGTCACGCCGCAGCGGACCAGTTGATCGAGCAGCCTCACCGGATCGAATCGATCGTAGTGGTACGCGAGCACGGTCGCCTCGGCGTTCCACGGTGCGAACACGCAGGACCACGCGTGCTTCGCCCAGCCGGGCGAGCTCAAATTCAAGTGGACGTCGCCGGGGCGCAACCCGATCCAGACCATCGTCGATAAATGACCGATCGGGTAACTGCTGTGGGTATGCGCGACGAGCTTCGGCTTCGCGGTCGTCCCGGACGTGAAATAGAGCAGCAGCAGTTCGTCCGCGCGCGTCGCGGCGGGGTGCGCGAGCACCGGCGGCGCCCGATCGGCGTCGGCGTAGGAGCGCCAGCCCGGGGCCGCGGCGCCGACCGCGATCCGGATCGGGGCGCCGGGTATCGTCGCGAATCGGTCGAGGAGCGACGCGTCGGCGACGATCGCCTTGATCGAGGCGCGCTCGACGCGGTCGGCGAGTTCCTCGGGGCGCAGCAGCGTCGTCGCCGGAATGATCACCGCGCCGAGCTTGATCGCGGCGAGCATCGTTTCCCACAAGGGGACGACGTTGCCGAGCATGATCAGAACGCGGTCGCCGCGGCCCACCCCGAGCGCGGACAGGTGATTGGCGACGCGCGCCGAGCGCTCCGCGAGCTCGCGGTAGCCGAGGCGCAGGTCCCCGCCGTGATCGTCGACGACTCGCAGCGCGGTCCGGTCGGTGCGCCGCGCGAGCGCATCGAAGTAGTCGATCGCCCAATTGAAGTGTTCGAGTCGCGGCCACGCGAAGTCGCGCGTCGCCGCGTCGGGCGCCGCCGCGGCGTGCAGCAGCGCGTCCCGCGCGGCCCAGAATCGGTCGGTCTCCCGCATCGTGTCCCCTCGCCGGAGGCGTCGAGCCCCTACACTAGCGCGAATCGGGCCGCTGGCGTCCGCGCGGCGCGCATTTTTTGGTCTGTGATACGAAAGTATGACTCAGCGTACTCCCGTCGTCTGATGGTCGGACCGACGTTGCGCTGGGATGATCGCGAATCGGCGCCGCCGTCGGCGTCAATCCTGGGAGTCAACCGATGGACCCTGCACGCACGCCCCGTCCCGCGCCGACGGATCGGTATGCCAACGATCTGAGCCGCATCCGTCCTGCCAACGCCGCGTTCCTCGGTCGTCCTCGCGATCTGCTGATCGATGGTGCGTGGGTCCCGGCCGCATCGGGACAGCGCTTCGAAGTGCGCGATCCTTCGAGCGACCAGGTGCTCACCCAGTGCGCCGCGGGGGATGCGATCGACGTGGATCGAGCGGTCGCGGCGGCGCGGCGGGCGTTCGACGGCGAATGGTCCCGGGTGAAGCCCTGCGAGCGTGAACGCTTGATGCATCGTCTCGCGGATCTGATCGAGACCCATGCGGACGAGTTGGCCGAACTCGAGGCATTGGACAACGGCAAGTCGGTGTTGATGGCTCGGCACGTCGACCTGAAGCACGCGATCGAGGTGTGGCGGTACATGGCGGGTTGGCCGACGAAGCTCGAGGGCAAGACCCTGCCGATCTCGGGAACCTTGGTGCCGGGCCATCAGTACGCGGCGTTTTCGATGCTCGAGCCGATCGGCGTCGTTGGCGCGGTGATCGCGTGGAACTTCCCGTTGTTGCTCGCGACCTGGAAATGCGCACCGGCCCTCGCGGCCGGTTGCACGGTCGTGTTGAAGCCGGCCGAGGAGACGCCGCTGACCGCGCTGCGGCTCGGCGAGCTGGTGATGGAAGCCGGCTTCCCGAAGGGCGTGTTCAACGTGGTCACCGGTCTCGGGCCGACCGCGGGGGCGGCGTTGGTCGCCCATCCCGGGGTCGACAAGATCACGTTCACCGGTTCGACCGAAGTCGGGCGATTGGTCGTCCAAGGCGCCGCGCACAACATGAAGAAGGTCACCGTCGAGCTCGGCGGCAAATCGCCTGCGATCGTGCTGGACGACGCGAACCTCGACGTCGCGATCCCGGGAGCCGCCAGCGCGATATTCTTCAATCAAGGGCAGGTCTGCTGCGCCGGATCGCGCCTCTACGTCGCGCGCCAACTGTTCGATCGCGTGCTCGACGGGATCGCCGAGCAGGCCCGCGGGATGAAGCTCGGGCCGGGGCTCGACGCCGAGGCGCAAGTCGGTCCGTTGGTCTCATCGACCCAACGCGAACGCGTGATGCGCTACGTCGGTCTCGGGCTGCAGCGCGGCGCGAAGGCCGTGATCGGTGGCCGCGCGGTCGAGTCGAAGGGCTACTACGTCGAGCCGACCGTGTTCACGAACGTGAGCGCGGACATGGAGATCGTGCAGGAGGAGATCTTCGGGCCGGTCGTGGTCGCACAACCGTTCGACGATCTCGAGGAGATCGCGAGGACCGCGAACGACACGATCTACGGTCTCGCCGCAAGCATCTGGAGTCGCGACGTGAGCCGCGTGTTCCAGCTCGCGCCGCGGTTGCGCGCGGGCACGGTGTGGGTGAACTGCCACAACGTGCTCGATCCGACGATGCCGTTCGGCGGCTACAAGCAATCCGGATGGGGTCGCGAACTCGGCGGCGAATCGGTGCGCTCCTATCTGGAGAGCAAGTCGCTCTGCATCAACGTCGCCGGCTGAGGGCCCCTCGCCGGCGGAAGGCGCGGCGGTCGGCCGCGTTTGGCTATAGTGAGCGCTTCGACCGCGGAGTGCGGAGCGCGTGGAAGAGTTCATCCGTCTCGGTACGCCGGCGTTCCGGCGCGCGAATCTCGCGTTGTTCGCCGCGGGCTGGGCGACCTTCAGCCTGCTGTACTGCGTGCAGCCGCTGCTGCCCGAGTTCGGCCGCGAGTTCGGGGTCGGCGCGGCCGCGAGCGCGCTCGCGCTGTCCGTGTCGACCGGGATGCTCGGCGTGTGCATCCTGTTCGCCGGTGCGCTGTCCGACGTCTGGGGTCGCAAGGCCTTGATGACGGCGTCGATCTTCGCGTCCGCGGCGCTCGTCGTGCTCTCGGCGATCGCGCCGAACTGGCCGACGCTGTTGCTCGTACGGACCGTGCTCGGCGTGAGCCTGAGCGGCGTGCCGGCGGTCGCGATGACCTATCTGGCCGAGGAGATGCACCCCGAGTCGATCGGCCTCGGGATGGGCCTGTTCATCGGCGGCAGTGCGATCGGCGGGATGGGCGGGCGACTCGCGGTCGGCGTGCTCGCGGATCATCTGGGGTGGCGTGCGGGCATCGCGTGGATCGGCCTGCTCGGCGTCGGATCGGGAGCGCTGTTCGCGCGCTTCCTGCCGGCATCCCGGCATTTCACGCCACACCCGCCGCGGAGGTCGGGCCTGCTGCGCCGCTATCAGCGGCCGTGGCGGGATCGGGCGTTGCCGTGGCTGTTCGCGGAAGGCTTCCTGCTGCTCGGCGGCTTCGTCACGGTCTACAACTATCTCGCCTATCGCCTGATGGCGCCGCCGTACCGCTTGAGCCAGTCCGCGGTGGGGTTGATCTTCGCGGTCTATCTCGTCGGGACGCTGAGTTCGGCCTGGGTCGGGCACCTCGGGGGTCGGCTCGGGCGACACCGGGTACTGTGGCCGATGTTCGTGCTGATGCTCGGCGGGGTTGCGCTGACGCTGTCGAGCTCGCTCCCCTGGATCGTGCTCGGCACCGCAGTGATCACGTTCGGCTTCTTCGGTGGCCATTCGGTCGCGAGCAGTTGGGTCGGCCGGCGCGCCGGCGCATCGCGTGCGCAGGCGGCTTCGCTGTACTCGTTCTCGTACTACCTCGGTTCGAGCCTCGCGGGTGCGGGCGGCGGATTGTTCTACGCGGCCGGCGGGTGGCCGGGCGTCGCCGCCTTCGTCGGCGCCCTGTGGCTCGCCGGATGGCTGATCGCGTGGCGCCTCGCGCGAGGTTTCGCATCCGGTATCGCCGACGCGCCGGGCGATTGACCGAGGGGCCGGTGGCACGGCAAACTGATCGCGTTGTCAGGTGCCCGAACGACGGTCGCGTCGCGCGGGTGAAACGGGAAACCGGTGACGCCGACGAGGCCATTCCGGTACTGCCCCCGCAACGGTAAGCGAGTCGAGACGGATCCATCGACGTCACTGTGCCAAGGCACGGGAAGACGATCCGTCGGGCGAAAGCTGCTCGCGAGTCCGGAGACCGGCCTGGGAACGAACGGCAGGCGTCGCGGTGGGCGAGCGCGTGGCAGGTCGCGTTCACCACGCGACGTGTTCCGCACGATCTCCTTCCTCACACGCCCTGAATCAAACGCTCGGATGCACGGCGGGTGCAGAGGGGGTCTCGTGTCTGGAATCGACGATCGATCGGAGGGTCGCGCGAAGCGCTTCGTGCTGGTGCGACATACGCGGCCGGCCGCAGCCGCGACGCTGTGCTACGGGCGCACCGACCTGGCGCTGCCCGACGACTGGACGACGGACGTGGCGGCCTGCGTCGCGCGCCTGCCGCCGACGGTCCGCGTGTACACCAGTCCCTCGATGCGCTGCCGGCTCCTCGCGCGCGAGATCGGGCGGCGTGATCGCGTCGAGGTACAGGTCGACGACCGGTTGCAGGAGCTCGACTTCGGCCGCTGGGAAGGGCGCCGGTGGGACGCGATTCCTTCCGGGGAGATCGACGCGTGGAAGGAGAATCTGCTGGATTACGCGCCGGGCGGCGGCGAGTCCTTGCGCATGCTCTGGTCCCGCGTACAGCGCTGGTTCGACGACGTGCTCGCGCCGATCGGTGGTCGGGCGATCGTGGTCACCCACCAAGGGCCGATCCGAGCGCTCGCGGCGCAGCTGTGCGGCCAGCCCGTGGAGCGGATGTTCACCCGGCGCGTGCCCTGGGGAGGCGTGATCGATGCCGCCGCCGCGGCCGTGCCGCAGGACCGCCCGTCGCGGACCCGTATGCCGCGGGACGAGGCCGCGCGGGACGAGGCCGCGCGGGCTTCGGTTATCACGCAGAACGCCGCGGCGTTCCGGGGGCCATCTAGGTAGATGTTCCCATATCTCGAGTGAGCGCCCGGGTTCACGCTGTCGCCCGGTCAGCACTCATTTGCGGGAGACTAAGGACATGAATCCGAGGATCACATGGACGAAGATCGGCGCGATCGGTCTTCTCGGCATCGCGGTCTCGACCTTCGCGGCGGCAGCCGGCGGCGGCGGTGGTGGTGGCGGCGGCGGCATGGGCGGCAGCCGGATCGGTGGCGGCGGGATCGGCAGCGGAACGCAGTTGCGGCAGCTCGATCAGGACCGGTTGCACGATCGTCTGCACGACCAGGACCGCACGCGGGACCGGGATCGCACCCACGATCAGGACCGGACGCGGGACCGCGACCGGCTGCACGAGCAGGATCGTGATCGAATCTACGGCGCGAACCTGATGAGCGCGCAGGAGCAGGCCCAGTACCAGCAACGCTTGCGCTCGATGAGTTCGGAGCGCGAACGGGTGCAGTTCCGCCTCGAGCACCAGCAGCAAATGGAGAAGCGTGCGCAGCAGCAGGGCGTCAAGTTGGCGCCGGCCCCATCGCGTTCGCAGCTGTGGACGCAGGAGCGCGACCGCCAGCGCGAGCGATCGCAGGTCTACGGCTACTCGCTGATGAACCAGCAAGAGCTCAATCAGTATCGCGAGCAGTTGCGGTCGGCGAAGACCGAACAGGAGCGCGCAAGGATCGAGGCGCAGCATCGTTCGCAGATGCAGGAGCGCGCGCGCACGGAAGGCGTGAAACTGCCGGACTAGGGGCCGCACAGGAGATCGTGGCGCCGCACGACATTCGCCGCGGCGTCCCGTGATCCCCGGTCCCGCGGCGCGCACAGGCGTGCCGTCGAGGAGCGGTACGGGTCGGTGACTCCCCCCTTGTCACTCGTCCCGCCGACGCCCGGCCCTGGCCGGGCGTCTTCTTTTTGCCCTCGCGAGCGGTGACCCGATCGGCTCGACCGTGCGCTTCGTGGCCGTGTTCAGGCGCGAATCCACCGACTACACTGGCACGGGGGGTCGGCGATCATCGCGGTCCGAGGACGAGAGGCATGGCGCAAGACGAGACGATGCAGGCGGATTTGACCAAGGCGGCACTCGACTATCACGAGTTCCCGGTCCCCGGGAAGCTGTCGATCACCGCGACCAAGCAGCTGAGCAATCAGAACGACCTGGCACTCGCCTATTCGCCGGGGGTTGCGGCGGCCTGCGATGCGATCGTCGCGGATCCGCTGAACGCGTTCCGTTTCACCGGCCGCGGCAACCTCGTCGGCGTGATCACGAACGGAACGGCGGTGCTCGGGCTCGGCGCGATCGGACCGCTCGCCGCGAAGCCGGTGATGGAAGGCAAGGCGGTCCTGTTCAAGAAGTTCGCCGGGATCGACGTGTTCGACATCGAACTCGATCAGCGGGATCCGGAGAAACTCGTCGAGGCGATCGCGGCGCTCGAACCGACCTTCGGGGCGATCAACCTGGAGGACATCAAGGCGCCCGAGTGCTTCGTGGTGGAGCGGGAGCTGCGGCGGCGCATGAAGATCCCCGTATTCCACGACGATCAGCACGGCACCGCGATCATCGTCGCCGCGGCACTGCTGAACGGTCTGCAGATCGTCGGCAAGTCGATCGACGCGATCAAGCTCGTCGTGAGCGGGGCGGGTGCCGCCGCGCTCTCCTGCGTCGAGCTGCTGCTCGATCTCGGGCTGCGGCGGGAGAACGTCTGGCTGAGCGACCTCGCCGGGGTCGTGTATGCGGGGCGCCGGGAGCTCATGGATCCGCAGAAGGAGCGTTTCGCGCAACCGACGGACGCACGCACGCTCGATGACCTGATCGGCGGCGCGGATGCGTTCCTCGGTCTCTCCGCGGGCGGTGTGCTGAAGCCCGCGATGGTCGCCCGGATGGCGGCGAAGCCGCTGATCTTCGCGCTCGCGAATCCGACACCGGAGATCCTGCCGGAGGAGGTTCGCGCGGTGCGCGACGATGCGATCATCGCGACCGGACGGAGCGATTACCCGAACCAGGTCAACAACGTGCTGTGCTTTCCGTTCATCTTCCGGGGGGCGCTCGACGTCGGTGCGACGGCGATCACGCGACCGATGGAGATCGCGGCCGTGCACGCGATCGCCGATCTGGCGCGGCGGGAGCAGAGCGACGTGGTGACCAGCGCGTACTCGGAAGGGGGCGAACTCGGGTTCGGTCCGGAGTACCTGATCCCCAAGCCCTTCGACCCGCGCCTGATCGTGAAGATCGCGCCAGCGGTCGCCCGTGCGGCGATGAGCTCGGGGGTCGCGACCCGGCGGATCGAGGACCTCGACGCGTACGCGCAGCGGCTGCAGCAATTCGTGTACCACAGCGGCACCTTGATGCAGCCGCTGTTCTCCGCGGCCCGCAAGCTCGACCCGCCGCGCAAGCGCGTCGTCTACGCCGAAGGCGAGGACGAGCGCGTGCTGCGGGCGGTGCAGATCGTCGTGGACGAGCGCCTGGCGGTGCCGACACTGATCGGCCGACCCGCGGTGATCGAGCGCAGCATCAAGCGCTACGGCCTGCGCATCCGGATCGGCGAGGACGTGGCCGTCGTGAACCCGGAGAACGACGCCCGCTATCGGGACTACTGGCAGGCATATCATCGCCTGACGAGCCGGCGGGGCGTGACCGCGCAGTACGCGAAGCTCGAGATGCGACGGCGGACCACGCTGATCGCGGCGATGCTGCTGCGCATGGGCGAAGCCGATGCGATGATCTGCGGGACGATCAGCACGACCGCGCGTCACCTGCACTACATCGATCAGGTGATCGGATTGCGCCCGGGCGTCGGCGGGTACGGGGCGATGTGCGGCCTGATCCTGCCCGGGCGGCAGGTGTTCCTCGTCGACACCCACGTGAACGTGGACCCGAGCGCGGAGCAGCTCGCGGAAATCGTCGAGCTCGCGGTCGCGCAACTGCGCACCTTCGGGCTCGAGCCGAAGGTGGCCCTGCTGTCGCACTCGAACTTCGGCAGCAGCGATGCGACCTCCGCGGTCAAGATGCGCGATGCGCTCGAGCGGATCCGCTCGCGGAGCCCTGCACTCGAGGTCGATGGCGAGATGCACGGCGACTGTGCGCTCGACGACGCGGTGCGCCGCGCGATCCTCCCGGACAGCACCTTGCACGGCAGCGCGAACCTGCTCGTCTGCCCGAACCTCGACAGCGCGAACATCGCGTACAATCTGCTGAAGTCCGCGGCCGGGCACAACGTCGCGATCGGACCGATGTTGCTCGGCTGCGCGCGCGCGGTGCACATCCTCACGGCGGCGGCGACCGTGCGCCGGATCGTGAATTCGACCGCGATCGTCGCGGTCGAGGCGAATCGTGGTCGCGACAGCGTGGCCACGACCGCCTGACCGGCCGTGCGGAGGATCTGTCGATGGTCGAGATCTACAAGGGCTGGCAGTGCATCGGGTGCGGCAAGATCGACGTCGATCGGCCGTGTCTCGGGATCTGTCAGGACCGCCCGGTGCGCGTCGTGCTCGCCGAGGACTACGAGGAGCTCGCCGAGCGCAATCGCCGCCTCGAGTCGGTCGTCCGACGGCTGGTCTGGTCGAAGCCGCGCCCGGGGAACTGGGAACAGTCGTTCAAGGCGCTGCAGGCCGAGGCGGTCGCGCTGACGCGCGCGCCGGATGGATCAACGCAAACTCCAGGGGGAAGCGAACGTGGCTGACGACAGCGGCAAGGAAAATTGGCGGTTCGATACGATCGCGGTGCACGGCGGCTACTCGCCGGACCCCTCGACCAAGGCGGTCGCGGTTCCGATCTACCAGACGGTCGCGTACGCGTTCGACAGCGCTCAGCACGGCGCGGACCTGTTCGACCTGAAGGTGCCGGGCAACATCTATACGCGGATCATGAATCCGACCCAGGACGTGCTCGAGCAGCGCGTCGCCGCGCTCGAGGGGGGGATCGCCGCGCTCGCGCTCGCGTCGGGGCAGGCGGCGGTGACCTACGCGATCCTCACGATCGCCGAGGCGGGCGACAACCTCGTCGCCTCCAGTGCGCTCTACGGCGGGACCTACAATCTGCTCGCGCACACGCTGCCGCAATACGGGATCCAGACGCGATTCGCCGACTATCGGCGGCCGGAGACCTTCGCGGCGCTGATCGACGAGCGGACCAAGGCGGTCTTCGTCGAGTCGCTCGGGAATCCGCAAGGCAACGTGACCGATTTCGCGCGGGTCGCGGACGTCGCGCACCAGCACGGCGTGCCGCTGATCGTCGACAACACCGTGCCGACCCCGTACCTGTGCCGTCCGTTCGAGCACGGCGCGGACATCGTCGTGCACTCGCTGACCAAGTATCTCGGCGGTCACGGCACGAGCCTCGGCGGTGCGATCGTCGACTCCGGTGAGTTCCCCTGGCACCAGTATCCGCAGCGGTTCCGGCGCTTGAACGAGCCGGATCCGAGCTATCACGGCATGGTGTACACGCAGGCGCTCGGCGCCGCCGCGTACATCGGGCGGGCCCGCGTCGTGCCGTTGCGCAATACCGGTGCGGCGATCTCACCGTTCAATGCGTTCCTGATCCTGCAGGGCATCGAGACGCTGTCGCTGCGCATGGACCGGATCAGCGCGAACACGGTCGCGATCGCGCGTCACCTGCGCGCCCACGACAAGGTGGCGTGGGTGAACTACGCCGGTCTCGAGGACCACCCGGATCACGCGCTGGTGAAGAAGTACTTCGGCGGCAAGGCGTCCGGGCTGTTCACTTTCGGCGTGAAGGGCCCGGCGGGCAGCGGCCGGGAACGGGGTGCGCGCTTTCTCGACGGATTGCGGCTGTTCACGCGCCTCGTGAACATCGGTGACGTGCGTTCGCTCGCGACCCATCCGGCATCGACGACCCACCGGCAACTGTCGCCGGCGGAACTCGCACAAGCCGGCGTGACCGAGGACACGGTTCGACTGTCGATCGGGATCGAGAACGTCGAGGACCTGATCGCGGACCTCGATCGCGCGCTGACTGCGCTGTGAGCGCGGACGGGGCTTCGTCCGCGGCGAGCGCGCCGCATCCGGTGTTCATCGCCGGTCGCTGGACCGCGTCCCGTTCGAGCGCCGTGCGTCGCGTCGAGGATCCCACTACGTGCACGGTGCTCGCCGAGATCGCCGAGAGCGATGCCGAGGACGTCGCGCTCGCCTGCGCGGCGGCCCGCGAGGCGCGTGCGATCTGGCAGCGGG
>JAGWPU010000021.1 GCA_028870355.1 Gammaproteobacteria bacterium | reverse complement strand
GCGCCGACCAGCCGACCGGCGTCGTGCCGCGCGGCGCGAGGAGTGCCTCGAGGGAGCGCGCGAACGCCGCCGGCAGCGGCGGAACGCCTTGCGCGATGAGCGTCGCGTCGGGTCGCGCCACGACGGCGTGCGTCGGCGCCGCCCCGGGACTTCTCGGCGACCGGGCGGCCGGCGCCGCGCCCGCCGCGATCGCCGGCAGGGTCGCGATCGCCGCCGTTGCCGCGATGGCCACCCCACCAAGACCACCGAACCTGCCCGCGACCCGTCGTTCGCGTCTCTTCGTCGTTGCCATCGTTCCTAAGTCCCTTGCCCGCGAGGATAATGCCCGACCGAAGGACAACGACTCCAGAGGCGAGTTCAATGAGCAGCGACCCGCAGCGCGCGACGCCGTGATCGAGGACATCCGCGAAGTCGGCGACGGCGTGTTCGCGGTCGACACCCATTACGTGCGTCCGCGGCTCGACGCGAGTCACCTCGTGGTCGCCGACGGCGTCGCCGCGTTCGTCGATACGGGACCGGCGTCGGCGGTTCCGCGCCTGCTCGCCGCGCTGGCCGCGCGCGAGCTCGAGCCGGCCGCGGTCGACGCGATCGTGCTCACCCACGTGCACCTCGATCACGCGGGCGGGGCCGGCGCGCTCGCCGCCGCGCTGCCGCGGGCGCGGGTGATCGTGCACCCGCGTGGCGTCGCCCATCTCGTGGATCCCTCGCAGCTCGAGGCGGCAACCCGGGCGGTCTATGGCGATGCCGCGTTCGACCGCCTCTACGGCGGCCTCGTCGCGGTGCCGGCCGAACGGATCGAGGTCGCCGAGGACGGCGCGCGATTCACGCTCGGGCGGCGTTCCTACGAGCTAGTGCACACGCCGGGACACGCGCTCCACCACCTGTGCGTGTTCGACGCCGATAGCCGCGAGGTCTTCACCGGCGATGCGTTCGGGGTGAGCTACCGCGAGTTCGACACGGCGGCGGGCGCGTTCGTGCTCGCGGCGACGACGCCCTCGCAATTCGATCCGACGCAGATGCTCGCGTCGATCGATCGGCTGCTCGCACGACGGCCGTCCGCGGCGTACCTGACTCACTACAGCCGCGTCGAGGAGATCGAGCGCCTCGGCGCCGACCTGAAGGCGGACGTCGAGGCGCTCGCCGCGATCGCCCGCGCGGCCGCGGACGGGCCGTCGCCGCGCGAGACGATTGCCGCGCGGATCTTCGAGCACTGGTCGCGGCGACTCGACGCCCACGGGTACCCGGCGGATCCGCAGCCGCGCGACGAGCTGCTGCGTCTCGACGCCGAACTGAACGCCGCCGGGCTGTGGTCATGGCTGACGCGCCGGCGCCGCTAGCCAACCGCGACATCGCCCGCTTCGCGGCGCTCGCGCCGGACGCGGTGCCGGTGCGCGGCCCCGCGGTGCATGGCGCGCTGCTCGCGGCGCTCGCGGCGGCGTTCGCGGCCCTCGCCGATCCGGACTGCGCGCGGCTCGTCGGCCCGATCGTGCCCGGTGCGACGCTCGCGCGCGGTGCCCGGGTGCCCGGCACGAGTCTCGAGCTCGATCCGGTCGCCGCCGCGTTCAGCCTCGGCGTCGCCGTCGGCTGGCATGGCGGGCGCGAGCCGATCCGCGAGAATCTCGGCGCGCCGTTCGCGCTGCTCGACTATCTCGCGCGGCGCGCCCAGGAACTCGGACGCCCCGCCCCGACGATCGACGGGCTGCTCGCCGCGCTCGACCGGGCGGCGCGGATCCAGACCGCGCTCGAAGCGGAGCCGGGCTATCCCGAGGGCGCCGGCAGCACCCGCCTCGCCGTCCGCGTCGCCTCGGCGGCGATCGCCGCCCGATTGCTCGGAGGCGGGATCGCCGCGATCGCGGTCGCGGCCACCGACGCGTGGCGGGAGGGCGTACCGCCGCCGCACCCGCGCGCGCAACCGGTCGCGCCGCGCCTCACGTGGACGAGCGCCGAGGCGAGCAGCCGCGGGCTCGCCTGCGCGTTTCGGGCGCTCGCGAGTGCCGGTGCCGAGGATCCCGCGGCGGCCGCTCCGGAGAGGGAGCGCCCCGATGGGGGCGAGGACGGGGGCGAACTCGCGCGCTTCTTCACCGCGACACCGCCTGCGATCGACCTGCCGGATGCGCTCGAGCGCTTCGCGGCGAGTCTCGAGCCCTGGTTCGGCGCGCCGCGCCGCGCCGCGATCTTGAGCTGCGTGCGCGATCGCACGACGTTTGCCGCGATGCCGGTCCACGAATTCGTCGCACGGCTCGTCCGCAATGCCTGATCCGGCGACGCCAGCCGAGGAGCGAGCCGCGCTCGCGGCCGGCGCGGATGCGCTCGGCGTGCCCTTGAACGAGGCGCAGATCGGCGCCTTGCTCGCGCTGCTCGATGAACTCGAGCGCGCGAACGCCACGTTCAATCTGACCGCGATCCGCGATCGCCCGGGGATGCTGCGCAAGCACCTGCTCGACAGCCTGAGCGTGTGGCCGTTCCTGCGCGGCGAACGGGTCGCGGACGTCGGCACCGGCGCGGGCTTTCCGGGCCTGCCGCTCGCGATCGCGAGCCCCGAGCGGCGGTTCACGCTGATCGAGGCGACCGGCAAGAAGGCGCGTTACGTCGCGGCGACGGCCGACCGACTGGGCCTGTCGAACGTCGCGGTGGTGAACGGCCGTGCCGAGGCCTATCGCCCGGACCCGCCGTTCGACGTCGTCGTCGCGCGCGCGGTCGCCGCGGTCGCCGATCTGATCGCGTATGCCGGACACCTGTGCGCGCCCGGCGGGCGGATCCTCGCGATGAAGGGCAAGCGGCCCGACCGGGAGATCGTCGCGCTGCCGGCGGGTTTCCGGGTTCTCGGCGTGCACCGCCTCCAGGTGCCGGGACTGGACGAGGAGCGGCATCTTGTGGAAATCTGTCGGGCCCGGCCGAGTTCGAGCGCAGCATGAAGCGGGTCATTGCGATCGCAAACCAGAAAGGCGGCGTCGGCAAGACCACGACCGCGGTCAATCTCGCCGCTTCGCTCGCCGCGACCAAGCGCCGCGTGCTGCTGATCGATCTCGATCCGCAGGGCAACGCGACGATGGGCTGCGGGATCGACAAACACGCGCTCGCGCGCACCAGCTGCGACGTGCTGCTCGGCGACTGCGCCGCGGTCGAAGCCTTGATCGCGATCGAGAACGGCGGCTTCATGCTGATGCCGGGCAACCAGGATCTCACCGCGGCCGAGGTCCGGCTGCTGACCACGATCGCCGGACGGGAGTTCAAGCTGCGCAACGCGCTGAAGCCGATCCGCGACGACTTCGACGTGATCCTGATCGACTGTCCGCCGAGCCTGAACATGCTCACCCTGAATGCGCTCGTCGCCGCCGAGTCGGTGATGGTGCCGATGCAGTGCGAGTACTACGCGCTCGAGGGCTTGAGCGCGTTGATGCAGACGATCGAGCAGATCCGCGGGAGCATCAACCCGGACCTCGAGATCGAGGGCTTGCTGCGAACGATGTACGACCCGCGCAACAACCTTGCGACCGAGGTCTCGGCGCAGCTGATCGAGCACTTCGGCGAGAAGGTGTTCCGGACGATGATCCCGCGGAACGTGCGGCTCGCCGAGGCCCCGAGCTTCGGCAAGCCGGCGTTGCTGCACGACAAGGAATCGCGCGGGGCGCTCGCGTACCTCGCCCTCGCCGGCGAGATGATCCGGCGCGACGAAGGATCGATCGGATCCGTATAATCGCGCCGATCAGGCAAGCGGATACCGCCAGGATCGACACACGATGGTCGGGAAAAAACCCTCTCTGGGCCGCGGCCTCGCGGAGCTGAGCCCCCTGCTCGCGAAGCGCGCG
>JAGWPU010000162.1 GCA_028870355.1 Gammaproteobacteria bacterium | reverse complement strand
GCGATGCATATCTCGCTCAACCTCTACGCCGAGCACGAATTCAACGCGTCGACTTTCGCGGCGCGCGTCGTCGCCGGCACCGGCGCCGACATGTATTCGGCGGTCACCGGCGCGATCGGCGCCCTGCGCGGGCCCAAGCATGGCGGCGCCAACGAAGTCGGATTCGAGGTCATGAACCGCTACCAGACGCCCGACGAGGCGGAAAACGACATCGTGACGCGCATCGCCAACAAGGAAGTGGTGATCGGCTTCGGCCACCCGGTGTACACCATCTCCGATCCGCGCAACAAGGTGATCAAGGAAGTCGCGCGCAAGCTGTCGCAGGACGCGAACGACATGAAAATGTTCGACGTCGCCGACCGCATCGAGGCGGTGATGATGCGCGAGAAAAAAATGTTCGCCAACCTCGACTGGTTCTCGGCGGTGTCCTATCACCGGCTGGGCATTCCGACCGGGATGTTCACGCCGATCTTCGTGATCTCGCGCACCAGCGGCTGGGCGGCGCACGTGATCGAGCAGCGTCAGGACGGCAAGATCATCCGACCGAGCGCGAACTACGTCGGACCCGAGAACCTCACTTTCGTGCCGCTCGCCGAGCGCCCCTGAAACCCTCGACGCAATAGACCCCGAGCCAACACACCATGTCCCACGACGTCAAATCCGCCGAACGACCCGCCCCGGATGCGCTCCTGACCGCGATCGCCGATTACGCGATCGGCCACCGGATCGACAGCGCCCTGGCCTACGAAACCGCCACCTACTGCCTGCTCGACACGCTCGCCTGCGGCTTTCAGGCGCTCGCGTACCCGGCGTGCACCAAGCTGCTCGGTCCGGTCGTGCCCGGCGCGACGCTGAAGGGCGGCGCGCGGGTGCCGGGAACGCCGTACGAGCTCGACCCGGTGAACGCGGCGTTCAACGTCGGCGCGATGATCCGCTGGCTCGACTTCAACGACACCTGGCTCGCAGCCGAATGGGGCCATCCGTCCGACAACCTCGGCGCGATCCTCGCGGTCGCCGATTATCGGTCGCGAGCCGGTCACGCGCTCACCGTGAAGGACGTGCTCACCGGGATGATCAAGGCGCACGAGATCCAGGGCGTGCTCGCACTCGAGAACAGCTTCAACCGGGTCGGCCTCGACCATGTGCTGCTGGTGCGGGTTGCCTCGACCGCGGTCGCGACCGCGATGCTCGGCGGCACCCGCGATCAGGTGATCGACGCGGTGTCGAACGCGTGGATCGACGGGGGGGCGCTGCGCACCTATCGGCACGCACCGAACACCGGCTCGCGCAAGAGCTGGGCCGCGGGCGATGCGACCAGCCGCGCGGTGCGGCTCGCGCTGTTCGCGTTGCGCGGCGAGATGGGCTACCCGTCGGCGCTGACCGCGAAGACCTGGGGCTTCCAGGACGTGCTGTTCAAGGGCAAGACGCTCGCGTTGCCGCGGCCGTTCGGCAGCTACGTGATGGAGAACGTGCTGTTCAAGATCTCCTACCCGGCCGAGTTCCACGCGCAGACCGCGGTCGAGGCGGCGATGACGCTGCATCCCCAGGTGCGCGCCAGGCTCGACCGGATCGCGAAGGTCGTGATCGAGACCCAGGAGCCGGGCGTGCGGATCATCGACAAGACCGGACCGCTCGCGAACCCGGCGGATCGCGACCACTGCATCCAGTACATGGTCGCGATCCCGCTGCTGTTCGGGCGCCTCGGCGCCGCGGACTACGAGGACGAGATCGCGCGCGACCCGCGCGTCGACGCGCTGCGCGCGAAGATGCAGGTGCGCGAGAACCCGGCCTTCACCGAGGAGTACTACGCCGCCGACAAGCGCCACATCGGCAACGCGGTGCAGGTGTTCTTCGACGACGGCAGCGCGAGCGAGCGCGTGCAGGTCGATTTCCCCATCGGACACCGCAAGCGCCGGGCCGAGGGGATGCCGGTGCTGCTGCGCAAATTCGAGGCGAGCGTCGACGCGCACTTCAGCCCCGCGCAGGCGCGGATGATCAAGGCGATGTGCGCGGACCGCAGCAAGCTCGCCGCGCTCCCGGTCACGGACTTCGTCGGCGCGCTCGCGACGGTCTGATCCGAAGGAGACACGCGATGAAACTGGCCGTCGTCACCGGCGCCGCGCAGGGCCTCGGGCTGTGCGTGAGCGCGTTGCTCGCGAAACGCGGATACCAGCTGCTGCTGCTCGACCGGCAGGATCCGCAGCGCGCGCTCGCGAGCCTGCGCGCCGCGGGCGCGGCCGCCGATGCGCTCACCGGCGACATCGTCGCCGAGGCCTTCGCGGCCGAGGTCGCCGGCTGGGTCGCGAGCCGCGCCGGCGCGGCCGACGTGCTCGTGAACAACGCGGGCGTGAGCCTGATCCGACCCGCCGAGGACACGAGCGCCGCGGACTGGCGGCGGGTGATGGACGTGAATCTCCTCGGGCCGTTCCTGTTGTCGAAGGCGCTCGGCGTGCAGATGCTCGAGCGCCGCCGCGGCAGCATCGTGAACGTCGCCTCGGTCGCCGGGCTCGCCGGGATCGGCCATCGCAGCGCCTACAACGCCTCGAAGCACGGACTGATCGGACTCACCCGGACGCTCGCGGCCGAGTGGGGCGCGCGCGGCGTGCGTGTCAATGCGGTCTGCCCGGGATGGATCAAGACCGAGATGGACGAGAAGGATCAGGGGAGCGGTGCGTACTCGGACACCGACATCACCAACCGCGTGCCGATGGCGCGCTTCGCGCGCCCCGAGGACGTCGCCGAGGCGATCGCGTTCCTCGCGGACGCCGAGCGCAGCGCGTTCGTGAACGGCGTGAGCCTCCCCGTCGACGGCGGCTGGATCGCCGATGCCAGCTGGGAGAGCCTGCGCCTGAAGACGCGCGGAGCGTGATCCCGCGCGCAGTTTGACGCACCGCGCTTGCGAACCGGCGAGTCGCGCCCGGATAGTGCCGTGGATGAAGGGCACGGATCCGAAGCCGTCGACTCCGAAGCCGCCGACGGCGCGTGCGGTCGAACGGCGCGTCGCCGATCGGCGACGGCGGCACTGGTGGTCGATCTGGTACGGCGGCATCAAGCCGCGCCGGCGCGGCGGGCGCCGTCGCGACGATCACGAGCGCTTCGTGCTCGTCGACTGGCACGCCTGGCACCTGCTGCCGATCGCGATCGCGATCCTGTTGCTGTGCGCGGGCGACGCCGTGCTCACGCTGAAGCTGCTGTCGGTCGGCGCGGTCGAGGCGAACCCGCTGATGGCGCGCGCGATCGGACACGACGCGACCGTGTTCGCGGCCGCGAAGATGGCGATGACCGGGATCGGCGTGGTGCTGCTGGTCGCCGCCTCGCGCTACCGGCTGTATCGCGCGCTGCGCGTGGAGATGGCGCTGTACGCGCTGCTCGCGGGTTACGCCGCGCTGATCGGCTACGAGTTCTGGCTGCTGCAGCGGATCGGCACGCACGTCACGATCTAGGCGCATCGCCCGCCGGATCGCGTTCCATATTCGAGTCCCTTGCGCTAAAATTGCGCACCTGATGGCGAATTCCCGCAGCACTCGCTGACGTCCTCTGACGCTTTCCGCGTCCTACTCGCGGTACCGATGCATCCATGACCCAATCAATGGCTGAGCAATCGTCCACGTCGATGCTCTATGGCGGCAATGCCGCTTTCGTCGAGGATCTCTACGAACGATTCCTCGCGGACCCGACCTCGGTGGATCCCGAGTGGCGGGAGTACTTCGCACGAGTCGGGGCCGGCGCGCCGCGCGACGTCGCTCACGGCCCGCTGCGCGAGCGCCTCGCCGAGGCGATCCGTCGGCCGGCCGCCGCCGCGG
>JAGWPU010000020.1 GCA_028870355.1 Gammaproteobacteria bacterium | reverse complement strand
GGTATCCTGCGCGCACGATGATCAAAGTTCCGCTCCTGGACCTCAAGGCGCAGTTCGCGACGTTTCGCGACGAGGTCATGCCTCTGATCGAGGAAGTGTGCGCCAGTCAACAGTTCATCCTGGGCGCCCACACCCGGGCGCTGGAGATCGAGACCGCGGCGTACTGCGGCGCGCGGTTCGGCGTCGGCGTGTCCTCGGGCACGGACGCGCTGCTGCTCGCGGCGATGGCGCTCGGGATCGGTGCCGGCGACGAGGTGATCACCTCGCCGTTCACGTTCTTCGCGACCGCCGGCACGATCGCGCGCCTGGGCGCGCGGCCGGTGTTCTGCGACATCGATCCGGTGACCTTCAATCTCGCGCCGGACGCCGTGGCGGCGTTCCTCGAGCGCGGCTGCGAGCGGCGCGACGGGATCCTGCGCAATCGCGTGACCGGCGGCCGCGTCGCGGCGCTGCTGCCGGTGCACCTGTACGGTCAGTGCGCCGATATGAGCGCACTCGGCGCGCTCGCGCGCGCACAAGGGCTGCGGCTGATCGAGGATGCGGCGCAGGCGATCGGCAGCGAAGGCACGGCGGGCGCCCGCGCCGGTTCGATCGGCGACGTCGGTTGTTTCTCGTTCTTCCCGAGCAAGAACCTCGGTGCGTTCGGCGATGCGGGTCTGTGCACCGCGAACGATCCCGCGCTCGCCGAGCGGCTCACCGTCCTGCGCGTGCACGGCGGACACCCGAAGTACTACCACCGCTACGTCGGCGGGAACTTCCGGATCGACGAGCTGCAGTCGGCGGTGCTGCGGGTGAAGCTCAAGTACCTCGACGGCTGGACCGAGGGGCGGCAGCGCAATGCGGCCCACTACGATGCGGCGTTCGCGGCCGCGGGGCTCGCCGACCGGGTCGTGGCGCCGCGCGCGCTCCCCGGGTACCGGCACATCTACAACCAGTACGTCGTGCGGGTGCGGGAGCGCGACGCGCTGCGCGCGCACCTCGCCGAGCGCGGCGTCGGGACCGAGATCTACTATCCGGTACCGCTGCATCTGCAGGAATGTTTCGCGTACCTCGGCCACCGTGCCGGCGACTTTCCCGAGGCCGAGCGGGCGGCGGCCGAATGCCTCGCGCTGCCGATCTACCCCGAGCTCGAGCGCGCGCAGTTGGACCACGTGGTCGCGTCGTTCGCCGCGTTCTATTCCGCGAGGGCCTGAACGCCGCTCAGCTGCGCTTGAAGTCGTCCGGCTGCAGCTGGTGGCGGGACAAGAGCTTGTAGAAGTCGGTGCGATTGCGCTTCGCGAGCCGGGCGGCCTGGCTCACGTTCCCGCCGGTGATCTGCAGGATCTGCGAGAGGTAGCTGCGCGTGAACTCATCGCGCGCCTCGTCGAACGAGGGCAGTCGCGGCGACCCGGTGCCGAGCGACTGCTGCACGACCTCGGCGGTGATGATCGCACCGTGGGTCAGCGCGACGTTCTGGCGGACGACGTTCGCGAGCTGCCGGACGTTCCCCGGCCACTCCGCGGTCGCGAGCAGCTCGACCGCCTCGGGTGCGTAGATCTTGCGCTCGCCGGTCTCCTTCGCGAGCTGGTCGAGGAAGTACGCGACCAGCAGCGGGATGTCCTCGCGATGCCGCGCGAGCGGCGGCAGGTCGATGTGCACGACGTTCAGCCGGTAATACAGATCCTCGCGGAAGTGGCCGACTTCCATCTCGCGGCGCAGGTCCGTGCGGGTCGCGGCGATCACGCGCACGTCGACCGCGACCGGCTCGCCGCCGAGCGGGCGCAGCACCCCGTCCTGGAGCACCGCGAGGAGCTTCGCCTGCAGCCGAGCGGGCAGGCCGTCGACGTCGTCGAGCAGCAGCGTGCCGCCGGTGGCCGCGAGGAGCTGTCCGCGCTGTGCCTTCTGCGCACCCGGGAACGCGCCGGCCTCGTAGCCGAAGAGCTCGATTTCCAGCGGCGCCTCGTCCGGCACCGCGCAGTTCACGACGACGAACGGCTGGCGGCGCCGGGGGCTCGCCTCGTGGATCGCCCGCGCGAAGAGCTCCTTGCCCGTGCCGCTCTCGCCGCTCAGGAGGACGCGCGCGTCGGTGCCCGCGACCATGTTCGCCTGCGCGAGCTTGTCCTCGAGCAGTTCGCTGCGCGTCACGATGCCGGCGCGCCAGGTTTCGTCGACCTGCGCGAAGCCCGACACCTTGAGCGCCTTCTGCACCTGGTCGAGCAGTTCCTGCTTCTCCACCGGCTTGGTGAGGAAGCCGAACGCGCCGCTCTGGGTCGCGCGCACCGCATCGGGGATCGTGCCGTGCGCGGTCAGGATGATCACGCGCAGGCCCGGCCAGCGGCTCTGCAGCTCCTTCAGGAGCCCGATCCCGTCCATCTGGTCCATCCGCAGATCGGTGATCACGAGGTCGGGACGGAAACGCACGCACGCGGCGAGCGCCGCGGTACCGCTCTCGACGGCCTCGACTTCGTAGTTCTCCGCGCGCAGGCGGATCGTGAGCAGTCGCAGGAGCCCCGGATCGTCGTCGACGACCAGGAGGCGCGCCTTGCGGCGTGGCGCCGGCGACTCCTCGCGCGGCGCGCGCGGGCCGAGCCCGAAGCCGAGCGGGGTCGTGACGGCGCTGGTATAGGCGTTCAAAGGCTCATCCTCCGGTCTCCTCGTCATCGCGGCGGAGATCCTCCGTTCAAGCGCTCGCCGATCGAGCGCTCGATGTGCGTGACCGCGTCGATCTTCGCCTGGGCGTCGGCGAGCGCCTTGCGCAGCCTCGCGTTCTCGGCCTGCGCGGCGATCAGCCGGCGGTGGGCATCGGCGGCCGTGGCCTGCGTCTGCGCCGCCGCTTGGTCGGACAGCCGACGATTCGTCTCGAGGAGTGCGAGCTGCCGCTCGATCTGAGCGAGCTCGATCGTCGCGAGCATCCGCTCCTCGGCGCTCAGAGTGTCGTGGCTCGCGAGGATTTCGGAAAGCTGTCGCCGCGCGGCGACGGGATCGGCGGCCGCGTGCCCCGGGGTCGCGAGCAGCAGCGCGACCCGCAGCCGGTTGGTCGCGCTCGGGTCGGCGGCGGCGTCGCGCTGCGCGTCGGCGAGCTCGGTCGCCTGCTGCGCCGGGGCGTCCGTCGGCAGGCGGCTCAGGAGCTCGAGGTCGACGCGGGCCGCGGTCGGCGGCGCCGGCGGCGGGGCCGGCGGGTGGCGCAGGTCCTCGATCAGCGTGCAGCCGCTCGTCGAGAGCGCCAGCAGGGCGCACGCGACGAGCGAGCGGAATTCAAGCCGCATAGGCGTTCTCCGGTGGCGCGACGATCGTCTGCCGCAGTGGCAGTCGCACCCGAAACAGCGCGCCGCCGGCCGGCGCGTCGAGGATCTGGATCGCCCCGTGATGGGCGTTCACGAACTCGGTCACGACCGAGAGCCCGATCCCGGTGCCCTTGACGTAGCCGCCCTGCGGCGTCTTGCCCTGATAGAACGCCTCGAAGATCCGCTGCCGTTCCTCGGCCGGGACGCCGGGGCCGCTGTCGCTCACGTCGATCACGAGGTCCTCGCCGTCGGCGCGGGCGTGGATCGCGATGGTGCCGCCGCGCGGGGTGAACTTGATCGCATTCGACAGCAGGTTGTCGAGGATCAGCCGCAGCTTCGCGCGGTCGGCCGCGGGCGCGAGATCCTCGATCTGCACCTCGAGCCGCACGCGTTGCGCGACCAGCGTGAGCTGCTGGTTCTCGAGCACGGTCTTCACGAGCGGGCGCAACCGGAACTCCGAGACCTCGAGGCCGAGGCTGTTCGCCTGCCACGCGCTGAAGCTCAGCAGGTTCTCGATCAGCCGCTGCAGCTTCATGCTGTTCTCGCGCAGGATCGCGGTGACCTCGCGCTGCGCGCTCTTCAGCTCCCCGACCGCGCCGTCCATCAGGAGCTCGGTGCCTTCGCGGATGTTCGCGAGCGGCGTCTTGAGCTCGTGCGACATGTGGCGCAGGAAGCGGTTCTTCTCCTGCGCGAGTTCCAGGAGCCGGGAGCGCAGCCACTCGAGCTGCGAGGCGAGCCGCTCGAGATCCTTCGGTCCGCCGATCGCGATCGGGCGCGAGAACGTGCCGCGCCCGAGTTCGCCGATCGCGCGGTCGATCGCGCGCAGCGGCCGCCCCATCAGGTAGGTGAACACGCCGACGACCGCGAGGGTCAGCGGGACGAGCAGGAGCGATTGCCACAGGAGCGTGCGCTGGGTGCGCGCCGCCGCGAGCTGCAGGTCGGTGAGCTCGTGGCCGATCGTCGCGGTGGTGCGGTCCGAGATCCGCGACGCAAGGCTCGCGAGGTGCGGGAACGCCCCGATCAGCGCGTTCAGCTGCGGGTCGTTCGGTGGCGTCGTGCGTAGCTGCGCGAGCAGCGCATCCGCCTGAGCGCGCAGCGTCGCGAGGTCCGCGGCCGACTGCCGGTCGAGCGGCAGCCGGGCGAGCGCACTCGCCGCGCGATCGAGCCGCGCGGTGGTGCGCGCGTAGCCCTCGAGCAGGTCCGCGCTCCCGAGGATCTGGTAGAGCCGCGCGCTGCGCTCGAGCGTGCCGATGTCCTCGAGCAGCAGCTGGATGTTGCGGGTGCCCTGCATTCCGTGGATCACGAGCTGCTCGCTGCGGTTCGAGAGCCGGTTCATCTGCACGGCGGCGTTCACGATCGCGACCAGGAGCGGTGCGGCGACGATCGTGAAGCCGACGAACATGAGCCCGCTCAAGGACTTGGGCCAGGGGACG
>JAGWPU010000161.1 GCA_028870355.1 Gammaproteobacteria bacterium | reverse complement strand
CGGCGCCGCTGACGCGCCCGTGCCGCTCCATCGCAACGTGCACGCCGAGCTCTCGCGACGGTTCATCACCGGGGGCGTGGTGCCGGGCGCACGGCTCTCGACGCGCCAGCTCGCCGAGGAACTCGGCGTCAGCCAGACGCCGGTCCGCGAGGCGCTGAGCCGCCTCGCGGCCGAAGGGGCGGTTCAGATCCGCTCGAAACGCCGGGTGATCGTCCCGGCGATGACCGAGGGACGATTCCGCGAGCTGCTGCGGTGCCGGGAACTCCTCGAGCCCGAGGCGGCGACCGAGGCGCTGCCCTTCATCGACGGGAGGCGCCTGAAGAAGCTGCGGCAGGTCGACGACGCGATCGGCGCGGCGATCGGCGGGGGCGACCTGCCGGCCTACATGCAGGGCAACTTCGACTTTCACTTCTTGATCTACGACGCACGGCCGCGCGGCATCCTGAACCGCCTGATCGAGACGTTGTGGCTGCAGTTCGGTCCGTACATGCGGGTCGTCTACGGCCGCGTCGGCACCGCGAACCTCGTCGATCAGCACGCGCTCGCGCTGCGGGCGATCGCGGCCCGCGACGCCGCCGGACTCGGCCGGGCGATCCGGGCCGACATCCGCGACGGCATGGGTTTGATCGGCGAAAGCGGCTTCGTGTATGCTGATTCGAACGATCTGTGATCACAAATGCTGACCCCGCGCCGACAATCTGCGCTCGCACCGAGCACCGTTCATGCGCCCTCGTATTACGCGGCGACGCTGAACGAACCGGTCGACGCGCCCCCGCTCGACGGTGACCGCAGCGCTCACGTCTGCGTGATCGGCGGCGGCTTCACCGGGATCGGCGCGGCGCTGCATCTGGCCGAACGGGGCCTCGAGGTCGTGCTGCTCGAACAGTCGCTCCTCGCCTGGGGCGCCACGGGCCGCAACGGCGGACAGGCGCACGTCGGCCTGCGCCGTGATCAAGAGTGGCTGGAGAAGCGCCTCGGCCCCGCGGACGCCCGTCGCCTGTGGGAGCTCGCGCTCGACGCGCGCGGGCATCTCGACCGACTGATCGACACCTACGGGATCCGCTGCGACTACCGGCCCGGCGTGCTGTACGCCGACCACAAGGCATCCCTGGCGGACGCCACCCGCCGGTACGTCGACCATCTGCGCGAACGCTACGGCTACCCGCACATCCGCTTCCTCGACCGCGACGAGGTGCGTGCGACGGTCGCGACCGAGGACTACCACAGCGGCGCGTTCGACGGCCGCAGCGGCCACCTGCATCCGCTGAACCTCGCGCTCGGCATGGCGCGCGCGGCCGCAAGCCGCGGTGCGCGCCTGCACGAGGACTCGCGCGTTCTCGGGATCTCCCGCGTCGGCGGTGACTGGCAGGTGCGCACGACGCGCGGCAACGTGCGCGCCGCGCACGTGATCCTCGCGTGCAACGGTTACCTGCGCGGCATCTCCCCGGTCGTCGAGCGGCACGTGATGCCGATCAACAATTTCGTCGCCGTGACCGAGCCGCTCGGCGCCGAACGCGCCGACGCGCTGATCCGGGGCGGTATCGCGGTATCCGACTCGCGTTTCGTGGTGAACTATTTCCGCACGACGGTCGACCATCGGCTGCTGTTCGGCGGCGGCGAAACCTACGGGTACCGGTTTCCGCGCGACATCGCGGCATTCGTGCGGCCGCACGCGCTGCGGCTGTTCCCGCAACTCGCGGATGCGCGGTTCGACTACGGCTGGGGTGGCACGCTCGCGATCACGCCGACGCGGATGCCGTTCATCCGCGAGCTCGAGCCCGGCCTGTACAACGCGAGCGGGTTCTCGGGGCTCGGCGTGCTGCTCGCCCCGTATTGCGGCAAGCTCCTCGCCGAGGCGATCGCCGGCGAGCGCGGCGGATTCGAACGGTTCGCCCGCGTGCCGGTACCGGCGTTCCCCGGAGGCCCCGCGCTGCGCTGGCCGACGCTGATCGCCGCGATGTCCTGGTACGCGCTGCGCGACCGGCTGTGACGCGAAGGGCATGGAGCGGGACGTTCGGCGATGACACAAGGACCGATCATGGGACACGCGACCGACGCGACGGATCCGGTGGAGGAATGGAGGGAGTTCCTGCGCGCGCACCCGCAGGTGACCGCGCTCGACGCGTTCGTGATCGACGTGAACGGCAACACGCTCGGCAAGCGCGTCGCGCTGGAAGATGCGGCGAAGGTGTTCGTCGAGGGCGTGCAGTTCTCCGCGTCGGCGCTGATCGCCGACAGCCGCGGGCTCGGGCACGACGTGCACGGGATGGGGACCTCGGACGGTGATCCCGACGGGACGGCGCTGCCGGTCCCGGGTACGGTCTGCCTCGCGCCCTGGACCCGGATGCCGACCGCGCAGGTGATCTGCGAGATGCGCGACATCACCTCGCGCGAGCGCTTCTGGTTCGATCCGCGGATGATCCTCGGCCAGGTCGTCGACCGCTGCCGCGAGGCCGGGCTGCATCCGGTCGTCGCCTGCGAGCTCGAGTTCTATCTGGTCGATCCGCGGCGCCGCCCGGACGGCGGGATAGCGCTCGCGGCCTGCGGCCCGAACGCCGATCCGCCGCGACGCGCACAGAACCTGTCGATGGACGCGATCGAGTCGAACGCGGCGTTCCTCGAACGCGTCGAGGCCGCCGCCGCCGCGCAGCGCGTGCCGGTCTGCGGCGCGGTCGCCGAGTACGGGGTCGGCCAGTTCGAGATCAACCTGCGGCACGTCGCCGACCCGCTGCTCGCGGCCGACCACGCGGTGCTCCTGAAGCGCATCGTGAAGGGCGTCGCCCAGGCGGCCGGCGCCCAGGCGACGTTCATGGCGAAGCCATTCCTCGATCAGCCCGGTAACGGACTGCATGTGCACGTCAGCGTCACCGACGAGAACGGCATCAATCGCTTCGGCACGGCCGGCGGCGAGACGCTGCTGCGCCGGGCGATCGCCGGGATGCAGGCGCTGATGTACGACTCGGTCGGACTGTTCGCGCCGAACCTGAACTCGCACCGGCGCTTCCTCGGGCCGTTCGTGCCGCGCAGCCTCGACTGGGGCGCGAACAACCGCAGCGTCGCGTTCCGGATCCCCGCGTCGGGTCCCGAGGGCCGCCGCATCGAGCATCGTGTCGCCGGGGCGGATGCGAGTCCGCACCTCACGCTCGCGGCGATCCTCGCGGCGATCCTGCATGGAATCGAGGACGCGCTCGAGCCGACCGCGCCGACGCATGGCCGCGCGGTCGGCGGGGGGCACTCGGAGGGGTTCCCGAACGACCTGTTCGCCGCGCTCGACCGGATGCGCGACTCGAAGGCGCTCGGGCGCTATCTGCCGCCGCGGTTCCTCGACGCCTATCGGGAGCTGAAGCGCAGGGAAAACGCGGCCCTGCTCCGCGATGTCCTCCCCCGCGAATACGATTTCTACCTGTAGGATGCAGACGGGACTCGGCCGGCGCGCGAGGGCGCGCGGGGCGACTCGGGAGCGCGCATGAGCGACCAGCTGAAAGCCAACTCACTCTCGTTCTTCGAATCGATCATCATGGGAGTCGCCGGCAGCGCGCCCGGCTTCTCGATCGCGGTCGCGATCTCGAGCCTGCTCGTGACCGCGGGAATGTTCTCGCCGAACGCCGTGATGATCTTCGCGCTGCCGATGCTCGGCATCGCCACCGCGTACAAGGGCCTGAATCATCGGATCGCGAACGCCGGGGCCGCCTACGAGTGGACCAAGATCGGCTTCGGCAAGCTGTTCGGGTACTTCTCGGGCTGGGCGCTGCTGATCGCGTCGATGGTGTTCATGGTCACCGGCAGCGTCCCGCTCGGCACCGCGACGATCGACCTGATCGATCCGGCGCTCGCGGACCACGTGCTGCTCACGACCAGCATCGGCGCGGTCTGGTTCGTCGCGATCGGCCTCGTGCTGATCTCCGGAATCGAGATCACGAGCAAGGTTCAGGTCGTGATGAGCACGATCGAACTCGTGATCCTGTTCGGGATCTCGATCGCCGCGTTCGTCGCGACCCAGACCGGCCACGCGGTGAATCCGTTCTCCTGGGCCTGGTTCGGCTTCCACTACTCCCGCGCGACCTTCGCGTCGTCCGCGCTGATCGTGGTGTTCCTGTACTGGGGATGGGACGTCACCGCCAACCTGTCCGAGGAGACGCGCAACGACCGACCGAACGCCGCCGGCAATGGCGGCTTCCTCAGCGTGTTCGTGACGATCGCCTCGTTCGCGGCGTTCACCGCCGCGACGCTGATGCTGTTCTCGCTGCGCGACGCGAGCGGATTCTCCGACAACCTGATCTATCACGTCGCGGTCGCGGCCGGGCTCGGCAAGGTGGGCGGCTACGCCGCCGCACTCGCGCTGATCCTCTCGAGCATCGCGACGCTCGAGACGACGATGCTGCAGTTCTCGCGCACCCTGTTCGCGATGGGCCGGGACCGGGCGCTGCCCGGCTATTTCGGCGAGGTCCACGAGCGCACGGTCACGCCGGTGCGAACGATGTACCTGCTGCTCGCGATCGGCCTCGTCGTGATCTTCGCGTCGAGCTTCATGCCGTCGATCGCGTCGATCCTCGCGGACTCGGTGAATGCGATCGCGGTCCAGGTGTCCTACTACTACGGCCTCGCCGGACTCGTGTGCGCGTGGCTGTACCGGGACAGCTACAAGCAGTCGCTCGGCACGTTCCTGCACTACGCGGTCGTTCCCGCGCTGAGCGCGGTCGCGCTGATGACGCTCGGCGTGTACGCGATCTCGACGTTCAACACGACGACCCGGATCGTCGGCATCGGCGGTCTGGTCGCCGGGATCCTGTTCTACCGGCCGGCGGGCTACCGTCGGGCCGCGGTCGCCATCGCGCGCAACTAGCCCCGCCCCGTCAGGCACGCCCGCCGGGCGGTGCAGCCACCCCCCGCCCCGGCGGCCGTGCGACCACCACCGACCCTCCGGTGTCATCAGACTGTAACACGGCCGGCCGATGATGCGTCCCGTCGAGGGGGCCACGCTCGCGTTCCGGGCTCGCGGCGGATGGGGTCCACGACGATCCGTCACCATCCATCACTACTATTAGAGGACGAGGGAAGCCATGCACGTTACCAGATCGCTGCTCGCTGCCGCGAGCGTCGGCAGCCTGATCGCGACCGCCGCGCCGGGCGCTGCGCACGCGGCCACGAGCGCCGAGTCGACGAAGCAGCTCGAACGAGAGCTGCAGGCCCTGCGCGCACAGGTCGATACGCTGCAACACCAGATCGATCGACAGGTCCAGGCGCAGCAACAGACCAAGAGCGAGGTCGACACGGCCGCTGCCCAGGCGGCGGCGGCGAAGGCGGATGCGGCGGCGATTCCCGCGCGCGTCGCGAGCGAGTTGAAGGCGGCGAAGACGCCGCCCGGCGTGATCGAGTACAAGGGCGTGAAGATCACGCTCGGCGGGTTCCTCGCGGCCGAAGCGATCTACCGCTCGCACAACGAGACCGCGGACATCGGCTCGAGCTTCGGCGGGATCCCGTATCCGAACAACCCGGTCGGGCATCAGAGCGAACTGCGGTTCACCGCCCGCCAGAGCCGCCTCGCGACCCTGGTCGAGGGCGACGTGAATCCGCAGACGCACCTCGCGTTCTACGGCGAGTTCGATTTCAACGCCGCCGCGCAGACCGCGAACTCGAACGAGAGCAACTCGTTCAACCTGCGGATCCGCAACCTGTACGGCACGGTCGACTGGAACGACATCGGCCTGCATCTGCTGGCAGGCCAGAACTGGTCGCTCGCGACGATGAACACGCACGGCATCACGCCGCGCAACGAACTGACCCCGCCGCAGATCGACGCGCAGTACGTCCCGGGCTTCGTCTGGGCGCGCCAGCCCCAGTTCCGCGTGACGGAGAATTTCGGAAACGGCGTCTGGGTCGCCGTGTCGGCCGAAAACCCGCAGACGAACAGCATCGGCGGCAATGCGGCGCTGCTGCCCGGCTTCGGCAGCGTCGTCTTCAATCAAATCGACCAGAGCGGCTCGCTGTTCAACTCAGCCAACAGCGAATCCTTCAACCACGTG
>JAGWPU010000019.1 GCA_028870355.1 Gammaproteobacteria bacterium | reverse complement strand
GCGACGCCCGGGCCGTGCGCGGCCTGTGCCGGCTGCGCACCGGCGCGCCGGCGTGGCGCCCCGCCGCGCGATCCGGCCGGTCCTCGCGCGGACGTGACTCGATCCGGATAAACTGCCGGCCGTGAGGGAATCGGCGTCGACAGAAGCGGTGGCCCGCGCAGACGTTGCGCAGGGGGCGCGATGCGCCTGAACGTCGAGCAGCTGCACGGCGCGCTCGCGCGCGCGCTCGCATCGACGTACCTGGTGTCCGGCGACGAGCCGCTCCTGGTCGGGGAGGCGGCCGACGCGATTCGCGCCGCGGCCCGCGCCGCCGGCTTCACGGATCGGCGCGTGTTCGACGTCGATCGCACGTTCTCCTGGGACGACCTGAGCGCGGAGATCCGCTCGCCGTCGCTGTTCGCCGATCGGCGGATCTTCGAGCTGCGCATTCCCGGTGGCAAGCCCGACAAGGGGGCGGCGCTGATCGGCGAAGTCGCCGCTCGACCGGCGCCGGACCTGGTGCTGCTGGTGGTGACCGGCAAGCTCGACCGCAAGACGTCCGATGCCGCGTGGGTTCGCGGGATCGCCGAGCACGGCGTCTGGGTCACCGCGTGGCCGGTGCGGGTCGAGGAGTTGCCGAACTGGCTGCGTGGACGCGCGCGGCGGCTCGGCCACGAGCTCGACGCCGAGGCGGCACGGTTGATCGCCGACCGCGTCGAGGGCAACCTGCTCGCCGCGAAGCAGGAGCTGGAGAACCTGGTGTTGCTCGCGAGCGGCGAGCGCATCGATCTCGATCTCGCGAAGCGCGTGGTCGCCGACAGCGCACGCTACGACGTGTTCCAGCTCGCCGCGTCCGCGGCCGACGGCGATGCGTTGCGCGCGTTGCGCATCCTCGACGGATTGCACAGCGAGGGTCGCGAGCCCGCGCTCGTTCTGTGGGCGCTGGTCCGCGAACTGCGCGGCCTGTGGCAGGCGCGCGAACGGCGCGGCCAACGCGCCGCGGCCGGGCGCGGCGGCTGGAGCCAGGCGGCGACGCCATCCGAGCGCGCGGTCGCGAGACTCGATTCGGTGCCGCTCGCGGCGTTGCTCGCGGCGGCGGCGCGCGCGGATCGGGTCGTGAAGGGGGTCGCGCCGGGGGACCCGTGGACCGAGCTCGCCGGGCTCACCGCGGCGCTCGCCGGCGCTTTGCAACCGCCGCGCGTTTCAGGCAGGGTAGCCGGATGAACCCGATGGGCATCTTCGGCGGGACGTTCGACCCGATTCACTACGCGCACCTGCGCACCGCGTTCGAGCTCCAGCAAGCGCTGCGATTGCGCGAGATCCGGTTCGTGCCGGCGGGCAATCCGCCGCACCGCGATCGGCCCCTCGCGGAGCCGGCGCTGCGGTTGCGCATGGTCGAGGCGGCGATCGCCGGTCAGCCGGGCTTCGTGGTCGACGACCGTGAGATCCGCAAGGCGGGCCCGTCGTACTCGGTCGAGACCCTCGCGGAGCTGCGCCACGAGAATCCCGATCGGAGCCTGTGCATGATCGTCGGGATGGACGCGTTCCTCAGCCTGCCGAAGTGGTACCAGTGGCGCGAACTCCTGCAGCTCGCGCACCTGGTGGTCGCGCACCGCCCCGGCTGGCGCGCACCGGGGATGGGTCCGCTCGGCGAACTGCTGGTCGATCACGGGACGGGGCGCAGCGGCGATCTGCACGAAGCCCGCGCCGGTTGCATCTTCGTCCACGCCGTCACGCAACTCGAGATCTCCTCGACCGACGTCCGGCAGTCGATCGCGATGGGACGCGATCCGCGCTATCTGATGCCGGATGCCGTTCGGGAGCTGATCCTCGAGGCGAACTGTTACTCCAAAGCACGGGTCAATCAGTGAGTTCGAAGAAGAAGACCGTGGCCGCGAAGAAGCGGCCCTCGAAGAAGAAGACCGCGTCGCCGCGCCGCCGCGCCGTCGTGAAGGCTGCGCCGGCGAAGCCGACGGTCGACGCGGTGATCCGCGACGCGCTGCTCGACATGAAGGCGCAGTCGATCACCGAGCTCGACGTGCGTGGCGTCACGGACATCGCCGACCGGCTGGTGATCGCGAGCGGAACCTCCGATCGGCACGTGCGCTCGATCGCCGAGCGAGTCGTCGAGAAGGCGAAGGAAGCCGGCTTCCGGCCCCACGGCGTCGAGGGGCTGCGCGACGGCGAATGGGTCTTGATCGATTTGAGCGACACGATCGTGCACGTGATGTTGCCGCGCGTGCGCGAGTTCTACGGCCTGGAGAAGCTGTGGGACATCAAGTCGGTCAAACGCCCGACCGGTCACGGCTGACCGGCCGCGGGCGTCGCGGCGCATGAAGTGCCGGCTCGTCGCCGCGGGTACGCGCCTGCCGGCGTGGATCGATGCCGGCTTTCACGACTACCAGCGGCGGCTGCGCCGTCCGCTCGCTCTCGAGCTCGTCGAGATACCGGTCGCGCCGCGGCGCGAGGGGGAGCCGGCACACCCGGCGGTCGCCCGCGAAGGCGCGGCGATGCTCGCGGCCTTGCGCACGGAGGACTACGTCGTCGCGCTGGACGTCGGCGGGACCGCGCTCGGGACCGCGAAGCTCGCCGAGTGGCTCGCGCGGCGCTTGCAGGAGGGTCGGCCGCTCGCGTTGCTGATCGGCGGCCCGGACGGGCTGGCGTCCGCGTGTCTCGAGCGCGCCGATTTCCGCTGGTCGCTGTCGCCGCTCACGTTCCCGCATGGACTGGTGCGCGTGCTGGTCGCCGAACAGATCTACCGCGCGGCGAGCCTCCTCGCAGGCCATCCCTATCATCGTGCCTGAGCGCCGTCGCGGGCCCAGGCCCGTTTCGGCTATCCTGGATCCGATGCCTGCGGAATTCGTCTATCTCGCCTCGGCTTCGCCGCGGCGTCGTGAACTGCTCGCGCAGATCGGCGTGCCGTTCCGCGCGGTCGAGGCAGACGTCGACGAGTCGCCGTGCGCCGCGGAGTCGCCGGCGGCGTACGTGAGCCGACTCGCCGAACGGAAGGCCGACGCCGTCTGGGCGCGAACCGGCGACGCGCCGGTGCTCGGGGCCGACACGACCGTCGAGATCGACGGTCGGATCCTCGGCAAGCCCGTCGACGAGGCCGATGGCGTCGCGATGCTCGCGCTGCTCTCGGGCCGGACGCATCGCGTGTTCACCGCGGCTGCCGTGCGCTCGCGCACGGGGATGCGCTCACGGCTCAGCCGTAGCGAAGTGACCTTCCGGCCGATCGACGAGGCCGAGCGCCGCGCGTACTGGCGGACCGGCGAGCCACGTGGCAAGGCGGGCGGGTACGCGATCCAGGGCTACGCGGCGGTGTTCGTCAGCGACCTGAAGGGGAGCTATTCGGGCGTGGTCGGGCTGCCTCTGTTCGAAACCGCGGCGTTGCTCGCCGAGGCCGGCGTGCCACGATGGAGTCCGCGATGAGCCTCGAGATCCTGATCAACGCGAATGCGCACGAGGCGCGGGCCGCCGTCGTCGAGGGCGGCGTGCTGCAGGAATTGTTCCTCGAGCGCGCGAGCCGCCGGGGACTCATCAGCAACATCTACAAGGGACGGGTTTCCCGGGTGCTGCCCGGCATGCAGGCCGCGTTCGTCGAGATCGGCCTGGAGCGCACCGCGTTCCTGCACGCCTCGGACATCCTCGACCCTCGTCATACCGACACCGGCATCGAGCCGTCTCGGCCGGAGGGGATCCGCTCGCTGCTCGCGGAGGGCGACGAGATCCTGGTGCAGGTCGTCAAGGATCCACTCGGCACGAAGGGTGCCCGGCTCACCACCTTCATCACGCTGCCGTCGCGGTATCTCGTGTACATGCCCCAGGGGCACGGCGTCGGCGTGTCCGCGCGAATCGAAGAAGAGACGGAGCGCGAACGGCTGCGCACCACGGTGCAGGACCTGATCAACCCGAGCGACGACGGGGGATTCATCGTGCGCACGGCCGCGGAGGGTGCCGAGGTCGAAGCGCTGCGACGGGACATGATCTACCTGCGCAAGCTCTGGGAGGTCGTGCGACACAAGGGCCTGCGTACGCGCGCGGGGGCGCTGGTGCACGGCGATTTGCCGTTGCACCTGCGCATCCTGCGGGATCTGCTGCGACCGGACGTCGAGCGGGTGCTGATCGACCAGGCGACCGCGTATCGCGAGATGCAGGAGTTCGCCGAGACGTTCATGCCCGAAGCCTCCACGCGGATCGAGTTGCATGCGGCGCCGCGGCCGGTGTTCGACCTGCACCACGTCGAGGAGGAGATCCAGAAGGCGCTCGACCGCAAGGTCTCGCTGAAATCCGGCGGCTACCTGATCATCGACCAGACGGAGGCGATGACGACGATCGACGTGAACACCGGTGCGTTCGTCGGGCACCGCAACCTGGAGGAGACGATCTTCCGGACGAACCTGGAGGCCGCGGTCGCGATCGCCCGACAGATGCGCCTGCGCAACCTCGGGGGCATCATCATCATCGACTTCATCGACATGGAGGAGGCGGAACATCGCCGGCAGGTGATCCAGGCGCTCGAGCGCGCGCTCGCGACCGACCACGTGAAGACCAGCATCTCGTCGGTCTCCCCGCTCGGCCTCGTCGAAATGACCCGCAAACGCACTCGCGAGAGCCTGGAACATTTGCTGTGCCGGGCGTGTCCCACCTGCGAGGGTCGGGGCTTCGTGAAGACGGCCGAGACGGTGTGCTACGAGATCTTTCGTGAAATCCTTCGCCAATCGCGTCAATTCGAGTGTCAGGAGCTCATGGTCCTCGCTCACCAGGACGTGATCGAACGGCTGCTCGACGAGGAGTCCGCCGGGCTCGGGGAGATCGAGATCGCGGTCGGCAAACCCATTCGCCTGCAGACGGAAGCGCTCTACGCGGTCGATCAGTACGACGTCGTCCTGATGTAGATGGTGTTGCGGCGATTCGCGAAAGTCCTCGGCATCGGCGCGGCGATCGCGCTGTCGGCGCTGCTCGCGGCGCTGCTCGCGATGAAGATCGCGATCGATCGGGTGCCGCGATACCAGGCCGAGATCCGGGCCTGGGTCTACCGGCAGACCGGCTTGCACGTGCGTTTCAGCCGGGTGTCTCCGGCGCTGCGCTGGTACGGCCCCGAACTCTCGTTCCGCGACCTGGAGCTGCGGGCCGCCGACGATCGACAGGTGCTCGCGAAGGCCGTGCGCGGCCGGATCGGCATCGACGTCTGGCGGGTCATCGAGAGCGGCCGATGGTTCACGCCGCGGATCGACCTGGATTCCCCGACCATCGTGATCGCCCGAACCGGGCCGGCGCGGTTCTCCCTGACGACGGGGATCGCGCTGCACGATGCGGGCTCGACGGCGGCCGCGTTTCGTCCGAGCGACCTGCCACCGGGGATCCTGTCGATCCGTGACGGCCGGCTGACCGTGACCGGCTGGAATCGCCGGCTGCCGCGCCTCGTCCTCGATCACGTCGATTTTCTCGCCCGTCGAGACGCGGGCGCCGTGCAGGTGCGCCTCGACGCGCGCCTGCCCGCGGAACTCGGCGGCGAACTGCACTTCAGCGGACGGGCCGCCGGCCTCGACGCCTCCGACGCGCCGCGCTGGCACGCGATGCTCGCGACGCGCGGCGTGTCGTTCGCGGGTTGGCGGCAGTTGCTGCCCGACACCCTCGGTCACCTGCGATCCGGGCGCGGGGCGTTCCGCCTCGTCGCGAGCGGTACCGGGCGCGACCTCTCGCAGGCCGGGTTCGATTTCTCCGCGACCCGGGTCGTCGCGCGTGCGAGCGGTGGAGCGCTCGCGCGATTCGACCGGATCGCCGGCCACCTGCAATTGACCCACGCGGGGAACCGGTGGACGCTCGCCGGCCAGCGCGTGCAGGCGCAACGCGATGGTCGAACCGATCCTCCGTCGCGCTTCGAGGTGAACTGGCGCGGGATCCGCGGGGGCGGCCTCGACCTGCGCGCACACGCGAGTTACCTGCGGGCCGACAACCTGCTGCCCCTGGCCGCGCTGCTGCCGCAGAACTCCACGCGGGCGCGATTGATCGCGCTGGCGCCGACCGGGGAATGGCGCGACGCGAGCCTGTCGCTCGAGCGGGCGAACTCGCGGGCGCCCTGGCGCTTCCGGGTGCGCGCCCGCTTCCACAATGCGGGTTTCGCGGCGTTCGGTCGCTCCCCGGGCGTCCATGGTCTGAGCGGCGTGCTCGAGGGAGACCAGAACGCCGGCCACG
>JAGWPU010000160.1 GCA_028870355.1 Gammaproteobacteria bacterium | reverse complement strand
TCATGATGTTCTCGCCGCGATGCTCCATGTGGTACTCGAGGACGCGGGTCTCGACGATCGCATCCACCGGGCAAGCTTCCTCGCAGAACCCGCAGTAGATGCACTTGAACAGGTCGATGTCGTAACGCGTCGTGCGCCGCGTGCCATCCTCGCCGACGCCGGACTCGATCGTGATCGCGAGCGCCGGACAGACGGCCTCGCAGAGCTTGCAGGCGATGCATCGCTCCTCGCCGTTCGGGTAGCGCCGCAACGCATGGAGGCCGCGAAAACGCGGACTCTGCGGCGTCTTCTCCTCCGGATAGTTGATCGTCACCTTGGGCCTGAACAGTTCCTTCAGGGTCACCCACAGGCCCTGCAACAGTTCCCAGAGGAGGAAAGTCTTGATGAAGCTGCGGATGCCTTGCATCGTCAGATATGTCCCTTCCACGGACCCACGTGGCAGTAGATCAGCACGCCTTCCACGAACAGCCACACCAGCGTGACCGGGATCAGCGCCTTCCAGCCGAGACGCATGATCTGATCGTAGCGGTACCGCGGAAAGGTCGCGCGCAGCCACAGGAAGCCGAACATCGGCACCAGTGTCTTCAAACCGAACCAGAAGAATCCCGGCTGCGCGAGCAGCGAGGATGCCGGGAGATAGCCGTCGAACGGCGACAGCCATCCGCCGAAGAAGAAGATCACGGTCAGTGCCGAGATCAGGATCATGTTCACGTACTCGGCGATGAAGAACAGCGCGAAGGCCATTCCCGAGTAGTCGACGTGGAAGCCGGCAACGATCTCGGATTCACCCTCGGCGACGTCGAACGGCGCGCGATTGGTCTCGGCGACGCCGGCGATGTAATAGACGACGAACAGCGGGAACAGCCAGAACCAGTTCCAGCTGAGCGGACCGCCGTGCTGGGACTCGATGATCCGTCCAATATTGAGGCTACCCGCCGCCATCAGCACGCCGACCATCGCGAATCCCATCGCGATCTCGTAGGCGACGATCTGCGCGGCGGAACGCATCGCGCCGAGGAACGCGTACTTCGAGTTCGCCGACCAGCCGGCGAGGATCACGCCGTATACCCCGAGCGAGGTCATCGCGAGGATGAACAGCAGGCCCGCGTCGATGTTCGCGAACGCCTTTTCCGGCGCGAACGGGATCACCGACCAGATCGCGAGCGCCGGGATCATCGTGAGGAACGGCGCGATGCGGAACAGCACCTTGTTCGCGTTACCCGGGACCAGGATCTCCTTGAACAGGAGCTTCACGACGTCGGCGAACGGCTGGCCGAGGCCCGGCACCCAGAACAGGTTCACCCGGTTCGGGCCCCGTCGCGACTGCATCCATCCGATGATCTTGCGTTCGGCGAGGGTGTAGAACGCCATCACCAGGATCACGCCGATCATCACCATCAGGATCTGCACCGCAGTCAGCGCCGGATTCGCCCAGTAGGGCGTGATCAGGCTCGAGAGCCATGCGCGAATGGGTTCCCAGGTCCACATGATCAGATCACGACGCGGGCGAGCTGCCCGTCCTTCGTCTTGGCAAGCGCGGCGGACTCCCGCACCAGCGCATCGCCTTGATAGGGGGGGATCTCGACCCACGGCGCGATCGCGCCACGCACCGCGACCTCGGCCCCCGCAAGGCGGCCCGGGGTCTCGGGCTCGACGTTCGTTCCCGCGATCGCGCGCAGCGCGTCGCGCACTTCCTCCGAGCTCTCGTAGTCGAACCCCGCCAGGTCGAGGAGGTTCCCGAGCACGCGCAGGATCTTCCATCCGGGCCGGCTCTCGCCGACGAGCCGCGCGGCGCCTGCCCAGCTCTGCCAGCGTCCTTCGACGTTCACGTAGGTACCCGAGGTCTCGGCGAAGCTCCCCGCCGGCAGCACGACGTGCGCGTGAGCGGCGAGCGAGGCCGACAGGTGCGAGGTGATGGCGATCACGCGCTCCGCCCGCGCGAGCGCATCGGCGCCGCCGGCGAGATCCACCTGCGGATCGATCGGTCCGAGCAGCACGAACGCACGCAGGGAGGCCTCGAGCATCGCGCGCGCGTTCGTCCCCGGGGTCGGATCCTCCGCCCCGCCCGGCAGCCGGTGTGGAACCGCACCGGCGAGATAGGCGCCAGCGGCGTTCGGACCCTCCGCGAGGAAACCGAGGCTGGCACCCGCGATCTCGGCGAGCGCGGCCGCGAGTACGCGCAGCTCGGCGTACGCCGGGTGGCGCTGGGCAAGGGTGCCGAGGATCAGCGCGCGCCGCTCACCCTGCAGCAACGTTCGAGCGAGCGCCTCGTGCACCTCGCCGGGCGTCGCGCCGGCCGCGGCCGGCGGCACCGCCTTGCCCGCGAGCGTCGCAGCCGCTTGCAGCGTCGCGGCGAGATCGGCGACCAGGTCGCGCTCGGACACCGCGTAGGCAGCGACCGGGAACAGGTACTCGTACCGTCGCGGGTTCAGGAACCCCACTTTCGCGCCGCCCTTCACCACCGCCTGGCGGATCCGGTGCGCGAGCAGCGGCATTTCCTGCCGCAGGTGCGATCCGACGATCAGCGCGGCATCGAGGCGCTCGATCTGCGCGATCGGCCGACCGAGCGCGGGGAACCGCCCTTCGCGACCGTCCGCTCGAAAATCGAGCTGCCGCAGCCGGTGGTCGATGTGGTGCGAGCCGTATCCGCGCGCGATCTGCGCGAGGAGATACAGTTCCTCCACCGTCGCGATCGGCGAGGCGAGGAAGCCCGTCGCAGCCGCGCCGTGCGCGGTCCGGGTCGCGAGCAATCCTTCGGCAGCCGCGGTCAGCGCGACCTCCCAGTCGACCGGCTGAAGCGTCCCGTCGATCCGCATCATGGGACGGGTCACGCGCTGATCGGAGTAGATCCCCTCGAACCCGAACCGGTCACGGTCCGCGATCCAGGTTTCATTGATCTCCTCGTTGTCGCGCGGAACGATCCGCATCAGCCGCCCGCGCAGCACGTGCCCGAACAGGTTGGTCCCGAAACCGTCGTGGGGCGAGACCAGCGCGTGCTGGGTCATTTCCCAGGATCGGCCGTGGTAGCGGAACGGCTTGTTGTTGAGCGCGCCGACCGGGCACAGGTCGATGATGTTCGCGGACAGCTCATGGTCGACGCTGCGCTCGACGTAGGTCGTGATGTGCATCCGCTCGCCGCGGCCGACCGCGCCGAGATCCGGATACCCCTGGATCTCCTGGCCGAAGCGGACGCAGCGCGTGCAGTGGATGCAGCGGGTCATGTCGGTCGAGACCAGGGGCCCCAGGCTCTGGTCCTTCACGACGCGCTTGCGCTCGGCGAAGCGCGACACGTCGCGACCGTACCCGATCGCGAGATCCTGCAGCTCGCACTCGCCGCCCTGATCGCAGATCGGGCAGTCGAGCGGATGGTTGATCAGCAGGAACTCCATCGTCGCGCGCTGCGCGGCCACCGCCTTCGGCGACTTCGTGAAGACCTTCATGCCCTCGGTCACGGGCGTCGCACACGCCGGCAAGGGCTTCGGCGCCTTCTCGACCTCGACGAGGCACATGCGGCAGTTCGCCGCGACCGACAGCTTCTCGTGGTAGCAGAACCGCGGGATGTAGATGCTCGCCGAATCCGTGACCTGGATGATCATCTGGCCCTTGCGGGCCTTGAGCGGAACGCCGTTGACTTC
>JAGWPU010000159.1 GCA_028870355.1 Gammaproteobacteria bacterium | reverse complement strand
GGGGAAGCGGATCTTGTCGTACTGCTTCGGGAACTGCTCCTTCAGGATCCCGAGGAGCTTGCGGCAGTCGGCCGTCCCCGCCTCGAATTCCATGCCCGCGTAGATGTCCTCGGTGTTCTCGCGGAAGATCACCATGTCCACCTTCTCGGGGAAGCGCACCGGTGAGGGGACTCCCTTGAACCATCGGACCGGCCGCAGACACACGTACAGGTCGAGCAGCTGGCGCAGCGCGACGTTCAGCGACCGGATCCCGCCGCCGACCGGCGTCGTCAGCGGACCCTTGATCGAGATCAGATATTCGCGGCAGGCCGCGACGGTCTCCTCCGGGAGCCACGAATGGTAGAGCGTGTTCGCCTTCTCGCCCGCGTAGACCTCCATCCAGTGGATCTTGCGCGCCGTGCCGTAGGCCTTCGCGACCGCGGCGTCGAGCACGCGAACGCTCGCGCGCCAGATGTCCCGGCCCGTGCCGTCCCCCTCGATGAACGGTATAATGGGGCGATCCGGCACCTTGAGTTTGCCGTTCGAGATTTCGATTTTCTCGCCGCCCGCGGGCGGTTTCAGATTCATCGGCTTGGCCTCTGGCATTCGAGTCGCTCCCTTCGGGACACGCGGGGTGCGCAATGCTAGCACGCGGCCGCGGGGGCACGCATTGCGCACATTGAAGTCGACACCGGCGCGCGACGGCTTTCGAATGCCGGCGGAATTCGCTCCGCACGCGGGTTGCTGGATGCTCTGGCCCGAGCGCCCCGACGTGTGGCGTGGGGGCGCGAAGCCGGCGCAGGCGGCGTTCGCGGCGATCGCCGCTGCGATCCTCACGAGCGAGCCCGTGACCGTCGGCGTATCCGCGGCGCAATACGCGAATGCCACCGAACGGTTGCCGCGGGACGTTCGCGTCGTCGAGATCTCGGCGAACGACGCGTGGGTGCGCGACACCGGCCCGACGATCGTGTGCGATGCGCGCGGTCGGCGCCGCGGCGTCGACTGGATCTTCAATGCCTGGGGCGGCTTCGACGGCGGCACGTACTTCCCCTGGGATCTCGATGATCAGGTCGCGGGCAAGATCCTGCGGATCGAGGGGCTCGACCGTTATCGGGCGCCGTTCGTGCTCGAAGGCGGATCGATCCACGTGGACGGACAGGGTACCTGTCTCGTGACCGAGGAGTGCCTGTTGAACCCGAACCGCAATCCGCGTCTCTCGAGAGCGCAGATCGAGGCCTTGCTCGGCGAGTACCTCGGCGTGCGGACGGTGATCTGGCTCGGTCGCGGCGTGGTCCTCGACGAAACCAGCGGCCACGTCGACAATCTCGCGTGCTTCGCGCGCCCGGGCGAGGTCGTGCTCACCTGGACGGACGACCGCCGGGATCCGCAATACGCGATCAGCCGGGACGCCGAGCAGCGCCTGCGCGCGGCACGGGATGCCCACGGACGGCGGCTCACCGTCCACAAGCTCCACCAGCCGGGACCGCTCTATCTGCGCGAGGAGGAAGCGGCGTCACTCGATGCGCGTCCGGGTACCCGACCGCGCCGGGGCGGGGATCGCCTGGCGGCCTCGTACGTGAATTTCTACGTCGGCAATCGCAGCGTCGTCGTGCCCCAGTTCGGCGATCCGCGCGATGCGGCCGCGCGCCGTGGGCTCGCGCGGCTGTTCCCGACGCGCCGGGTCGTCGGCGTCGACAGCCGCGAGGTCTTGCTCGGCGGCGGCAACATCCATTGCATCACCCAGCAGGTGCCACGGGTCGGCGCTCGACCCCGGCGCCCATCCACGACTCCCGCGCGCCCGCGAAAGGCTTTATCCTAGCGCGCATCCGGGATCCACCCACCCACACGACCGAACCACTGGAACTCTTCGTGCACCCTACGCTACGCCATCCGTTACGGGCCGCGGCCCGGCTCTTCAGCCGCCAGACCGCCGCGATCCTCGCGACCGCCTTCGGCCTCGTCGCCTGCAGCAGCCACAATTACAACAGCGGCTACGGCGTCGTCTGGGTCACCGTGACCGCGGAGCCCGGTGCGTTCGCGAGCTATCTCGTGAACCTCGATTCGATCGTGCTCAAGGACAAGAGCGGCAACAGCTATACCGCGCTCGCGACCGTCGAGCCGGTCGACTTCGCGCGCCTCGGGAACGTCGCCGAGCTGTGGGGCAGCGGCACCGTGCCGATCGATACCTACGTCTCCGCGACGATCACGCTGGATTACACGAACGCCGCGGTCTCGGTCGTGCAGAACGGCGCGCCGCAGGCCGCGAAGGTCGTCGGCACGAACGGCTCGGCGGTGACGACGGTAAGCGTCACCGTGAAATTCGACCCGAACAACCCGCTGGTGCTCACGTCGAGCTACGCGACCAGCAACGCCGAACGGCTCGCGTTGAACTTCGACCTGCCCGCCTCGAACCAGGTCAACACCGCGACCTCGCCCGCGACGGTCACGGTCGACCCGTTCATGACCGCCGGGATCGCGCCGGCCGACACCAAGCTGATCCGCATCCGCGGACCGCTGATCAATTCGAGCGTCGGTCTCGGCACCTATACGGTCTATGAGCGGCCGTTCTACGACGAGGCGAGCAACATCGGTTCCCTGACGATCTTCAACGGTCAGAACACGGTCTACACGATCAACGGCACGAACTACGTCGGCGCCCCGGGGATCAACGTGTTGTCGCAGACGTCCGCCGGCACGACGATGACCACGGCCTACACGACGTTCCAGCCGACGACGACGCCGACCGGCACGGCGGGCATATTCAATTCGGTCTACGTGCTCGCCGGCACGAGCGTCGAGACCTTCTATACGCAGAATCTCGTCGGTACGGTGATCGCGCGCAGCGGCAATACCCTGACCGTGCGCGGAGGGCTGGTCTGGGGTTCGACGCTCAGTTTCAAGACCGGCTACGTGCAATTCGAGAACGCGGACTCGACGGTGCTGGTCGGGCCGAACACGGTCGTGACCGCCGACGACGATCCGTCGGCGACCGGGCTCACCGACCGGTCGATCAGCGTCGGCCAGCATATCGACGCGATCGGCACGTACTCGGTCTCGAACGGCGTCGTCACGCTGGATGCATCGGCCGCGAATACCGGCGTGGTACGGTTGTTGCCGACCCAGGCGAACGGTTCGCTGGTCGCGGCCTCGGCCGGCAGTGCGACGATCGGCCTTCAGACCCTCGACCGCTGGCCCGCGAGCGCGTTCAACTTCGCCGGCACCGGCACGACCGCGGCCGAGGACACGAGCGCCGCGAGCTATCGCGTGAATACCGGCGCGACCGACCTGTCGGGCACGGCGACCGGCACGCCGCTGTGGTTCGGCGGCCTGGTCAACGGCTACGGCAGCGCACCGCCGGATTTCAACGCCTCGACCGTGGCCACCGAGACGCAGGTTCCGGCGAGTCTGCAGGTGAGCTGGGGCGCCGCCGGCACGACGACGCCGTTCGTCGGTGTGTCGAGTGGCGGTTTCGCCGTCGATCTGACGAATTCCGCGCTCGCGAGCGCGACGATCCAGATCGACGGCGAATCGATCGACCTGCACTCGCTGGCGGCGTCGCCGCAGGTGGTGCCGACCACGTCCGCCGCGAGCAATACGTTCGCGCCGCTGTTCGCGCTCGGCAGTGCGAGCGGCGGGATCAGCGGATTCAATTCGTTCGCGAGCTTCGTGACCGCGCTGAGCTCCGGGTTGACCTCGTCGGCACCGGCGATCTCGCTGCAGGCGCGAGGGGTGTACGATCGGTCGACCAACACGTTCACCGCCGATACGGTCGACCTGGTGCTGTAGCGTCCGCGGTCGCGGGGACCCGATGAGGCGGCTCGCGGCAAGCGTCCTCGGAATCGCGGCGATCGCCGGCTCGGCGACGGCCGCGCCGGCCACGATCGTCGCGCCCGCGGCGCATCGGCCGAAGATCTGCCTCGTGCTCTCCGGCGGGGGTGCCCGCGGACTCGCGCACATCGGCGTCCTCGAAGTGCTCGAGCGACTGCGGGTGCCGGTCGATTGCATCGCCGGAACGAGCATGGGCGCGATCGTCGGCGGCCTCTACGCGAGCGGGATGACCCCCGCGCAGATCGCCGCGATGATGCGTTCGGTGCACTGGCAGCAGGCGTTCCAGGACCGGCCGCCGCGCGCCGCGCTCGCGTTCCGGCGCAAGCAGGACGAACGGAATTTCCTGGTGCGTTTCCCGATCGGCCTGAAGCATTGGCAGTTCCTGTTGCCGAAGGGGCTGATCCAGGGGCAGCAGTTGCAGGAAGCGCTGCGCCGGCTCACGCTGCGCGACGAGGACGTCGCGAGCTTCGATGCGCTGCCGACGCCGTTCCGGGCGGTCGCGACCGATCTCGTCACCGGCCGCGCGGTGGTCCTCGACCGCGGCGACCTCGCGAAGGCGATGCGGGCGAGCATGTCCGCGCCGGGTCTGTTCGCGCCCGTCGAGTACGGTGGCCGCCTGCTGGTCGACGGTGGGCTCGCGGAGAACCTGCCGATCGCCGTCGCGCGCGCGATGGGTGCGCAGGCGCTGATCGTCGTCGACGTCGAGTACCCGCTGGTGTCGCGGCGACGCCTGAATTCCGCGCTCGCGATCTCGAATCAGATGCTCGCGATCCTCGTGCATCACAACTCCGACCGGCAGAAGGCGACGCTCGGGCCGAACGACGTGTTGGTCGAGCCCGCGCTCGGTCTGACGGGTTCCGCCGATTTCAGCGTGGTCGACCAGACGATCCGGCTCGGCGAGCGCGCGGCGCTCGCCGAGCGCTCGCAGCTCCTGCGGTATCGCGTGAGCCGGGCGGCGTACGCACGCTATCTCGCGCGGCGCACCGCGAGAGCCGCCGGTGCACCGACGATCCGGTTCGTCCGCGTCGAGGGTGCCTCGCGAGCCGACCGTCGGACGATCCGCGCGATCCTCGCTCCGCTGATCGGCGTGCCCCTCGACCCGAAGGCGATCGCGGCGCGGATCGACGAGATCTACGGCCTCGGCTTGTTCGAGACGGTGGACTACCGGGTCATCGCCGAAGGGTACGGCGCGCAGCGCCGACAGGGACTCCGGGTGCGCGCCCGCCGCAAGTCCTGGGGCCCGAACTACCTGCGATTCGGCCTGAAGTTGCAGGATGACTTCCAGGGCAACAGCGAGTACAACGCGGCGGCACGCTTCCTCGTGACCGAGATCGACGGCCTCGGTGCCGAGTGGCGCACGGACCTGCAGATCGGCAGCAACCCGAAGGCGGTCACCGAGTTCTATCAACCATTGTCGCCGCGCCGCCGCTGGTTCGTCGCACCGAGCCTGCGCGTCGAACAGCGCGATCTGCGGATCTATTCGCGCGACGTCGAGATCGCGGATTTCCGCGAGCGCGAGGCCGAAGCGGATCTCGACGTCGGCCGCGAACTCGGCACCTGGGGGGAGCTTCGCGTCGGGGTGCACCGGACCAACGGCAATACGCACGCGAGGCTCGGTGACCCGCAACTCGTCGATCCGCGCTTCAACAACGGCGAGTTGTTCTTCAAGTTCAGCTACGATCAGCTGAACAGCGTCGATTTCCCCCGGTCCGGGGACACGTTCTCGCTGCAGTGGGACGCCTACCGGACCGATCTCGGATCCGACATCGCGTTCGACCGCGCGAGCGCCGACTGGCTCGTCGCCCGCTCGCGCGGCCGCAATACCTTCGTGCTGTGGACATCCGCCGGCACGACGGTGCGCGGCGCGATCCGGCCGACCGCGGTTCAGGACTTCTACACGCTCGGTGGCTTCCTGAACCTCTCGGGCCTCGCGGCCCAGTCGCTCGAGGGACCGAACTACGCGATCGGCCGCGGCGTGTACTTCCGTCAGGTCGGTCGCGGCGGCACGGGCCTGCTGCAGTTTCCCGCCTATCTCGGTGTTTCGTTCGAAGCCGGCAATGTCTGGCAGCGCCGCGGCCAGATCGCGTGGGGAAGCGCGCGCAAGGACGTGTCGCTGTTCCTCGGGCTCGACACGTTCCTCGGGCCGCTCTACATCGGCGGCGGGTACGACACGACCGGCACCAGCGCGTACTATCTGTTCCTCGGCCGGACGTTCTGAGCGGCCGGGCGGTCCTGGCGACCGCGGTCTGCGCCGCGCGTGCCGCGGTCGATCAGGTCCCGCGGCGCTCCGCGAGGTTCTCGACCTTCTCGAAGATCAACGCGGGCGCGTCGCCGGCACGCGAGTACTCGTGCTTGCGTGCCATCTCGGCGAGCGCTCGGTCCCGCTCGGTCGAGGTCGCGTACCAGTGCACCTGCGACCAGTCGTCGCCGAGCAGCTTGCGGAACGGATCGCCCCGGCGCAACCGGACGGCGACGCCGTACAGGCGCTGGCCGGCGATCGGAACGGCCAGGTTGTGTTCGTTGGCGATACCCATGGTGCGCCGAACGATAGCGCAAGCGGCGCGTCGCCGCCACCCGACCGATCCCGCGCCCGCCCCGTGCTAGACTCCGCGCCCGATCGCAGGAGAGGCAGTCGATGGCATCGTCGTACACGGCATCCGATATCGAAGTGCTGAGCGGGCTCGATCCGGTCCGCCGCCGGCCCGGCATGTACACCGATACGACGCGCCCGAATCACCTGGCGCACGAAGTCATCGACAACAGCGTCGACGAGGCGCTCGCCGGGTACTGCGAGAACATCCGTGTGAGCGTCTACAAGGATGGCTCCCTCGAGGTGGAGGACGACGGCCGCGGCATGCCGGTCGACATCCATCCGAAGGAGAAGATCAGCGGTGTCGAGCTGATCCTCACCCGCCTTCACGCGGGCGGCAAGTTCAACGACCGGACCTACCAGCACTCCGGTGGGCTGCACGGCGTCGG
>JAGWPU010000158.1 GCA_028870355.1 Gammaproteobacteria bacterium | reverse complement strand
TCGGCCTTCGGCGTCAGCGCGGCGACCGAGTCGACGACGACGACGTCGATCGCGCCCGAGCGCACCAGCATGTCGGTGATCTCGAGCGCCTGTTCACCGGTATCCGGCTGCGACACCAGCAGATCGTTGACCTTGACGCCGAGCTTCTCGGCATAGACCGGGTCGAGGGCGTGTTCCGCGTCGACGAACGCGGCGGTGCCGCCGGCGCGCTGCGCCGAGGCGATGATCGCGAGCGTGAGCGTGGTCTTGCCCGAGGACTCCGGCCCGAAGATCTCGATGACCCGGCCGCGCGGAATGCCGCCGACGCCGAGCGCGATGTCGAGACCGAGCGACCCGGTCGGAATCGTCTCGACCTCGTAGGTCGCACCGGCATCGCCGAGGCGCATCACCGATCCCTTGCCGAATTGCTTCTCGATCTGGCTGAGCGCCGCGGCCAGCGCCTTCTTGCGATTCTCTTCCATCGGGGAATCCCTCGAAAAATTCGAGTGCGTATTATTTCACATCCGGCGTCGCGCGCTCGGGCGATTAAGCACCGGTTCGCCGGGTTTTCTCAGCCGGACGCTGGTTCATCCAGTAGTGGCCACCGGGCGACTACTGTATAGGCGGGCGTCGCGCGGCCGCGCGCGGAGCGCATCAGGCACAGCTCCGCGACCTGCCACGCGCACGCCGGCGGCGACGGCAGCGCCGGGGCGTCGGCAACCCCGCGGGCGAGCGTCACGTGCGGCCGCAGGCGTTTCGGATCGAGCGCGCAGCCGATCGCACCGAGCCGCTCGTGCAGGGTTCTCCACAGGCGCTCGAGGCTCGCCGGGATCTGCCGCGCCGCGGCGACCACGACCTCCGGCTTCGGCCAGTATTCGTAGGCGTCGAACTGCAGCGTACAGAGCCCCCGGGCGCTCGCCGCGCCGATCGCGATCAGCGCGTCGATGCGCGCGGCGGGCACCTCGCCGACGAACGCGACGGTCACGTGGTATTCCTCGGCCGCGATGCGCCGGACGCGCGGATCGAGCGCGAGCCGCGCGGCGACGTCGGCCATCGCAGCCCGCTGCGCCTCGGTGGGCCACACCGCAAAGAACAGCCGTTCGACCGCCGCGGCGCTCACGGGTCGAGGAGTCCGCGCAGCGCCGCCGCGACGCTCCGGCGCCGCACCGCGTCGCGGTCGCCCCGGAAACGATACTGGCGCGCGACGAACCGCACGCGTCCCCGGGCGCGTCGGCCCCAGCAGATCCACACCGTACCGATGGGTTTGCCCGGGACCGCCCCGCTTGGACCCGCGATCCCGCTGACCGCCGTCGCCCGATCCGCACCGCTGCGCGCGAGCGCCGAGCGAGTCATCGCCCGGACGACGGCTTCGCTGACCGCACCCTGCGCCGCGAGCACCCGCAGCGGCACCCCGAGCCGGTGTTTGGCCGCATTGCTGTACGTGACGAAGCCCTCCGCGAACCACTCGGAACTTCCGGGCACGTCGGTCAACGCCTTGCCGATCCAACCCCCGGTACAGGACTCCGCGGTCGCGATCGTGACGCCGTGCGCGAGCGCGTGCCGACCGACGCGCACCGCGAGACGATAGAGGGCTTGATCGTTCGGAACGGCCATTGGACACGGGAATCTAGCGGAACGAAGGTCGCGGCGAAAGCCGCGATGCCACCGTCAGCGCGCGCGCCGCCACCGTGCGTAACGGCGGATCATTGCGCATAATGCAGCGTACCCCGTCGCGCGAACGCATCAGCACGACCTCGCTCCCGCGGCACTTCGTCAACTCACTGATCCGAAAGGTTTATGCGAGACGGCTCCCGACCCTCGGCCAGCGCCGCACCCGATCCGGACGCGCTGTCGGCGCACACCCCGATGATGCAGCAGTACCTGCGCATCAAGGCGCAGCACCCCGACGTGCTGCTGTTCTACCGGATGGGGGATTTCTACGAGTTGTTCTACGAGGACGCGCGCCGTGCGGCCAAGCTCCTCGACATCGCGCTCACCCAGCGCGGCGCGTCGGCCGGCGCGCCGATTCCGATGGCCGGCGTGCCGGTCGCGACGCTCGACACCTACCTCGCGCGCCTCGTGCGCCGCGGCGAATCGGTCGCGATCTGCGAGCAGCGCGGCGAGCCCGGCCAGGCCCGCGGACCGATGGAACGCGAGGTCGTGCGGATCGTGACGCCCGGGACGATCACCGACGAGGCGCTGCTCGACGAGCGGCGCGACAGCACGCTCGCGAGCGTGCACACGGCCGCCGGGCGCTTCGCACTCGCGTGGCTCGACCTGTCGGCGGGGCGCTTCACGATCATGGAACTGCCCGACCTCGACGCACTGGACGGCGAACTCGAGCGCATCCGCCCCGCCGAGTGCCTGATCGCCGAGGGCGCATCGCCTGCGCTCGCCAAGCTGCTCGAACGCCATGGCCAGCCCGTGCGGGTGCGCCCACCCTGGCACTTCGACGCCGAGGCCGCCGCACGCGCGCTCAGCGAGCAGTTCAAGACCCACGACCTCGCCGGGTTCGGCTGCGGGGACAAGGCGCTCGGGGTCGCCGCCGCGGGCGCGCTGCTCGGGTATGTGCGCGAGACGCAGAAGTCCGCGCTGCCGCACCTGCGCGGAATCGCGAGCGAGGAGCGCGACGGCGCGCTGCAGATGGACCCGGCGACCCGCCGCAACCTCGAGCTCGACGACAGCCTCGCCGGCCGCCCCGAGCTCACCCTCGCGGGTGTCGTCGACCGCACCGCGACCGCGATGGGCGCTCGGCTGCTGCGCCGCTGGCTGCACCGGCCGCTTCGCGACCACGCGCGCCTGAACGCCCGTTACGATGCGGTCGATCGACTGCGGCACGACGCCGCGTACGCGCCACTCGCCGCGCCGCTCACCGCGATCGGCGACCTGGAGCGCATCCTCGCGCGCGTCGCGCTGCGCTCGGCGCGCCCGCGCGATCTGGCGAACCTGCGCAATGCGCTCGGTGCGCTGCCCGCGCTCAAGGCCGCGCTCGCCGATCCGGGGACACCGCTGCTCCGCGAACTCAGCCTCGCGATCGGCACGCACGGTGAGCTGCACGCGCTGCTCGCGCGCGCGCTGGTCGAGGCGCCGCCGCACCAGCTGCGCGACGGCGGCGTGATCGCGGGCGGGTACGACGCGACACTCGACGAGCTGCGCACGATCGGCGGCGACACCGAGAGATTCCTGCTCGAGCTCGAAGCGAAGGAGAAGGCGCGCAGTGGCCTGTCGAGCCTGAAGCTCGGCTACAACCGCGTCCAGGGGTTCTACATCGAGGTGAACCGCAGCCAGGCCGAGCGCGTGCCGCCGGATTACCAGCGCCGCCAGACGGTGAAGTCCGCCGAACGCTTCGTGACCCCCGAACTCAAGCGCTTCGAGGACACGGTGCTCGGCGCCCGCGACCGCGCGCTCGCCCGCGAACGCGAGCTCTACGAAGGTCTCCTGGACGCGCTGATCGGCGCGCTCGCCACACTGCAGGCGACCGCGACCGCGATCGCCGAGATCGACGTGCTCGCGACGTTCGCCGAGCGCGCGCTCACCCTGCGCTGCGTGCGACCGGAGCTCGTCGACGCGCCGCGCCTGTCGATCGAGGCCGGCCGTCATCCGGTCGTCGAGCAGGCGAGCCGCGAGCCGTTCGTGCCGAACGACCTGCGGCTCGACGAGGCGCGGCGGATGGCAATCCTCACCGGCCCGAACATGGGCGGCAAGAGCACCTACATGCGCCAGACCGCGCTGATCGTGATCCTCGCGCACGTCGGCGCGTTCGTGCCCGCGATTCGCGCGGTGCTCGGCCCGCTCGACCGGATCTTCACCCGGATCGGCGCATCGGACGACCTCGCGGGCGGCCGCTCGACGTTCATGCTGGAAATGACCGAGACCGCGAACATCCTGCACCACGCGACCGAGCGGAGCCTCGTGCTGATGGACGAGATCGGCCGTGGCACGAGCACGTTCGACGGACTGTCGCTCGCCTGGGCCTGCGCGGCACACATCGCGACCGAGATTCGCGCGTTCACGCTGTTCGCGACCCACTACTTCGAGCTCACGAGCCTCGCGGGCGAGATCGACGGGGTGTTCAACGCGCACGTCGAGGCGGTCGAGCACGGCGAATCGCTCGTATTCCTGCACAGCGTGCGCGAGGGACCGGCGAACCGCAGCTATGGCCTGCAGGTCGCCGCGCTCGCCGGGATACCGCGCACCGTGGTCGCGGCCGCGCGCGGCTACCTCGCCGAACTCGAGCGTGAGCGCGACGCGCTGCGCCGCCAGACCGCGCCGCAGCGTCCGCTCGAGTTGCCCGAGCCACCCGCCGCGGCCGCGGCGCCGCCGGTTCCCGAAGCGCTCGCCGCCTTGCGCGCGAGCGACCCGGACTCGCTCAGTCCGCGCGAGGCGCTCGACCTGCTGTATCGACTCAAGCGGCTCGACGCGACCTGACGGATCAGGCGGGACTCGACCGGACCACGGCCCCCGGGCGCTCGAAGCGGCCGCTCTCGAGGAACGCAGCCGCCTGATCGGCGACCGCGCGCGAGAACAGCATCCCCGAATGGTTCACCGGCAACTCGATGTGGTCGCGCGCGCCGGCGAGCCGGGTCTCCTCGACGAGCACGACGCCGTCGTTCGGCTCGGGCAACCGCGCGACCAGTCGGCCGAGGCCGTAGGGCACGGTGCCCGCGATCACTCCGACCTCGCGCGTGAGGGCCAGCGTCCGCGGACGCGCGTCCAGCACCGCCTCGGCGATCGCGCGGCCGAGGATCCCGCGTCCGCCCGGCCATCGGGCGAGACCGTGTGCCGCCCGGCTCCCTTGCACCGGCGCGCCGAGCAGCACCGCTCGGCCCGCCGGGCGTGGCGGGGCCCGCTCGAGCAGCGCGAGGATCACGACGCCCCCCAAGCTGTGGCCGACCAGGTCGATCGTCTCCTCGCCGAGGGTCTCGATGAAGCGGGCGAGCACCGCGGCGTTCTCGCTCACGCTCGCGGCAACCGAGTGATAGTGGAAACGGCGCAGGCTGGACCGGCGTCGTCGGGCGATCCGATGCCCGAGCCACGCCGCCTCGAAACCCGTCATCCAGAGCCCGTGGACGAAAACGACGCAGCGCGTCGACGCAGTCATTGCCGTGGACGGGTGCCGACGCTCAGCGCCGCAGGTGCTCGATGACCGTGCGGTTCGTGGACGACGACGCGCGCGCAACCGCCTCCGCTCCCGGCAGCCACTCGTAGCGCCGATGCTCCCGGGGATTCAGCATGACCGGCACGCGCTCGGCGAGTCGCAGCGCGAACGCGTGCTCGCGGTTGTGGGTGATCCCGGGTGCGTAGATCCGACCGAATTCCGGCCAGATCTCGTAGATCTGCGTCCACTGCAGGTTCGTCAGCACGCCGTCGCGGATGCCGGTCTCCTCGATCACCTCGCGCCGCGCGGCGTCGTCCGGCATCTCACCCCACTCCAGGCTCCCGGTGACCGACTGCCAGAAGCCGGCCGGCTTGCAGCGCTCGATCAGCAGGAATTCGTCGGTGTCGGCGTAGATCACGATCAGCACCGACTCGGGACGCCGGTAGGGCGGCACCGGCGATCCCGCCTGCGACTCGGCCATCGGCGCTCACTCGACCTTCGGTGGCGTGCGCACGCGGATGTGCAGTTCCCGCAGCTGCGCTTCGGCGACCTCGGTCGGCGCGTCGGTGAGCGGGCACGCGGCGGTCTGCGTCTTCGGGAACGCGATCACGTCGCGAATGCTCTCCGCCCCCGCGATCAGCATGCACAGCCGATCGAGCCCGAACGCGATCCCGCCGTGCGGCGGGGCGCCGAACTTCAGCGCATCGAGCAGGAAGCCGAACTTCTCGCGCGCCTCGTCCGGACCGATCCCGAGCAGATCGAACACGGTCGACTGCAATTCCTGGCGATGGATACGCACCGAGCCGCCGCCGACCTCGGAGCCGTTCAGCACCAGATCGTAGGCCTTCGCGAGCGCTTCCCCCGGGCTCGCCGCGAGCGCCGCGTAGTCGAGGTTCACCGGGCTCGTGAACGGGTGATGCATCGCGACCCAGCGCTTCTCCTCGGCATCCCATTCGAACATCGGGAAATCGACGACCCACAGCGGTCGCCAGCCCGGCGCGACCAGCTTCAGATCGTGCCCGACCTTCAGGCGCAGCGCGCCGAGCGCGTCCGCGACCACCTTCGCGCGATCCGCGCCGAAGAACACGAGATCCCCGTCGACCGCGCCGGTGCGCGAGAGGATCCCGGCGATCGCTGCGTCGGAGAGGAATTTCAGGATCGGCGACTGCAGGCCCTCGCGCCCCTTCGCGACCTCGTTGACCTTCACGTAGGCGAGGCCCTTCGCCCCGTACCGAGCGACGTACGCGGTGTAGTCGTCGATCTCCTTGCGCGTGAGCTTCCCGCCCGCGGGCACGCGCAGCGCCGTGACCCGGCCGCCCGGATCGGCCGCCGGCCCGGCGAACACCTTGAAGTCCGAGTCCCGCACGAGGTCGGCGACGTCGACGAGCTCGAGCGCGATCCGCAGATCCGGCTTGTCCGACCCGAAGCGCCGCATCGCCTCCGCGTAGCTCATCCGCGGCAGCGGCCGCGGCAGCTCGACGTTCAACACGCGCTTGAACAGGTCGACGAACAGCCCCTCCATCAGGTCCATGATCCGGTCCTGATCGAGGAACGAGGTCTCGATATCCAGCTGCGTGAATTCGGGCTGGCGGTCCGCGCGCAGGTCCTCGTCGCGGAAGCACCGCACGATCTGATAGTAACGGTCGAAGCCCGCGACCATCAGCAGCTGCTTGAAGATCTGCGGCGACTGCGGCAGCGCGAAGAACTTGCCGAAATGCGTACGGCTCGGCACCAGGTAGTCGCGAGCGCCTTCCGGCGTCGCCTTGGTGAGCATCGGCGTCTCGATGTCGACGAATCCGGCGTCGTCGAGGTACGCACGCAGCGCGCGCGTGATCCGGTGGCGCAACAACAGCCGCTCGCGCATGTCCTCGCGACGCAGGTCGAGGTACCGGTAGCGCAGCCGCACCTCCTCGTTGACCGGTTCGTCGAGCTGGAACGGCAGCGGCTCCGAGCGATTCAGGATCACGAGCCCTTGCGCGAGGATCTCGACCTGTCCGGACTTGAGATGGGTGTTCACGGTGCCGGCGGGCCGGGCACGCACGAGCCCGGTGACTTCGAGCACGAATTCGTTGCGCACGCGCTCCGCCTGCGCGAACACCTCGGCCGCATCCGGGTCGAACACCAGTTGCAGGATGCCGGCCCGATCCCGCAGGTCCACGAAGATCACGCCGCCGTGGTCGCGCCGCCGTTGCGCCCATCCGGCCACGGTGATCACCTGACCGATCAGCGATTCGCCGACGTCGCCGCAATAATGGGTACGCATCAGTTCGTGCACAGGTTGCCGGGGGAGCGCGCGATCGTACGGCTTGCAGGACGCCTCGGCAACCCCCCGAAGCGACCGCCTCGGGCCCGAATCCCGGCCGCGGATCAGTGCCGCGGCGGCGCACTCCAGCCTCGGTCGCGGGCGGCCATCTCACCGGCGCGGTCGAGCGGCTGGCCGACCCTGCGCGACTGGATCGCCCGCAAGACGGCCGGCGGCAGACTCGACCCCGCCGTTCGATAACCGGAATCCCGCCCTTGTCCGCCGACCGCGCGCGCGAGCGCGTCGATGCGCCAGTGCGCGCCGCGGCGGCACGCCAGCCCGCTCCGCGGCTCACTGCCGGTGAGGCGGAACGCGCGGCAATACTCGCCGTTGCGGCTGACGAAGCTCAGGACCACGTCGACGCCGCTGGTCCCGCCCGGACCCGAGAGTTCGTGCGACAGCGCGTGCGCCAGGCGAGCGTCGGCGACGAGCGCCCCCTGGGCGTTGCGCTGCAGCCGCTCGCCCGATGAACGCCAGATGAAGACGCCGATGCCGATCCCCAGCCCGACGCTCGCCGCGACCGCGAGCGGCAGCGGCGCACGCCACCACCGACGGCGCGCGCGCGCGCGGCTCCCGCCGAACGCGGCGGCCGCGGGTACACCGCCGTCGGCCATCCGCGATCGGTGCGCCGCATCGACGAGCCGTTGCGGCACCGGCTCGTGCAGGTCCTCCGCGAACGCGGTCTGCAGCCGCTCGCGCAGCGCGCGATGCGCGGCGACGCGCGCCGCGAGTTGCGCATCGTCGCGGATCGCCAGGTCGACTTGCGCGGCCGTGGTCTCGTCGAGTTCGCCATCAGCGTAGGCCATCAGGATTTCGGCGCTGATCTGCATTCGGGTTCCCCCTAGGACTGCAAAACGGACTGCAACGCCTGCCGCCCGCGGGCGAGTCGGCTCGTCAGCGTGCCGATCGGCACGTCCAGGACGTCGGCCGCCTCCCGATACGACAACCCTTCGACGAGCACGAGGCTCACCGCGAGTCGCTGCTCCTCCGGGAGTCGCGACATCGCGGCGCGAATCGACAACGCCTCGTCCAAGGCGCCGGCGGCCACCACGGACGGCGTGTCGTCGGCGAGGCAAACCTCTCCGCGCCGCTTGCGGAAACGAATCTCGTCGATCCACGCGTTTCTCACGATCTTGAACAGCCACCCGTCCAGGCGCGTATCGCGGCGCCGCTGCGCGATGTGCGTGAGCGCCCGCTCCACCGCGACCTGCACGACGTCGTCCGCATCGTGCACGTTGCGCGTCAGCGAGCGCGCGAACCGTCGCAACCGCGGCAACAATGCCGCGATCTCCGCGTGGACGTTTTCCGCCGCCCCGTTCGTCATCATCGACCAGACGTCTGCACTGGGGGTTTTCTTCCATGCCCGATCGGACGGATTCGATTTACCCACAGCCGCGTCGCGGCACGCAATCGCGTCGTGACACCGGTCGCGCAGCGTCCCGGACCGGAGGGTTATCATCGGCTGCAGGGCAGCGCCCGGCGGGGGCGGGGACGGAGGCTCGGAGCGGATGAATCGACTGCGTGCGATCGCCGTGTTGCTCTCGTCGGCATTGAGCCTGCCGGGGTATGCGCAAAGCCCCCTGTCGGTGCACCTGCCCGGCGCCGGCGCCGGCGTCGGTCTCGGGATGGGATCGGGCACAGGCCTCGGCATCGGTCGTGCGCAACCGGTGTTCGGCAACCCGGCATCGGGCCCGCTCGATGGGTTCGCCCGGGATGCCCTGCGGCGCGTGACCGGACTGCGCCAGGCCGCGATTCGCCGGTTGCTGCGCGAGCACGGCGACCTGATCCAGACGGATCCCGCCGGCGATCCCGCCGTGCGCGGCGAGATCATTGCGACGTTTCCCGCGGGAGATGCCCTGTCGCGGGTGATGGCACTCGGATTCCGGGTGATCCGCAATCACCCGATGCCCGAACTCGGCTTGAACGTCGTCGCGCTCGGGGTGCCACCGCACTGGTCGCTGCAACAGTCGTTGCGCGTGCTGCGCGCGGCGGTGCCAGACGGCACCTACGACTACGACCCCATCTATTTCCCGAGCGGTGTGCGGGCCGGTAACGCCGTGCCGCCTCGCGCGACCGCGACCACGCGATCGACGCACACGATGCCGAAATTAGGGCTCGTCGACACCGGGATCGACGCGTCCGACCCGCAGTTCCGACATTCGATCGTGCATGCCTGGGGTTGTGGTGGTGCGGAACCCGCGGCCGCGCACGGTACCGCAGTCGCCTCCGTACTGGTACGCGACGCCCCGGCCGACCTGTATGCGGCCGACGTCTACTGCGGCGCGCCGACCGGCGGGTCGGCCGAAGCGATCATCGCGGCACTTGGATGGCTCGCGCGGCAGCGTGTACCGGTGATCAACGTGAGCCTCGTCGGCCCGAAGAATCTCTTGCTCGGGCAGGTGGTCGCGGCGCTGATTGCCCGGGGTTACGTGATCGTCGCGGCGGTCGGCAACGACGGCCCAGCAGCACCCCCGCTCTATCCGGCCGCGTATCCGCAGGTCGTCGGCGTCACCGCCGTCGACGGCCATCGGCGCGTGCTCCTCGAGGCGGAACGCGGTCCGCAGGTCACGTTCGCCGCGTTGGGTGCGGGTGTCCCGGTCGCCACGGTGGGAGGAGGCACGAGCGTCGCGCGTGGCACCTCGTTTGCAGCGCCGACGGTCGCGGCGTCTTTCGCGGCATTGCTGCCCGCGCCGAGCCCGCGCGCCGCCGCCGAAGCACGCGCCGCTTTGGTCAACCGAGCGATCGACCTCGGTGCCCGCGGCTGGGATCCGGTCTACGGCTACGGCCTGCTCGGCGCCCGCTGAACGGCGGGTCGGGAAGAAAACCGCCTCGTCGTTCGTATCACCGATGAAGCCCGCGGATGGTCCGCGGTCACATCGGAGCAACACCATGCACACCAAACTCTGGCTCGCCTCGGTCGGCGCGCTCGCCGTGATCGCCTGCAACCCGGCGGCGCAGGCCCGCGGCCTCGGCGGTGGGATCGGCGCGATGGGTGGCCTGTCCGGCGCCGGCGGAGGGATCGGCGCGATGGGCGGCCTGTCCGGCGCCGGCGGAGGGATCGGCGCGATGGGCGGCCTGTCCGGCGCCGGCAACGGCCTCGGGGCCGGCGGCGCGATCCGCGGCATGGCCAGTGCCGACGGCTCGTTTGGGCCCGGCTCGTTGGGCCGTCGAGTCAGCGCAAGCGCGGGCGGCGGCGGGGCCGCGACCGCCGGCGGGCATGCGACGAGCGCCGTCGCCGCGG
>JAGWPU010000157.1 GCA_028870355.1 Gammaproteobacteria bacterium | reverse complement strand
TGTAGGTGTTGCCTTGCTGCATCCGGCGCTCGATCCGGTTGCCCGCGTACCCGCCCGCGGCGGCGCCGGCAACGGTCGCGAGCACCTGGCCGCTGCCGTCGCCGATGCGATTCCCGAGCAAGCCGCCGACCAGTGCACCGATCCCGGTGCCGGCCAAGCGCTGCTGGTCGCGGGGCGGCGCCACGCGGGTGACCGCCTCGTCGTGACACACTTGCCGCGGCGTCCGCAGCGTCTTTTGCAGCGCGACGACGTCGAGGACCTTCGCGCTTTCTTCGTGGGGACCGAGATAGCGATAACCGGCGACGGCAGCCCCGGCGGTCGCCGCGACCGCGCCGAACACCGCGCCGACGAGCATGGATTTGTTCATGGGTCGTCCCTCCTAGAGTGGGAAATTCTAGTCGGGGACCGCTGGCGCGCAGCGCCTGTCGCCACGCGCCGACAGACGCTGCGCCGGATGACTGCAGATCAACGCAGCAATCGCCCCGGAGTCGGCGGCAGGTGCGGCATCGTCTGGGTCGGAAACGGCCCGGTCAGCGAGTCGAGGAACGCGACGATGTCGTCCACGTCCGCCTCGTCGAGCGTCCGGTTCAGCTGCGTGCTCGCCATCACCCGTACCGCATCGTGCAGGGTCTTGACCGATCCGTTGTGCATGTACGGCGCGGTGTACACGAGATTGCGCAGCGTCGGCACTTCCCACAGGTCCCGGTCGCTGTTGCGGTGCGTGACCTCGTAGCGGCCGGCGTCCGCGGTCAAGTCGTCGACTTTCACGTACGGACTCTGCGGATACACCGGGAACTTCATCAGGAACGGCGTACCCATCGGCAGCTTCGGCCCGCTGAAGTTAGGCCCCTGATGGCAGGACGTGCAGCCGATCTTTGCGAAGGTCTGCATCCCGCGCACCTGCTGCGCGGTGAGCGCGCCGTGATCGCCCTCGACGTAGCGGTCGTACGCGCTGCCCGGCGTGATCAGGGTGCGCTCGTAGGCGGCGATCGCCTTCGCCGCATTGTCCATCGTGACCACGTCGCCGGGGCCGAAGGCCGCGGCGAACAAGGGTTGGTAGCCGGGGATCTCGCGGATCCGCTGCACGGTCTCGGTGAGCGTGGGCATGCCCATCTCGACGGGGTTGACCGGCGGGCCCTTCGCCTGCTCCTCGAGCGTCGGTGCACGTCCGTCCCAGAACTGCGCGGACTTGAACGCCGCGTTCCACACCGTGGGCGCGTTCCGCCCGCCCTTCTGCCCATGCACGCCGATCGACGTCGGGCGATGATCGTCGCCTCCCTCCATCACGTTGTGGCAGGAAAAACAGGAAACGGTGCCGGTCGACGAGAACCGCGTGTCGAAGAACAACGTCTTCCCGAGCACCACCTTCGCCGGCGTCGTCGGATTGTCCGCGGGCGCCGGCGCGACGCGCGGCAGCGCCTGCCACGGTTGCGCCCGCGCACCGACGCCGAGCCCGAGCGCGAGCAGCGCAAGCGCGGCCCTCGACCCGAGCGATGCCGATCGCGCCGGCTTCGAAACCCTCTTCGAGGAGAACATCATGGCTCGAACCTCCCTATCCTGGCATGTTCCGTCCGCCGCATCGCTCCGAGCGGCGTGATGAGAACATCGTGGACGCGAGGCCTCGCGTGCTCAATGAGTGAATTTACCTAGACGCGCGCTCAGCGATTCAGCAGCGCCGACAGTCGACGCCGGTAGGCGGAAACCAGCGGCGCATCGGCCGCGGCGAGTTCGAACACGGAGAGCATCAAGCGCCGCGCGGCATCGTCGCCGAAGCGACGATCGCGGGCGATGATCTCGAGCAACCGCTCGAGCGCCTCGGGGTAGGCGCGCTCGGCGACGAGGCGCTGCGCGAGCGCGTATTTCGCCTCGAGGTCATCGGGCTGCTCGGCGGCGCGCGCCCGCAGCACGTCGAGCGGGGCGGCATCCACCGCCGCGCGCAGCGCCTCGAGTCGCGTCCCGAGGGCCCGATGCCGTTCGTCGCCGCGACCCGCCGGGCCGAGCGGCTCGAGGGTCGCGCTCGCCTCGGCGAGCCGGGCGTCGTCGACCGGCGGCATCCCCTCGAGCAGCACGTCCGCCAGATCGAGCCGCGCGGCGGCGAGTTCCGGTTGCAGCGCGATCGCGGCGCGCAGCGCGACGGTCGCGGCGGTCCGGTCGCCCGCACCGAGGAGTGCCAGTGCCCGGCGCCGTTCGCGCTCCGCCGGACCCGGGATCGTCCGATCGATGAACGCCCGAAGCGGTCCTTCCGGCAACGCGCCGACGAAGGAATCGCTCGCCTCGCCGTCGACGAACGCGATCACGGTGGGAATGCTGCGCACGCGATACCGCGCGGAGAGCTCGGGATTCGCATCGGAATCGACCTTGACGAGCCGAAACCGGCCGCCGTAATCGCTCTCCAGCCGCTCGAGCAGCGGCCCGAGCGCCCGACACGGTGCGCACCACGGCGCCCAGAAATCGACCAGCACGGGCTGGGTGCGCGAAGCGTCGAGGACGTCGCGCTCGAACGAAGAATCGTCGGATTCGATCATGGGATCAAAAACTCGAGGTCGCGGTCGGCGCGCCGCCGGTGACCGCGCGGCTTGCGTTTTGGCCGTCGCAATGCTGACATGCACGCGCGCTTCGGTGCAAGTCACCCTCGAGGGAGGGAGAGCCGGTTGAGAAAGCTCCTCGTCGCCATCGGCCTCGTCTCGCTCGCGCTCGGCCTCGCGTGGCCGTGGGTGCAGCGCTTGCGCCTCGGGAGACTCCCGGGCGACGTCGTGATCCAACGGCCCCACGTCAGCTTCTATTTCCCGATCACGACGTCGATCTTGCTGTCGATACTGCTGTCGGCGATCATCTGGTGGTTGCGGCGATGATCGGAGGATCGATGCGCACTCGAACCCTTGCTCGATACGTGCCGACGTTCGCGTTGGCGGTCATGACCTCGAGCGTCGCGGCGCGCGCCGCGACGCCGGTTCTCGCCCCCGGCGAGTGGCACTATCAGTCGCAGGTGACCTACCGCAGCGGGATGATGAACGGTCGCTCGATGCACAGCGAGTGGAAGGTCTGCGTGAAGCCGAGCGACACGCAGCCGCCGATGCCGGTCCCGCACACGCCCGGCGTGCACTGCGACCCACCGACCCTGGTGGTCGCCGCCGGCGCATGGCACACGAGCTTGAGCTGCACCGCCGAGAGCCACGGGTTGGTGACCAAGATGGTCGACCGGTTCGTGATCACGCCGTCGGCCGACAAGCGCAAGGTGATGATCGACGGGACCGTGCACCAGAGCTTCAGCGGCAGCCCGGTCGCGTTGCCCGCGAGCGTGATGAGCCTGCACACGACCGGCGAGCGCGTCGGCCCCTGCGGAGCCGCGAAGTAAGCGCCGGCGGGGGCGGACGATGCAACTGCACGCGGATCTCACCCGGCCGGCAATCGTCGACGGCGATTCCCTGGACTGGGTCCGATCACCGATACCTGGCGTCGACCGGCGAATGCTCGAGCGCGACGGCGACGAGGTTGCCCGCGCGACCTCGCTGGTGCGCTACGCCCCGGGCTCCGCGTTCTCCGCGCACGGACACGGCGCCGGCGAGGAATTCCTGGTGCTCGACGGGGTGTTCTCGGACGAGACCGGCGATTTTCCGGCCGGCTCTTACGTGCGCAATCCGCCGGGCTCCCGCCACGCACCGGCGAGCGCGCCGGGCACCGTGATCTTCGTGAAGCTCCGGCAGATGCCCCCGGAGGAAACCCAGCCGCTGCGGCTCTTCACGCGCGATCCCGGTCTCTGGAAGGGCGACGGATCCGGCGTCGAGTGCGCCGTGCTGTTCGAGGCGCCGTGGGAGCGCGTGGTGATGCTGCGGCTGTCGCGGGGACACCGCGAGCTGCGGGAGACCTGGCCCGCCGGCGTCGAGTGGTTCGTCGTCGAGGGCTCGATCGAGGTCGACGGTGGCGTGCACGCAGCGGGGGCGTGGTTGCGATTCCCGCCGGGCGCGACGGTCGCGATCCGGGCACCCGACCGCGCGCTCCTGTACCGCAAGAGCGGGCACCTCGCCCGAGGCACTCGATCCGCGGCCCGATGAGCGGTCGGCCGTTCGCCTGGGAGGCGGCGTATCCGCCGACGCTCCGGTGGGATCTGCCGGACCCACCGACGAGCCTCCCGGCGCTGCTGGAGGCAGCCGTCGCGCGCGATCCCGACGGCATCGCGATCGATTTCTCCGGCCGGATGATCACCTATCGTGAATTGCTCGAGCGGGAGCGCTCGGCGGCGGCGGGGCTCGCCGCGCTCGGCGTGGGCCCCGGCGTCTCCGTGGGGCTCTATCTGCCGAACACGCCGTTCCATCCGATCGCGTTCTTCGGGACCTTGCGCGCCGGAGGGCGCATCGCCCACCTGAGTCCGCTCGACCCGCCGCGTCGGCTGCGATTCAAGCTCGAGGACAGCGAGACGCGGATCCTGATCACGAGCGACGACCCGGAGCCGCTCGATCGAGCCGCGGCCTTGCTCGAGGAACGCGTGATCGACCGTCTGATCGTCGCCGAAGCGCGTGACTTCGATCCCGGCGCCCGCGCGACCCCGCTCCCGCGCCGAGCGATCCCGTTCCGGCGCTTGGGCGACGGCGTGCCGACGCGGCGCGCGCCGCCGATCGATCCGGACGCGCTCGCGCTGCTGCAGTACACCGGCGGAACGACCGGGCAGCCGAAGGGCGCGATGCTGACGCATGCGAACCTGACCGCGGCCGTGGGCGCCTACCGTGCCTGGTTCGCCGGCACCGGCACGCCGATGGGCCCCGGCGATCGGCTGATCTGCGCGCTGCCGCTGTTTCACATCTACGCGCTGACCACGATCCTGCTGCTCGGCCTGGACCGGGGCGCGACGGTGCTGTTGCGGCCGCGCTTCGACGTCGAGACCACGCTGCGGGACATCGAGATCGGACGTGCGACGTTCTTCGCCGGCGTGCCGACGATGTGGAGCGCGATCGCGAACCATCCGACGATCGAGCGGCGCGATCTGTCCTCGCTGCGCGTGCTGAGCTCCGGGGGCGCGCCGCTGCCGACCGAGATCGTCGCCGCGATCCATCGGCGCACCGGCCGCCAGCTCGGCGCCGGCTGGGGCATGACCGAGACCGCGCCCGCCGGAACGCGCATGCTGCCGGATCAAGCGCACGCGCCCGGACTGATCGGCGTGCCCCTGCCCGGCGTCGAGATGCAGATCGTCGCGCTCGACGACCCGCGCCGCGTGCTGAGCGCCCGCGAGATCGGCGAGATCCGTGTGCGCGGTCCGAACGTCGCGCGCGGTTACTGGCGCGCGCCCGCGCAGAGCGCCGCGAGCCACGTCGATGACTTCCTGCTGACCGGCGACGTCGGCTACCAGGACGAGCACGGCTCGTTCTATCTCGTCGACCGCAAGGACGACATGATCATTTCCGGCGGATTCAACGTCTACCCCACGATGATCGAGCAGGCGATCTACGAACACCCCGCGGTCGAGGAAGCGCTGGTGATCGGGATCCGCGACGCGGTTCGCGGCCAGTCCGCGAAGGCGTACGTGAAGCTGCGCGCGGGCGCGCCGCCGCTCACGCTCGAGGCGCTGCGCGAATTCCTCGCCGACAAGCTCGGCCGCCACGAACTGCCGGCCGCACTCGAGATCCGCGCCGCGCTGCCGAGGACCGCGGTCGGCAAGCTGTGGCGGCGGGGACTGCTCGAGACGCCGGCCGACGACGCCGACCGGTCCGCATCCGCCGCGGCTCAGAACACGTCGGATCCGAACACGCGCACGCCGGGCGCACCCGCATAGCCGAGCGCGGGCAAGCCGAAATACCCCTCGATGCTGCGCAGCAGCGCGTAGTGGTCGTACCGCATCGCCGACACGGTACCGGGGTGGATGAACGGAGACAGAAGCACCGCACCGACGCGCCCGCCGCCGGGCCCGAATTGGCCCGGCACCGGTCCGCCGGGCAAGCGCCGCTCGCCGCAGCACGCCTCCCCGCTCGAGCCTTCGTCGAACGTGATCACCAGCAGTCCGTCCTTGCGGAACGCCGGCGAGCGGGTGATTCGCGGCACCCACACCTTCAGGAAGCGGTCGATCGCCTGCAGGCCGCCCGGCTTGCCGTCGGCGCAGCGCGAATTGTGGCCGTCGTGGCACAGACTCGGCGTGATGAACGCGAAGTTCGGCGTCGTCGCGGCGCGCCGCAGATCGCTGCGCAGCCGATCGAGATTCACCACGTGCGCGTCGCAGCGAGCGGCATCGTCGATGATCGAATGGAAATAGACGAACGGATCGTGCTTCGCCGCGTACTCGTCGGTCCGCGTCGCGGTCTCCGTCGGATCGCGGCTGCCGAGCACCGCATGGCCGCAGGTCGAGCGCTCGCGCGCCGGATCGCGGCCCATGTCCTCCATGTACCCCTTCCAGCTGAAGCCGGCCGCCTCGAGTTGATCGGCGATCGTCTTGACGCTCGCAGGGTACACGCAACCGCGTCCCGGCAATTGTCCGTACGCGCCGACCGGACCCGTCGCGACGAAGTCCCGATAGATCGGGCAATCCTGCTGCGTATCGGGGTTCGGCGCCTGGCCGCTCACGATCGCGAGGTAGTTGTCGAGGCTGAAGTGCCCGACGCCGTAGTATTGCGTGAGCAATGCGCCGCGGCGCGGCAGCGTGCGGGCGAGGTACGGGGCCGCCGACCCCGGCCCGAACGTCGCGTGAAACGGCTCGTTCTCGAGCACGATCAGGAACACGTGCCGGATCGGCGGCGCCGCACCGTGCGCGGGCGCCGCGGACCCCGCGAGGGCCGCGGTCGAAGACAACGACATCCACCCGCACACCAGAGCGGCGAGACGCAACGAGAACTTCATCGGCGAACCTCCGGAATCCTTCGAACGGCGCCCAAGCCTAGCAAACCCGGATGACGAACGGTTGACGGTACCGCCCGCTCCGCCGCCGCAGCCCGCCGCCCGTCAGCGGTCGAACTTCGTCGACAGGATGATCGAGGAGATCGTGCGCTCGACGCCGGCGATCGCCCCGATTCGATCGATCACTTCGTCCATTTCCGCGACGCTCGCGGTCGCGGCGACCGCGATCAGATCGAGTTCCCCGCTGACCGAATGCAGCACCCGGACCGCCTTGATCCGGCGCAGCTCGCCGATCACGCCGCGCGCCTCCTTGGGGCCGACCTTGATCGAGACGTGCGCGCGCACCGCGCCCTCGGCATGCTCGGGTGCGATGCGCACCGCGTAGCCGAGGATCACCCCCTGCCGCTCCAGCCGGCGCAGGCGGCTCTGCACGCTGGTGCGCGAGCGTCCGACCGCGCGCGCGAGCGCGGCGACCGACGCGCGACCGTCCTCGCGCAGCGCGGCAAGCAGCTTCTCGTCGATCGGATCCGACATTTCGACGAACCAGGTAGTCAAAACGACCAATATCGTACGTCATTTTGGCGCATTCGACGGTACCCATCGGCCGCGCGCTGGCGAAAAATACCGCATTCCCAGCAGCGAATTCGAATCCGGAGGCACTATGAAGAACGTGGTCGTGATCGGCGCGGGCAAGATCGGCGCGATGATCGCCGAGAACCTCGCCGGATCGGGCGATTACGCGGTCACGATCGTGGATCGCTCGAGCGCGCAGCTCGAGCGGCTCGAGACCTCGCGGCCCGTGACCAAGCTCGCGGTGGACATCGAGGACACGGCGGGGCTGCGGCGCGCGACCGCGGGACAGTTCGCGGTGCTGAGCGCGGCACCGTTCCATGCGACCCGGGCGATCGCCGAAGCCGCGAAGGCGGGCGGCGCGCACTATCTCGACCTGACCGAGGACGTCACGAGCACCCGCGCGGTCAAGCAGCTCGCGAATGGCGCTCGCACGGCGTTCATCCCGCAATGCGGCCTCGCGCCGGGGTTCATCACGATCGTGGCCTCGGATCTCGCGTCCCGGTTCGACGAGTTGCACGACGTGCGGATGCGGGTCGGCGCACTGCCGAAATTCCCGTCGAACGCGCTGAACTACAACCTCACCTGGAGCACGGACGGCGTGATCAACGAGTACTGCCAGCCGTGCGAGGCGATCGTGAATGGCGAACTCCGCGAGACGCAGCCCCTCGAGGAACTCGAGGAATTCTCGCTCGACGGCGATCGCTACGAGGCGTTCAACACCTCCGGCGGCCTCGGCACGCTGTGCGAGACGCTCGCCGGCAAGGTGCGCAATCTCAACTACCGGACGATCCGCTATCCCGGTCACGCCGCGCTGATGAAGGTCCTGCTGAACGACCTGCGGCTGCGCGACCGCCGCGAGTTGCTGAAGGAGATCCTGGAGAGCGCGCTGCCGGTGACGCTGCAGGACGTCGTGATCGTGTTCGTCACGGTGACCGGCCTGCGCGGCGGCCAGTTGGTCCAGGAGACCTACGCGAACCGGATCTATGCAGCGCCGGTCGGCGGGCGCGTGCGCAGCGCGATCCAGCTGACGACCGCGTCGGGCATCTGCACCGTGCTCGACCTGCTGGCATCCGGCGAGCTGCCGCAGGCGGGACTCGTGCGGCAGGAGGACATCGCGTTGCCGAAGTTCCTCGCCAACCGGTTCGGCCGCGTCTATTCGGTCGCCGGTGCCGCGGAGCCGCCGCGCAGCGCCTGACGGCGAGGCTGGCCGGGCCGCAGCGCACGGTCGGCGCGACTCAAGGCTCGGTGGCCGCGCGTACCGGTTGGCGTCCGCGGTATCCGGCCGGCACCCCGAGACCGCGGACGAACCGATCGACGTCGCGCAGCACCGGCGCGCGCCCGCGCGCCGGCAGGCTCAGCGCCGCGACCGTGTCGGCGTGTCGCAGGCCCGGCAGCAGGCGCAACGTCACCTCGGCGCCGCACGCGCCGAGCGCGGCGGCGAGGTTGCGCGAGTTCTTCGGCCAGACGGTCTCGTCGGCGGCACCGTGCACGAGCAGCATCGGCGGGACGCCGGGACGGGCGAAGCGGATCGGCTGCGACGCGGGCAGCGCCTCCTCGGGACCGAAGATCTCGAGCAGGTCCGCATCGACCAGCGGCAGGAAATCGTACGGGCCGGACAGCCCGATCACGCCCGCGATCCGCGGAACCTCCCGCCCCGCCGCTTCGAAATGCCGGGTGTCGAGCGTGACCAGCGCCGCGAGCATCGCGCCGGCCGAATGCCCCATCAGCACGAGTCGCCCCGGGTCGTGGAACTCGCGCGCATACTCAGCCGCCCAACTCGCCGCGAGGGCCGCGTCCTGCATGAAGCCGGCCATGCGGACCTGCGGGTACAGTCGATAGTTCGCCAGCACCGCGACGCAGCCGATCTCGGCGAGCGCGGCGCCGACGAAACGATAGTCCCGCTTGTCCCCCTGCGACCAACGGCCCCCGTGCCAGAACACGACCACGGGGCGCGGCGTCAACGGCATCCCGTCCGGCACGTACACGTCCACGCGCTGGCGCGGATCGGGGCCGTAGGCCACGTCGCGGCGACGCGTGTAGGCGCCGAGGGCCGCCGGGAGGTTCGCCGCCGCGAACGCGGCGCGCGACCCGGCCTCCTCGGCGAAGCCGGCGATCCGCTCGATCCAGGACGACCGCGGCATCGAAGCGCTCCTCAGCGGCAGCGGAAGGTCGGTCGACCGCCGGGCTCGAGCAGCCCCCAGTCGAGGAGCGTCCGACGGGCGTCGGCCGCATCCTCCGTGAACCACGCGACCGCGCTGCCGAGCCGGAAGGTATATCCCCACGCATCCATGTCCCGGAGCATTCGATCGCGGCCGAATCCCGGAACCTGGTCCGCGAGCACGATCTGCAGGTAACAGACCGCGTTCTCCTCGGCGAAATCCCCACCCGCGTCGGTATCGAGTCCGGTCCGCCGCTCCGCCGTCATGCACACGTAGTGACAGGCCTCGTGCAACAGGGAATGAACGGGCGTATCGGCTCGGACGTAGAGTCGATCGCCGAGGAGTCCCGCCTCCGAGTCCCCCCAGTAGGAACCGGGGATCGGCTCGCCGACCACGACCCGCTCGAGCTGCAGCCCGTATCGCGCGAGCAGCACCGCGAGGTCGACCGGGTCGACCTCGACGAACGACCGCACGCCGGCGCCGGCCGTCGGCATCCTTATTTCAAGCTCGCGATGCGGCGCATCGCGATCGCCGCGAGTTCCCGCGCCATCTGCCGCCGCAAGCGGTCTGCTTCGTGCTCCTTCGCGAGCACCGCCTGCTCGGAGAAGCTGTAGTCCTGCGACAGGCTGATCGTCTGTGGCGCGAGCAACTCCTTGCCCGCGTGCCGAACGGAGTAGGTGACCGTGTAGATCAACAGGTATTCCGTGGGGATGTTCTGTGCCGACACCGACAGCACGCGCTGCTCGACCGTGTCGCGGCTCACGTCGACCGTCGCGGTCGCGCTCGCATCGCTCGCCTGGAGCGTCGCACCGGCGTCGCGCAACTCCTGGCCGAAGAAACGCGCGAAGTCCGAGTACGGATCGCTGAACGACAGATGGGGTCGTGCGAGCGACGCGGGCAACGGCGCGGTCCCGGCGAGGCGAAAACCGCATCCCGCGGCGAGCACGGCGCCGACCGCGACCGCGGCCCAGCGCGATGCCGGCCGGCCAGCGACGGTCGACCGGTCAGACGACCACATTCACGAGCTTTCCGGGCACGACGACGACCTTGCGGATCGCGCCGTCGCCGACGAACCGGCGGACCGCCGGATCCGCGAGCGCGGCCGCGCGCACCGCATCGGCATCGGCGCCGGACGGCACGGCGACCCGCCCGCGCAGTTTCCCGTTGACTTGCACGACGATCTCGACCGTCGACTGCTCGAGCGCCGCGGCATCGACCGCCGGCCAGCGTTCGTCGACGATCGCGGTATCGTGACCCAGTTCACGCCACAGCGCGTGCGCGAGGTGCGGAACGATCGGCGACAGGCACAGCACCGCGATCTCGAGCCCCTCGTGCAGCACCGCCCGATCCTGCGCTCCGCGGGGCTCGAACCGTCCGAGCGCATTCATCAACTCCATCACCGCGGCGATCGCGGTATTGAACGTGCGCCGGCGGCCGATGTCGTCACCGACCTTCGCGAGCGTGTGATGGGACAGGCGCCGGATCGCGCGCTGCGTCTCCTCCAGGCTCGCCCGCTCGAGCGGCGCGACCGGCCCGGCGTCGACGTGGTCGTACACGGCCTTCCACACGCGCTTGAGGAAGCGGTAGGCGCCCTGCACCCCTTCGTCCGACCATTCGAGCGTCTGCTCCGGCGGCGCGGCGAACATCGTGAACAGCCGCGCGGTGTCGGCGCCGTATTCCTCCACGAGCGCCTGCGGATCGACGCCGTTGTTCTTCGACTTCGACATCGTGACGACGCCGCCCGAGATCACCTCGCCCCCGTCCGAGCGCAGGGTCGCGATGCGCCGCTTGTCGTCGGGGTCGATCCGGATCTCGACGTCCGTCGGGTTGAAATACTCGATCCGCCCCGACGCGGGCTTCCGGTAGAAGACCTCGTTGAGCACCATGCCCTGGGTGAACAGGTTCGTGAACGGCTCCTGGAAGGACACCAGTCCCAGATCGTGCATCACCCGCGTCCAGAACCGCGAGTACAGCAGGTGCAGGATCGCATGTTCGATCCCGCCGATGTACTGGTCGACCGGCAGCCAATAGTCGACCCGGGCGTCGACCATCGACGCGGCGGTGTCGTTGCACGCGTAGCGCAGGAAGTACCACGACGAGTCCACGAACGTGTCCATCGTGTCGGTTTCCCGGCGCGCGGGCGCACCGCAACGCGGGCAGCGGCATGCGAGGAACGCCTCGTGCTTCGCGAGCGGATTGCCGCTGCCATCCGGCACGAGCTCCTCCGGGAGCAGCACCGGCAGGTCCGAGTCGGGTACCGGCACCGGGCCGCAGTCCGCACACTGGATGATCGGGATCGGACAACCCCAATATCGTTGTCGCGAGATGCCCCAGTCGCGCAGGCGCCAGATCGTCCGCAGCTCTCCGAGTCCCGCGCGCGCGAGATCCGCCGCGATCGCGGCCACCGCGGCCGCGGTCGGCATCCCGTCGTAACGGCCGGAATCGACGCAGCGGCCGTGGTCTGCGTACCAGGACTCCCAGGCCTGCGTCGAATACGGACGGCCGTCGACGTCGATCACCCGGCGGATCGGCAAGCCGTATTTCTTCGCGAACTCGAAATCCCGCTCGTCGTGCGCGGGCACGCCCATCACGGCGCCTTCACCGTAGCTCATCAGCACGTAATTGCCGACCCAGACCGGGATCGCCTCGCCGCTCAAGGGGTGCCGAACCGAGAATCCGGTCGGCATACCCTTTTTTTCCTGCGTCGCGAGCTCCGCCTCGATCGCCGGGCCGCGCTGGCACTCCGCGACGAACGCCGCGAGCGCCGGATCGTCCTTCGCCGCGAGCGCCGCGAGCGGATGCTCCGCCGCGACCGCGCAGAACGTCACGCCCATCAGGGTGTCAGCGCGGGTCGTGAACACGCGCAGAACGCCGCGTGTCTCCCCAATCTCATAGGGAAATCCGACGTTCACGCCTTCGCTGCGCCCGATCCAGTTCGCCTGCATCGTGCGCACGCGTTCCGGCCAGCCCGGCAGCTGCGCGAGCGCCTCGAGCAAGGGCTCGGCGTACCGCGTGATCGCGAGGTAGTACATCGGGATCTCGCGCTTCTCGACGAGCGCGCCGGTGCGCCAGCCGCGCCCGTCGATCACCTGTTCGTTCGCGAGCACGGTGCGATCGACCGGATCCCAGTTCACGACACCGGTCTTGCGATACGCGATTCCGCGCTCGAGCATCCGCAGGAACAGCCACTGGTTCCAGCGGTAATAATCCGGCCGGCAAGTCGCGATCTCCCGCCTCCAGTCGATTGCGAGGCCGAGCGACTTGAGCTGTCGCCGCATGGTCGCAATGTTGTCGTCGGTCCACTTCGCGGGCGGCATGCCGTTCGCGATCGCCGCGTTCTCCGCGGGCAGGCCGAACGCGTCCCAGCCCATCGGCTGCAGTACGTTACGCCCCTGCATCCGCATGAAGCGGGCGAGCACGTCGCCGATCGTGTAGTTGCGGACGTGGCCCATGTGGCACCGGCCGCTCGGGTAGGGGAACATCGACAGGCAGTAGTACTTCTCGCGGGAGCGGTCCTCGGTCGCCGCGAAACAGCCGCGTTCTTCCCAGTATTTCTGCGCTTCAGCCTCGATCGTGGCCGGTTCGTATCGTTCTTGCATGATGGCCCGGGAGAATACCCGAGATCGGCGCGAGCCGCGATCGGACCTAACCGGAGAGGCCCCGATCCTCCTCCGGCGGGGGTTCGTGATCGGTCGGGGTCGCGACGCGCAGCATCTCGATCCGACGCCGGTCCGCACGCAGCACCCGGAACTCGAGTCCCTCGACCCGCACGCTCTCTCCGCGACGCGGCAATCGTCCGAACTGCTGCATCAGCAGTCCCCCGATCGTATCGAAATCCTCGTCGGGAAGACCCGTGCCGAAGTAGCGGTTGAACTCGTCGATCGGCGTCAATGCGCGCACCGAGAACTCCCGCGGGCCCTCCCGGCGGATCGGCTGATCGTCCTCGACGTCGTGCTCGTCGTCGATTTCCCCGACGATCTGTTCGATCACGTCTTCGATCGTCACGAGACCGGACACACCGCCGTATTCGTCGACGACGATCGCGATGTGATTGTGGCTGCGGCGGAATTCCTTCAGCAGCACGTTGAGCCGCTTGCTTTCCGGAACGAACACGGCCGGGCGCATGTATTCGCGGATCGCGAACTCTTCCGCGCCCGCGATCTGCAGGCGCAACAGGTCTTTCGCGAGCAGGATCCCGACGATTTCGTCGCGGTCCTCGCCGATCACCGGAAACCGCGAATGGCCGGACTCCACGACGTGCGCGACGATGCGCTCGGGCGATTCGTCGTGCTCGACGAAGACGATCTGCGAACGCGGGACCATGATGTCGCGGACCTGGGTGTCGGCGACCGACAGCACGCCCTCGAGCATCGCGAGCGCGTCGCCGTCGAACAGGCCGCGATCGCTCGCTTCGCGCAGCTCCTCGGTCAGCTCGGCGAGATCACGGGGCTCGCCCGCCATCGACTTGGTGATTCGTTTGAGCCAGCGACCAGTGCCGCCGTGTGACTGCTCGGACATCGCGGTACCAGGATACTCGATCAGCGGTACGGATCGGAAAATCCAATTCGATCAAGAATTTGGACTTCCCTTGCGATCATCTTGCGGGCGTCGCGGTCGCATTCGTGATCGAATCCGCGCAGGTGCAGGACGCCGTGCACCGTGAGGTGTGCCCAGTGGGCCCGGATCGATCGGCCGCCAACCTGCGCTTCGCGTGCGACGAGCGGCGCGCAGATCACGAGTTCGCCGAGATCCGAGCGGCCCTCGGGCGTCCGGCCCGCCCCCGCGAACGACAGCACGTTGGTCGGTTTCGGCTTGCCACGATAACGTTCGTTCAAGCGGCGACTCGCGACGCTGCCGACGACGTGGATCGACAGATCGACCGGCGGGCCCGACGGGGGAAGCGCCGCGGCCACCCACCGCTCGAAGTCCGCTCGGCCGGGAACCCAGGGACGGCGTGCCCTGACGCTCAGCGCGAGCGCGAGCGGGGGCTCACGGCGGCTCGGGAGTCGGCGCCGAGGCACTCGATTCATAGGCCTGGACGATGCGCTGTACCAGCGGGTGACGAACCACGTCGCGCGAACTGAACATCGTGAACGCGATCCCGGGCACGTCCCGCAGGATGTCGATCACGGTCCGCAGGCCCGACTGCTTCGCGGTCGGCAGGTCGGTCTGGGTGATGTCGCCGGTCACGACGGCCTTCGAGCCGAAACCGATCCGCGTGAGGAACATCTTCATTTGCTCGTTGGTGGTGTTCTGCCCCTCGTCGAGGATCACGAACGAATCGTTCAGGCTCCGCCCACGCATGAACGCGAGCGGGGCGACTTCGATCACGTTGCGCTCGATCAGCTTCGCGACCCGCTCGAAACCCATCATCTCGTACAACGCGTCGTACATCGGGCGCAGGTACGGATCGACCTTCTGGGTCAGATCGCCCGGGAGGAAGCCCAGCCGTTCACCGGCCTCGACCGCCGGGCGGACGAGCACGATCCGACGGACGCGTTCGTCCTGGAGCGCCTCGACCGCGCAGGCGACCGCGAGATAGGTCTTGCCGGTACCCGCAGGTCCGATCCCGAAGGTCAGGTCGTGCGTGCGCACGTTGTGCAGGTAGTCGAGCTGGCTGCGCCCCCGGGCGCGCACCGCGCCGCGCGTGGTGCGCACTTTCAGTTCCCCCGGCGCGGTGGCCGAGACCCCGGGGTCCTGTGCCTCGCCCATCGCGACTTCCTGCAGGGCCAGGTGCACGCGCTCCGGATCGATCGGCTCGCGGTGCGAGCGCTCGTACAGGGAGCGCAGCACCGCTTCGGTGCGACGCGCGACCGGCTCCTCGGCGACGATCTGGAACCGGTTGGCCCGACGACGGATCTCGACGCCGAGGCGACGCTCGATCTCGTGCAGATGCGCGTCCAGCGGTCCGCAGAGTTCGGCGAGCCGCACGTTGTCCGACGGTTCGAGGATCACCTCGTGGATCGGCGGGGCGACGCTCACGGCGTCGGTTCCCCGACGAGCCGCCCCCGGAGCGAGTTCGGCAGCGCTTCGGTGATCGCGACGTCGACGAAGCGGTCGATCAACGCGCTCGCGCGACCCGGCGGCGGATCGAAGTTCACCCAGCGGTTGTTGTCGGTGCGGCCCGCGAGTTGCCGCGCATCCCGCTTGGAGGGGCGCTCGACCAGCACGCGCTGGCGGGTGCCGACCATGCGCGCCGAGATCGCGTACGCCTGCTCCGACAGCCGTTGCTGCAATGCAATCAACCGTCGCTGCTTGACCTCGGCCGGCACCTCGTCCGGCAGCGCGGCCGCCGGCGTCCCCGGGCGCCGGCTGTAGAGGAAACTGAAACTCTGGTCGAATCCCGCATCCACGACGAGTTGCATCGTCGCCTCGAAATCCGCGTCCGTCTCCCCGGGAAAGCCGACGATGAGGTCCGTGGAGATGCTGATGTCGGGGCGAACCGCACGGAGCTTGCGGAGCTTGTGCTTGTATTCGAGCACCGTGTGGCCGCGTTTCATCGCCGCGAGGATCCGGTCCGAGCCGCTCTGGACCGGGAGGTGCAATGCGTGAGTGAGCTTCGGCACGTTCGCGTACGCTTCGATCAGGCTGTCGTCGAAATCCAGCGGATGGGACGTCGTGAACCGGATCCGCTCGATCCCGCCGATCGCCGCGACGTAGTGGATCAGGGTCGCGAGATCGGTCCCGGCGCCATCCGCGGCGACCCCGCGGTAGGCATTCACGTTCTGCCCGAGCAAGGTGACCTCCCGGACGCCCTGGGCCGCGAGCCGCGAGATCTCGGCGAGCACCGAGTCGAACGGGCGACTGATCTCCTCGCCCCGCGTGTACGGAACGACGCAGAAGCTGCAGTACTTGCTGCATCCTTCCATGATCGAGACGAATGCGGTCGCCCGCTCGGCGCGCGGTTCCGGCAATCGGTCGAATTTCTCGATCTCGGGGAAGCTCACGTCGACCTGGGAACGGCCGCTGCGCTTCGCGCGACGGATCATCTCGGGCAGCCGGTGCAGCGTCTGCGGCCCGAACACCAGGTCGACGAACGGGGCACGCGCGGTGATCCCCTCGCCCTCCTGGCTCGCGACGCACCCGCCGACCCCGATGAGGACCTGGGGTCGCTGTTGCTTGAGCAGACGCCACTCGCCGAGCAGCGAGAACACCTTGTCCTGCGCCTTTTCGCGGACCGAACAGGTGTTCATGAGCAGCACGTCCGCCGCGGCCGGATCATCGGTGAGGCTCATGCCTTCGGCGGCCAGGAGCACGTCCCGCATCTTGTCGGAGTCGTACTCGTTCATCTGGCAACCGAACGTCTTTATGTAGAGGAGTCCCGGCATAGGCTCATCGTGAAAAGGTCGATAAGATACCCGCAACCATGGCGATTCGCGACGTTCTGAAAATGGGCGATCCTCGGCTCCTGACGGTCGCCGCGCCCGTGGAGGCGTTCGGCACGCCGGCGCTCGAGGCGCTGGTCGCCGACCTGTGGGACACGATGCACCACCAGGACGGAGCCGGTCTCGCCGCACCGCAAATCGGCGTCGGACTGCGCGTCGTGGTCTTCGCGGTCGACCGCAACCCGCGTTACCGGGACGCCGAATCCGTGCCGGCGACGGTGCTGATCAACCCGGTGCTGACCCCGATCGGCGACGAGCAGGAGGATGGCTGGGAAGGCTGCCTGTCGGTCCCCGGTCTGCGCGGCCTCGTCCCGCGCTATCGTCGGCTCCGGTACGTCGGCTTCGGCGCCGACGGATCCCGGATCGATCGCACGGTCGACGGCTTCCATGCGCGTGTCGTCCAGCACGAGGTCGATCACCTCGACGGCATCCTCTACCCGCGCCGCATCCGCGATCTGACCCGATTCGGATTCACCGACGCCCTGTTTCCCGGGGAAGCCATCGCCGACGATTGACGCCCGCGGACGACCGAACGGAGCGGCGCTAGAACGGGATGTCGTCGTCGAAGTCCTCTTTCCCGGTGGCCGGCGCCGGGGTCTGATCGTACTCGTCGCGCGGCGGCGCCCCCGCCGACCCACGCTCGCCCGGACCCGTGCCGCCGCGGCCACCGAGCATCTGCATGTTGTCGGCGACGATCTCGGTCGTGTACCGATCGTTCCCTTGCTTGTCCTGCCACTTGCGGGTGCGCAACCGCCCTTCGACGAACACCTGCGAACCCTTGCGCAGGTACTCGGCGGCGATCTCCGCGAGTCGCCCGAAGAACGCGATGTTGTGCCACTCGGTCCGCTCCTGCTGGGCGCCGGTGGCCTTGTCCTTCCAGGATTCGCTGGTCGCGATCCGCACGTTCGTGACCGTCATGCCGCTCGGCATCGAGCGGGTCTCGGGATCCGCCCCGAGGTTGCCGATCAGGATCACCTTGTTGACTCCGCGTGCCATCGCTAGCTCCGGTTGGTGGGCGCCGGCGCGATTGTACACCGCTCGCGGAGCCTTCGCGGGGTATGATATCGGGTCCCATGCACGAGATATGCATCCGCGGCGCCCGGACCCACAACCTCAAGAACATCGACCTCGATCTGCCGCGGGGCCGGCTGATCGTGCTGACCGGTCCCTCCGGCTCGGGCAAGTCCTCGCTCGCGTTCGACACGATCTATGCGGAAGGCCAGCGCCGCTACGTCGAGTCCTTGTCGACCTATGCCCGGCAGTTCCTCTCGATGATGGAGAAGCCGGACGTCGACGCGATCGACGGCCTGTCGCCCGCGATCGCGATCGAACAGAAGTCGACGTCGCACAACCCGCGCTCGACGGTCGGCACCGTCACGGAAGTTTACGATTACCTGCGGCTCCTGTACGCGCGCACCGGCACACCGCGCTGCCCCGACCACGGGATCGACCTCTCCGCCCAGACCGTGAGCCAGATGGTCGACGCGGTGCTCGCGGTCCCGCCGGGCACCGCGCTCCTGTTGCTCGCGCCGGCGGTCGCCGCGCGCAAGGGCGAGCATGCCGGGGTGATCGAGGAACTGCAGTCCGCCGGCTTCCTGCGCGCGCGGATCGACGGCGCGATCGTCGAGCTCGGCGACGCGCCGAAGCTCGACCCGCGGCGCAAGCACGACGTCGAGGCGATCGTCGACCGCTTCAAGGTCCGCTCGGACCTCGCGCAGCGGCTCGCCGAGTCCTTCGAGACGGCGCTGCGCATCGGCGAAGGCATCGCGAAGATCGCGTTCGCGGACGAGCCCGAGCGCCCCGAGATCGTGTTCTCCGACCAGTTCGCGTGCCCGGTCTGCGGCTACGCGCTGAGCGAGCTCGAGCCGCGATTGTTCTCGTTCAACAGTCCCGTCGGTGCCTGCGAGGGCTGCGACGGCCTCGGCACCCAGTCGTTCTTCGATCCGGCGAAGATCGTCGCGAATCCCCGCCTGTCGCTCGCCGCCGGCGCGGTCCGCGGCTGGGACCGGCGCAACACGCATTACTTCCAGATGATCCAGTCGCTCGCGCGTCATGCCCCGTTCGACGTCGAGGCGCCGTTCGCGTCCCTGACGGACGCGGCCAAGGAGCTGCTGCTCTACGGCAGCGGCGAGGAGCCGATCGAGTTCAAGTACCTCGACGGCCACGGCGGCGCGGTGCGCCGCCGCCATGCGTTCGAGGGCATCGTGCACAACCTCGAGCGCCGCTACGCGGAGACCGAGTCGGCCGCGGTGCGCGAGGAGCTCGCGAGATTCCGTTCCACGCGCGCGTGTCCGCAATGCCGGGGAACGCGCCTGAACCGCGCCGCGCGGCACGTGTTCGTCGCGGGCCGCAGCCTTCCGCAGGTCGCCGCGCTCTCGGTCGACGAGGCGCGTCGCTTCTTCGAGGCGGTCACGGTCGGCGGCTGGCGCGGCGAGATCGCCGCGAGGATCGTCAAGGAGATCGCCGATCGACTCGCATTCCTCGCGAACGTGGGGCTCGGATACCTCACGCTCGATCGCAGCGCGGACACCCTGTCCGGCGGAGAGGCACAGCGCATTCGTCTCGCGAGCCAGATCGGCTCCGGGCTCGTCGGGGTGATGTACATCCTCGACGAACCCTCGATCGGCCTGCACCAGCGCGACAACCAGCGCTTGCTCGACACCCTCGCCAGGCTCCGCGATCTCGGCAACACGGTGATCGTCGTGGAACACGACGAGGACGCGATCCGCCAGGCCGACCACGTCGTCGATCTCGGCCCCGGCGCCGGGGTGCACGGCGGACGCGTGGTCGCGCAGGGCACGGCGCAGGAAGTGGCGGCCCGGCCGGAATCGATCACGGGTCGCTACCTCAGCGGGGCACTGCGGATCGAAGTGCCGGGCCAACGGCGGCGCGCCGATCCGAAGCGCCTGTTGCGCATCGTCGGCGCGCACGCGAACAATCTGAAGTCCGTGACCGCGGAGTTCCCGATCGGCCTGCTCACCTGCGTGACCGGCGTGTCCGGGTCGGGGAAGTCGACCTTGATCAACGACACCCTGTATCGAGCGGTGGCGGCGCGGCTGAGCCGCGGCCCGGCCTCGGGGGGACGCTTCGAACGGATCGACGGACTCGAACACGTCGACCGGGTGATCGAGATCGACCAGAGCCCGATCGGCCGCACGCCGCGCTCGAACCCGGCAACCTACACCGGACTCTTCGCCCCGATTCGCGAGATCTTTGCGACGATGCCCGAGGCGCGCGCGCGCGGCTACGGATCCGGGCGCTTCAGCTTCAATGTGAAGGGAGGCCGCTGCGAGGCCTGTCAGGGCGACGGCGTGATCAAGGTCGAGATGCACTTCCTCGCGGACGTGTACGTGCCCTGCGACGTGTGCCGCGGCAAGCGCTACAACCGCGAGACGCTCGAGATCCGTTTCAAGGGCAGGAACATCCACGAAGTGCTCGAGATGACGATCGAGGAAGCGTTGCCGTTCTTCGCCGCGGTGCCCGCGGTGCAGCCGAAGCTCCAGACCCTGCTCGACGTCGGCCTGTCGTACGTACGGATCGGGCAGAGCGCGACCACGCTTTCCGGCGGCGAGGCGCAGCGGGTCAAGCTCTCGCGGGAGCTGTCGAAACGCTCGACGGGGCGCACGCTCTACATCCTCGACGAACCGACGACCGGGCTGCATTTCGCGGACATCGCGCTGCTGCTGAAGGTTCTGCAGCGCCTGCGCGACGAGGGCAACACCGTGATCGTGATCGAGCACAACCTGGACGTGATCAAGACCGCGGACTGGATCGTCGATCTGGGGCCCGAGGGCGGCGACGGCGGCGGACGGATCGTCGCGACCGGCACACCCGAGGCCGTCGCCGCGAATCCCGCCTCGATCACGGGACACTATCTGCGGACCGCGCTCGGCGCGGCAAACGCGGCGGCGGCCGGCGACGCGCCCGCGCCCCGCCGCCGGCTCGCTTGACCCGGATGCGGAGCCGCGCGTGGACGTCTACCTGATCCGCCACACCACGCCGGACATCGATCCCGGGATCTGTCACGGCCGGCTCGACGCGCCGCTGCGCAGCGGCGTCGAGGACCGCGTGGAGCGGCTCGCCGGCGCGCTGCCGCAGGCCGCTCCGATCACGACGGCCGCGTCGCGGCGCTGCCGCGGGCTCGCGGATCCGCTCGCCGCAAGGCTCGGCTCCACGGTGACCGTCGACGACCGGCTGCGCGAGATGGACTTCGGACACTGGGAGGGCCGCCCCTGGCGAACCATCGCGCGCGCCGAGACGGACGCGTGGACGCGGGACTTCTGGAATCGCGCGCCGCCCGAGGGCGAGTCGTACGCGGCCATGCACGCGCGGGTCGCAGCCGTTTGGGAGGCGCTGCCCGGTCGCGGCTCCGACTCGGCGGTGCTGATCGCTCCCGCAGGTCCCCTGCGCGCTCTGATCACGATCGCGCTGGAACTTCCGGCGGAGGCGATCCTGCGCATTCACGTCGATCATGGCGGCCTCGCCAGGCTCTCGGACGCGACCGGCGGATGGCGCCTGGAATTCTCGAATCGCTGAAGGGCCGGCCGCGCGATTTGAAAAAGCCGCGGCCCGGCCCGACAATGCGCGCCGATGGCGGCCTTGCGGGGGTGGGATTGCTCGTGAATTCGGAACGTTCTTCCTGCGGGCCCGCCGTGCCGCCGCGCCGATGAGGCGCGCGGCGATCTCCGCGGCGGCCGCGGCGGCGCTGCCGATCCTGACGCGCCTCGCGCCGGAGACGGCGCACACGCTCGCGCTCGCGGGGCTCGACTGGCTGCGCCCGCTCTGGCCGCGGCGCGAATTCTCTGCGTCCCTCGCGGTGCGCTGCGCGGGCCTGGAGTTCGCGCACCCGCTCGGGCTCGCCGCGGGCTTCGACAAGAACGCGGACCATCTCGATGCGCTCGGCGCGCTCGGTTTCAGCCACGTCGAGATCGGCACCGTGACGCCGCGGCCGCAACCCGGAAACCCGAAGCCGCGCATGTTCCGTCTGCGCGAATCGCAGGCGCTCGTGAACCGGATGGGCTTCAACAACAAGGGCGCGGACCATGTCGCCGCGCGGCTCGAGCGCAGCGCCTACCGCGGAGTCCGCGGCGTGAGCATCGGCAAGAACTTCGACACGCCGATCGAGAACGCGGCCGGCGACTACCTGCACTGCTTCCGCCGGCTCTATGAGCACGCCGATTATTTCGCGATCAACGTCTCCTCGCCGAACACCGCGCGCCTGCGCGAATTGCAGGCCCGCGAGGGCCTCGAGCGCATCCTCGCACCGCTCGCGGAGGAGGGCGCCGTGCTCGCGCGCCGGCGCGGCCGACGCGTGCCGGTCTTCGTGAAGGTCGCGCCGGATCTCGACGAGGCCCAGCTCGAGACTCTCGCGGCGCAGCTGCCGGCGCTGTCGGTCGACGGCGTGATTGCGACGAACACCTCGAACCGGCTCGAGCGGTTCGCATCCGCCCTGCCGCCGGGTGCGGGCGGCGGCCTCAGCGGCCGGCCGCTGCACGCACTCTCGCTCGCGGTGATCCGGCGCCTGCGCGCGTTGCTGCCCGCCGGCTTCCCGATCGTGGGCGTCGGCGGGATCTTCGGCGCCGACGACGCGGTCGAGACGCTCGCGGCGGGCGCGAACCTGATTCAGGTGTACACGGGATTCGCGTACCGCGGGGACGCGCTGATCGACGAGATCCTCGCCGCGCTCGAGCGGCGAGGCGGCGCGGCCTGAGCGGCGTCCGGGCGGACCGCGGCCATGAGACGGCCGCGCACGGTCGAATTGCCGGGCGCGGTCGCGGCGGATGTTATGGTATCCGTAGTGGAGATTCGGTCGTTCCGGGGGATCATGCGATGAACAAACTCAGGAAGCGTCCGGTCCGGCGCGCGGTCGGCCGCGCCGATGCCGAGGCCGCGGTGCGCACCCTGCTTCGCTGGGCCGGCGAGGATCCGGACCGCGAGGGCCTGCGCGACACGCCGAAGCGCGTGGTCAACGCGTACGGCGACTGGTTTTCGGGCTACTCCACGGATCCGGGCGAATACCTGCGCCGCACGTTCGAGGAGGTCGAGGGCTACGACGAGATGGTGGTGCTGCGCGACATCGCGTTCGAATCCTACTGCGAGCATCACATGGCCCCGATCATCGGCCGCGCCCACATCGGTTATCTGCCGACTGACCGCGTCGTAGGCATCAGCAAGCTCGCGCGGGTCGTCGACGGCTTCGCCCGCCGCTTCCAGGTCCAGGAGAAGCTGACCGCGCAGATCGCGGCCTGCATCGACGACGTCCTGAAGCCGCGCGGCGTCGGCGTCGTGATCGACGCGGTTCACCAATGCATGACCACCCGCGGCGTGCACAAGCGCGGCGTATCCATGGTCACGAGCAGCATGCTCGGCGCCTTCCGCAAGGATCCGAGCACCAGGGCGGAGTTCCTGCGGTTCATCGACATCGAGCGCAAGGGCGCGGTCTAGGCCTTCCTGCGGTCGGGCCCGGACCGGACCGGCATCAACTCGACCGAGAAGCTGTAGCTGTGGCGCTCGCCCGGCGGGAGCGCGCCGACCCCGACGACCTGCCTCGCGATCTTCTCGCCGTGCTGGTTCGAGATCGAAACGACGACGCAGTACTCGCAGCTCTCGCCGGCGACGTCGTGGCCGATCGTGCCCTCGATGCGCAGCGCAGTCCGCGTCGCCGGCGCGTCCGCCGCGGTCCCCGCATTGAACCGCAGGTGATGGCGGCAGCCCGGGCAGATGCTCGCACTCGCGAGCACCGTGGCCTTGCAGTGCGGGCAGACGCGGGTCGTGCCGATCGACCCCGGGCGCACGGCGCTCATCGCGCGCCGCCGCGGCGCGCGCCCGGTCTCGCGCGCCTGCGATCCGCGACGCCGATGTAGCCCATCGTGAGAGCCTTTCCTAGTTGCCGTCACCCTTTCGGCCGAAGTCGAGCTTCGCCGGCTTCTCGTCCTCCCAGCCGAACTCGACGTGGCCACGCATGCGCGAACCGGCTGCGACGGTGATCGAGCCGGCCTTCACGTCGCCGACGATCACGCCGCCCTCGAGCACGTCGACGCGCTTCGCCGACTCGATGTTGCCCTGCAATTCGCCGCCGACGACCACGATCCCCGCAAGCACCTGGCCGGTCAAGTGGGAGCCGGACTCCATGTTGAAATTGCCGTCGATCCGCACGTCGCCCTTGAAGCGGCCCGCGATCCGGACGTTCCCGGATCCCTCGATCTTGCCTTCGATCGTGAGGTTGGCGGCAATCACGGAATCGCCGCCTTCGCCGCGTTCCTTGGGTTTGCGGGCCTGGGCCGGCGCCGGAATGTCGGGGACCGTTCGCTCTGGAGTCGCCGCGGTCGGGGCAACCGGATTGCCGCTCGCGCCGGGCATCCCCGTTTCTTTCCAAAGGGCCATGTTCGTGATCTCCCCCGTCTGGTATGGATGGGCGTGCCGCCCGGAGTCGAACGACAAGAGTAACGCGCGGGTTCCCACGCTCCCAGTGTCTTTTATTGGAGACGGTCCCGGGACCTCGGACCGGGATACCAGTTCCAACGTCCGGCGATGCTCATGAACGCGGGCACGACGAAGCCGCGTATCAGGGTCGCGTCGACGAGCACCGCGACGCACAGACCGACACCGATCATTTTCAGGGCGGGCAGCGCCGCTCCCGCGAACGCACCGAACACGACCGCCATGATCAGGCCCGCGCCGGTGATCACCGGCGCGACGGACGCGAGCCCGTCGACCGTGGCGCGCGCATTGTCGCCGTGCACGAGGTACTCGCGCCGTATCCTGAACAGCAGGAACAGTTCGTAGTCCATCGACAGCCCGAAGCTCAGGCAGAAGATCATCATCGGCACCTCGAGCGCAATCGCGCCGAACGGATGCTCGAGTCCGACCAGCCGGCCGAACCAGCCGAACTGGAACACCGCGACCACGGCGCCGTAGCCCGCGCCGATCGCGAGCAGATTCGCGGCGACCGCCTTGATCGGCAGCAAGTAGGAGCGAAAAGCCGCGAACAGCAGCACCAGGGTCGCCGCAATCACGAAGCCGAACACCTTCGGAAAGCTGCGCCACATGTAGTCGCTGAATTCGTCGTAATACACCGGCGTCCCGCCGACGGTCGCGTGCAGCGCGCCCGGCGCAGCGATGCCTCCCAGATCGCGCGCGAGCCTCTGGACCTCGGCGACGCTCAGGTTCGCCGCGGGCGTCAGCTCGATGAGTCCCGCCCGCCCGTCGCGGCTCAGGAACAGCGCGCGCGCCGCCGGATTCGGCGCGTTCAGCGGCGAAGCGATCGACGCGACGCGCGAATCGGCCGCCAGCCGGGCCACGTACGCGCGCAGCGGGGCCATGTGAGACGGCGCGAGCAGCGCCCCGTCGTCGGTCGCACGCACGAGGATGCGCAGGTCGAGATCGGCGGCGTCGCGGCGAACGCCGGCGAGCATATCCATGCCGACGCGCGCCTCCATGCCTTTCGGCAGGAACCATGGCTCGTTCGTGAAGCCGCTGTGCGCCCCGAGCACCGGCAGCGCGAGCGCGAGCACGACCAGGCCCGACCCGCCGAGGCTCCGCAGCGGCCGTCGCACGGTCCAGGCCGCCAGACGCCGCCAGAACACCGCACGGTCCGCGCGCTTGAACGCCCCTGGAGCGACCGGCCACCGCTCGACGCGCCGGCCGAGCAGGGCGAGGCAGGCCGGCAGCAGGGTCAGCGCCGCGAGCACGGCGACCAGCACCACGAGCGCGCCGCCGATGCCGACGCTGCGGGTCTCCAGAATCGGGCTGAACAACAGGCCCAGCAGGCCGATCGCGACCGTGCAGCCCGACCAGCAGATCGTCATTCCGGCTTCGCCGACCGTTACCGCGACGGCGGTGGCGACGTCCGCACGCCGCAGCGACTCGCGAAAGTCCTTCACCATCAACAGCGAGTAGTCGATTCCCACCGCGAGCCCGACCATCGTGATCACGTTGCCCAGAAGATTCGACACCGGCATCAGGCGGGCCAGCAGGAACGCCGCGCCGAACGCCACCATGGTCGAGGCGAGGCCCATCAGGAACGGCAATACGGCGGCGACGACGGTGCCGAACGCGACCAGCAGGATCGCCAGCGTGAGCGGCAGCGCGCGCTTCTCCGCATGGTCTCCGCCCTCGGCGCTGCTGGTGTTGATGTCGAAGTCGACGGCGGGCCCGCCGGTGACCGCGACCCGCGACGAGGCGTCGAGGCCGTGCAGTTCGGCGCGCAGCGGCGCGAGCGCATCGCGCACGTGCCGGACGGCGCGATGCTGCCCGCCCTCGTCGCGCGCCCTCAGCCCGACCAGCAGCATCGTCAGGTGCCCGTCGGGCGACTTCAGCGACGGATCGCCCGTCTCCGCGTAGGATTCGACGGCGCTGACGTCGGCGAGTCCGCGCAGGGTGGCCGCGGCCTTCCGATCCCACGCCGCGAACGGCGCCTGATCGATGCGGTAGTGCGCGCTCGAGACCGCGACGACCAGGGGATCGAGGAACGGATTGCGGAAATCCGCCTGCAGCGCATCGTCGACCTGCTTCGACGCGCTGCCCGCGAGGCTCGCGGTGCCGCCGATCGCCACGTGCGCAAAGACCACTGCGCCCCATGCGCCGAGCGCGATCGCGACCGCCCAGATCGCGACCACGAGGCGCGCGTGCTTTGCGACCGATCGACCGAGGCCGAAGAACAGGGATGTCATCGCGACGCGGGCTAGAACGGATAGTTGATGCCGGTGAATACGGCCGCGCCTTCGCTGCCGTAGCCGATGTCGACGTAACCGACCACGAACGGGGGTGCCAGTCCGCGAAAGCCGAGGCCGCCGACCTTGTGCAGGTGCGCGACCGGCGAACCGCGGGAATGGGCGAACACCTCGCCCACGTCGATGAACGGGGTGAGCTCGACGTCGATGTGGGTGGACATCGCGTTCAGCGACAGCACGCGCCGGCGGTATTCCAGGCTCGACGAGAAGGAATTCCGGCCGTAGAACCGGCCCGTGCCGAAGCCGCGCAGCGGCTGGGCCTCGCCGAGGATGCTGCGGTCGCCGCCGATGCTCGAGAGGCTCCAGAAGGGCACGTTGGACGTTCCCGGCATGTACCGCAGTGCGACGTGCGCCGCGATGGTCGCCTCGCGGCCCACGTGCCAGAACTGGCGGCCGTCGAATCCGGCGACGCTGTAGAGCGTCGCATTGAAGATCCCCTCGCGGGATGCGACGCCGCCGAAGATCGCATAGGCTCCGCCGCGTGTCGGCATCGTCGCGTCATTGCGCGTGTCGTAGGTGATCTCGACGCGGTTCAGCACTTCGTGGTTGACGCCGATGCCGAGCAGCCCCGCGAACCGCGTCTGGATCGAGGCGATCCTCGCGAGCGAGCCGGGCTGGATCGCGACTTCGCGCGCACGCAGGGTCCACCCGATCTGCCACGCGTGCGTGACGTTCCAGCCGAGGGTCGTCTGCACGTATTTCTGCTGATCCGTGTAGTTCGTCTCGTCGATGACCGGCGACTGGTTGCCGATCCCGTAGAAGCGCGGCGTGCCGTTGCGGTCGTACACGACGCTCGCGTCGAACGACCAGCGCGTGTCCCGCAGCCGCCCGGCCTCGTACTCGAAGTCGAATTCGCTCTCGACGCGCTGCTTGGCGCCCGCGACCAGCGACCATTGCGTGTCCTGCGACGGGTACGCGAAGATCCGGCCGCGCGCACCCCAGCCGAAATTCGGGTTGTGGATCACGTCCGGCGCGATGATCTTGCGGATCTGCGACTTGTCGTCGGTGACCAGCCAGGTCGGAATCAGGCCGAGGGTCGTGCCGCTGTTCGGATCGACGTCGATCTCCGGCACCGGAATGAACGGCGCGGTCGCGGGATCCAGCCAGCGGCCGATCCACGACGGCAGGGCGGCCCGGGCCGCGCCGGACGCGACCAGGCCCGCGACGCACAGAGCCGCCATTCCGAGCCGCCGACCCGCCCGCTCGCCCAAGCTTGCGCTCCCGAAAATCAAAGGCTGCGAGCTTAGCAATTTTCCGGGGCCGTCCGCACGGCCGCACGCAGGGCGGGCGGGGAGCGTTCGTCTATAATGCAGCCTCCCGACCGACGAGGACCCCCGGCGATGTTCCAGAGCCTGAGCCGTTTGAGCGAGGACGCGATCCTCGGAGTGATGGCGAAATTCCGCGCCGACCCTTCCCCGCTCAAGGTCGATCTCGGCGTCGGCGTCTACCGGGATGCGGCCGGCAACACGCCCGTGCTCGACTGCGTGCGCCGCGCCGAGCGGGATGTGCTCGCCGCGCAGACGACCAAGTCCTACGTGGCGCCGGCGGGCCGCGCCGAATTCAACGAGGCTGTGATCGAATTGGTGCTCGGCGCGGGCCATCCGGCCGTCGCCGACCGGCGCGTCGTCGCGCTCCAGGCCCCGGGCGGTTGCGGTGCGCTGCGCGTCGGCGCGGAGCTGGTACGCACCGCCGCGGCCTCCGCGACGGTGCACGTCAGCGATCCGACCTGGGCGAATCACGTGCCGCTGATCGGTGGGTCGGGCCTGCGGCTCGCGCGATACCCCTATTACGACGCGGTCGCGCGACGGTTGACCTTCGACGCGATGCTGGAGCGCCTGGAATGCGCCCCGGAGGGCGACGTCGTGCTGATCCACGCCTGCTGCCACAACCCGACGGGCGCGGACCTCGAGCCGCCCCAATGGAAGGCGCTGACCGAACTGCTGCTGCGGCGGCGCCTGATTCCCTACCTCGACCTCGCGTACCAGGGCTTCGGCGAGGATGAGGTGACGGACGCGGCCGGCGTGCGCCTCGTCGCGCAAAGCGTGCCGGAATGCCTGATCGCGACCTCTTTCTCGAAGAACCTGGGGCTGTACCGCGAGCGGGTCGGCGCGCTGCTCGTCGTCGGCGAGAGCGAGAGCCGGGCCGCGGCGATCAGGAGCCACGTGCTGCAGATCGCGCGCAGCATCTACTCCATGCCCCCGGATCACGGCGCCGCGATCGCCGCCCGGATCTTCTGCGACCAGGAGCTGCGGCGTGCGTGGATCGGCGAGCTCGCGGCGATGCGGGGCAGGATCAACGCGATGCGTACGCTGCTTGCGGACACCCTGCGGGGCCTGCGCGGCGACCGCACGTTCGACTTTCTCGAGCGCCAGCGCGGTATGTTCTCGCTGCTCGGCGCATCCGCCGAGGCCGTCGGGCGGCTGCAGGCCGAGCACCACGTCTACATGACCGGGGACGGGCGCATGAATCTGGCCGGTGTGATGCCCGGCAACGTCGAATATCTCGCCGGCGCGATCTGCCGCGTGATGAGCTGAACCGGCCGCAAGCCGCCGCGCCGGTGCCGGACCCTCAGGCGCCCAGTGCGCTGCGCAGTGCCGCCATCTCGACCGCCGATTCGTCGAGCACGCGGCGCAGGCTCTCCTGATCGAGACCGAGCCGCGTCGGCGCGGCGAGGGTCGCGGCCGAGGCCGGCAACTGGTCCGGCCGCGACGCATACGGGGCTGCCATATTGGCGGTCGCGATCACGTCGCCGAGGTCCGCAACTTCCGGCCCATCCCGGTCCGGATCGTCCTGATCGCCGATCGCCGCGACCGTTTCCTCCGCAAATTCCCAGCTCTCGAGTATCGCGCGGCCGATCTGTACGTGCCACTCGTCGATGATCCGCTTCACCGCATCCGCGCTGACGAAGAGTTCGGGGTGGGCGGCGACCCGCGTGAGCACGTACAGTTTGCCGATGCCGTGCATCGTGCCGGCGAGCATGGCCGCATCGGGATTGAGCTTCGTGCAGCGCCGCGCGATCACGTAGGCGATCGCCGCGACGAGCGTGCTGCGCTCCCACAGTTCGTCGAGTTGCGGCTTGATGCTCGCGAGCTTGCTGTTGTTGCGGATCTGCGCCATCGCGAACGACATCGACGCGCTGCGGACCATGTTGTAGCCCATGCGGTTGATCGCGGTCCGCAGGTCGGCGATCTGCCTGCCGGTCGTGTTCAGGGACGCCGAATTCGCCATGCGCAGGAGCCGCGCGGCCAGTGCGGGTTCCGAGCCGACGACGCGCACCACCTTCTCCAGCGTCGAATTGTCGTCGGCCAGCACGCGGCGCACGCGGATCGCGATCTCCGGGAACGAGGGCAGGTCGAGGCGGCCGGAGGACAACTCGGCGGCGAGAGCCTGCACGAAGCCGAATGCGACGTCCGTCGTCGTCTGCGCTTGCGTATTGCTCACTGGAACCCTCTGGAGTGTCGTGCCGGCGTCGACCCAGGATGTTCGACCGGTTCACGAAATTCTTGAGGATCCACCCTGCGGAGCGTGACCTGGTTCTCGGCGCGGCTCCGGCCGTCGCGCGGGCCGCGGTCAGCGAATGGATTTCGGCCGGCTGCGAAACCGGTGCCGGACCTCGCCGTGACGGGAGCGTTCGTCGAACCGGCCGCGGCAGTAGTCGGCCAGCACTCGGCGCCAGAAGCGCACCGAAGTGGGGTTGCGCAGGTATTCGACGACCTCCCATTCGCCTGCGAACCGATCGAAGATCAACGTCGCGGCGTCGCGCCCGAAGCCCTGGCGACGATGCGGCGCGCGGATGAAGAACTCGGCCATGCGGTAATCCGGGGTCGCCTCGCCTGCGGCCGGGATCTGCGGTCGCGAGACGAGCGCGAAACCGACACGCTCCTCGCCATTTGCGATCACCAGCGGATGCGAATGCTCGCTCGAGAACCAGCTCGCGAAGATGCCGTCCTTCTCCGGGCTGTCGGCACCGATGGCGGGGAAGAATCCGGTGTTCAGGCTCGACAGGGAATCGAGATACTCGCCGTACACGCTCTGGATCCAGAGCCGGTCGGCTTTCGAATACCGGCAGTCGCGGATGCTAACGGACACGAGGCACCGCGCGTCCGAACGTGAAAAGGCCCGGGCAAACGAGCCGTCTGGCCGTCCGCCCGGGCCTCACGCGGTCAGAACCTTCGCGTGTTACTACTGCGGAGTCGAAGCGTCGCTCGCGGCCGGGGCCGCTGCCGCAGAAGCTGCGTCGGAGGCCGCGCTCGCCGCCTGGGTCGCGTCGCTCGCGGCCGGGGCCGCCTCGGACGCCGCGGGAGCCGTTGCCGAGGTGTCGGCCGCCGGCGCCGGGGCTTCGGTCTTCTTGCCGCAGGCGGTCAGGACAAAAGCGGCGGCAATCGCGCTGAGAACGAGTTTGGTCTTCATCTATCGATACCCCAAATTAATATTTGATGTTTAAACAACGTAGGCAGACTAGGCTAGTCTTGGACCTTCCCCAAGATTTCGCCGATCAGTTTAGAGTGTTTTGGCTGACATTCCTATCATTTTCCGTGGACACTCCGGCCATTGAACGCAGCGGAACGGCATCGGGGTTAAGTGGCTGCATCGAAATCGGCGCGCCGGGACGCCGGGCGGGCCCGGTTAAAGTATTCTTAATATGGAGCATGCCTGGATGGGCGCAGAGCGCTTGAACGAGCGGACACTGGATCTTCTCTATCGCGAACATCTGACGGCCGCGATGCAGCGCGCGGACCGGGCCCTCGCGGCGACCGGGTTCGACGCCCTGGAGATACATGCCGGAATCCCTCCGACGCTGTTCCTCGACGACCAGGACTACCCGTTCAAGGTGAATCCGCATTTCAAGGCCTGGGTGCCGGTCGTCGACAATCCGGGCTGCGTACTGCTTTACGCGCCCGGCGGCCGGCCAAGATTGCTGTTCCACCAGCCGCAGGACTACTGGCACAAGGCCGCACCCCTGCCTCGGGACGCATGGACCCGGGAATTCGACGTCGTCCCGCTGCGCAGTGCCTCTGAGATTGCGGCCCGGCGGGACGGGCTCGGCCGCACGGCCGTGATCGGCCCCGCAACGGCGCTCGGTCACGTCGATCCAGAGCGCCTGAATCCGCCCGGACTGCTCACGCGGCTGCACTACGAGCGCGCGATCAAGAGCGATTACGAGATCGAATGCATGCGCCGCGCGAGCCGGCTCGGTGCGCAGGCACACCTCGCGGCGCTCGCGGCGTTCCGCGAAGGGCTCAGCGAATACGAGGTCCAGCAGCGCTATCTGCGCGCCTGCATGCAGCGCGAGGAGGAGATGCCCTACAACAACATCGTCGCGTACAACGAAAATGCCGCGACCTTGCACTACCAGCACCTGGAGCGCGAGGCGCCGCGGCCGCTCAGATCCTTCCTGATCGACGCGGGCGCCCAGTTCCGCGGCTACGCCGCCGACATCACGCGCACCTATGCGTCCGCGCCGGGAGCGTATGCGGATCTGATATCGGAGATGGATCGCATGCAGCGCGCGCTATGCGCCGAGATCGTGGCGGGGCGCGACTACCGGGACGTGCATCTGACCGCGCATCACGCGATCGGCGAGGTGTTGCGGCGCGCGGGAATCATCCGGATCGGGCCGGATGCGGCGGTCGAGACGGGCGTGACCGGGGTGTTCTTCCCGCACGGCATCGGACATCTGCTCGGACTGCAGGTTCACGACGTCGGCGGCGTGCTCGCGGACCCCGAAGGTCACGAACGCAAGCGGCCGGAAGGCCACCCGTACCTGCGGCTCACGCGGCGGCTCGAGCCCGGCGTCGTGGTCACGGTGGAGCCCGGAATCTATTTCATCGACTCGCTGCTCGCCGCGGCGAAGAGCGACGCGCGTCGCGACGCGATCGAGTGGAAGGCCGTCGAGGCGTTGCGCCCCTACGGAGGCATCCGGATCGAGGACGACGTCGCGACGACCCGCGCGGCCCCGGAGAACCTCACGCGCGACGCGTTCGCGCGCGCCGCGGCCTGAAGTCCCGGACGACGCGCCCGGCCCTGCGTCAGCGCGGGCCGCGCAGCGCGTCGCGGATTTCCTCGAGCAGCACTTCCTGGCGGGAAGGCGCGGGCGGGGCGACCGGCGCCGCGGGAGCGGGCTTCTTGAGCTTGTTGATCCCGCGCAGCGCGAGGAACAGCACGAGCGCGATCACGAGAAAATCGAAGATCGACTGCAGGAAGACGCCGTACTTGAGGAGCACCGCCGCGCCCTTCGGATCGGTGCCGAGGCCGATCGCCAGATCGCTGAAGTTCATGCCGCCGATCACCTTGCCGAGCACCGGCGTGATCACGTCGGCTACCAGCGAGGAGACGATCTTCCCGAACGCCGTGCCGACGATGACGCCGACCGCCATGTCGACGACGTTGCCCTTCATCGCAAATTCCTTGAACTCGCTGGCTAGACTCATGTCGTTCGTTCCTCTCGTTATGGACGTTCGTCGGGTCCTGCGTGTTCGCCGCGCGTGCGGCCCCCGCTTACGCGGCCGCTTTTGCGCGGCGCCGCTTCGGCTTGGCCGTCTTGTCGCCGCCGCCCTCCGCCTTGGCGGCCACCGCGGGCGCCGCCTCGACGAGCTGCATCAGCGCCATGTCGGCCGAATCACCGGGTCGCGGCTCCATCTTCAGGATGCGGGTATAGCCGCC
>JAGWPU010000156.1 GCA_028870355.1 Gammaproteobacteria bacterium | reverse complement strand
ACGATCGGTCGCTGGCTGTTCGCAACGGCGGCCGCAGTCACCTGCGTCTCCGAGACGACGCGCGCGCACTGGCAACCGATGGTGCGCGATGGAACGACACTGCAGACGGTCTGGAACGGCCTGGATTTCGATGACGCGTACCGCGTCGATGATCGCGAGCGCGCGCGCTGCCGATCGATCTGGGACGTCACCGGGGAACGTCCGGTCGTCCTGTTCGTCGGGCGGCGGATCCGCAAGAAGGGCATCGAGATCGTGCAAGGCGTCGCCCGCGCGATGCCCGAGGTCACGTTCGTGATCGCAGGTCAAGGTCCGGTCGACCCCGGGCGCTGGGCATTACCGAACGTTCGCGCGCTGGGCTACGTCGCCTCGGAGCGCGTAGGGGAGCTCTACGAAGCTGCCGACGTATTGCTGCTCCCAAGCTACGCGGAAGGTTTCCCGCTCGTCGTGCAGGAGGCGCTCGTCCGCGGGACCGCGGTCCTGAGCACCGAGGAAGTCGCCGCCGCCTGCCCACCGGTCGCGGAGTCGATCGCTCACTGCCCGATACCGCAGCACGACGATCCCGGGCCCTGGATCCTTGCGCTCGAGCGTTTGCTCGCCGAGGGCATCGGCACGGCCGATCGGGTGAGCCGCGCGGAGCGCGCACGGGGCCTCTGGTCCAGGGCTCGCTGCGCCGCCGAGTACGACGCGATCCTGCGTCGAATCGCCGCGGATCGCTCCGACCGCGACGCGACAATCGCGTAGAATTCGCGCGCTCGATGCTTCGGTGGGAGCACCCGTGCCAGACACGACCTTGAGTTCGATGAGCCCGGCAACCTCGGCGGCAATCGCGCGGACCTCGCCCCGGATGCGCCGATCGCAAGCCTTGCTGACGGGAACGGCGATCGCGGGCGCGCTGGCAGTGCTCTGGACCCTGACGCACCACTACGGCGGCATCACGCAGGATGCCCACATCTATGCGTTCCAGGCGTTCGCGCGGATCCGGCCGGCACTGCACGCCGACATCTACCTGAGCAACACCTCGCAAGATCGGTTCACGATCTTCTCGCCGATATTCGCGTTGTTCATTCGCTGGTTGGGACTGAAGCTCGCGGGCGAGCTGTTGCTCGGCGTCTGCCTGACGGGTTTCCTGGTCGCCGGGTGGTTCGCCGCGCGCGCGCTCCTCGGCCGCGAACTCGCGATGTTCTCGGTCGCGATGCTGATCCTGACCGCAGGCGTCTACGGTTCGTACGGGATCTTCACGTATGCCCAGGACTACCTCACCGCACGCTCCCCGGCCGAGGCACTCGTCGTCGCCTCGCTCGCGCTCGCACTCAGTCGGCGACACGGGCTCGCGGCCGCCGCGGCGCTGATCGCGATGCTGCTACACCCGTTGATGGCGTTCCCGGGGCTGCTGCTGCTTCTCGCGCTGTGGACGAGTCCACGCTGGAACGCGATCGGCGCGATCGGCGGGGTCTCCGCGGCGGCGCTGATATCGATCGGCGCGATCGCCGCGCACGTGTCCTCGGGACCGTTCGCGGTGCTCGACCCCGCCTGGCTCGACGTCGTGCGGGAGCGCTCGCAGTTCTTGTTTCTGCCACTTTGGCATGCGCACGACTGGGATCTGAACGCGCGCCCGTTCCTGACCGTCGGCCTCGCCTTTCTCGCGCTCGGCGAGGATCCGCGGATCCGCAAACTATGCACCGGCACCGCGTGGGTCGGCGGTTCGGGCCTCGCGGTCGCGGCGATCGCGAGCACCCTGGGACCGGTCGCGATCCTGTTGCAAGGCCAGGCTTGGCGCTGGGACTGGGTTACGACCCTCGCCGGCGTGATCCTGTTGCCCGCGGTGTTCTTGCGCTGCTGGCGCGCCGCGTCGGTCGGCCCGGTCTGCGCGGTTCTCGCAGTGCTCGCATGGGCGTTCGTACCGGTCGACGGGACCCTCGCGCTCGCGGCCGCTCTCCTGCTGTGGACCCTGCGCGGACGCCTCGGCCGGACGCTGGATCGCTACTTTCGCTGGAGTGCGATCGCGATCGTCCTGCTCGCGCTCGTCTGGGGAATCGGGAATTCCTGGACATACCTCGCCGCGAAATTCGATTGGAATCGCGGATCGCTGCTCCTGCAGCATCTAAGCGATATCCTGGGACTCAAAATTCCAGCGCTGCTGCTCCTGCTTGGCCTCGCGCTCTGGCTCCGGCATGCCCGGACGATCGCGGTGCCAGCGGTACTGACTGCGGTATTTGCCGGGACTCTGGTGTTAACGATCCCGTTCGCGTTCGGTTCGCCGGCAATCCCGAGCCTCACCCCGCGCCCGGACGCGTTCAGCAACTGGCGTCGGGCGATCCCGCCCTCGGCGAACGTGTTCGTGGACGACGGGAGCGATTCCCCGCTGTTCGCGTGGTTCACCCTGCGCCGGCCGAACTATCTGTCGATCGACCAATCCGCCGGCGTCGTGTTCTCGCGCCGGACCGCACTCGAAATCGCCCGCCGCGCCGAGGTACTCCGACCATTGATGTTCCCGGACTACCGGGTCCTCGACAAGCGCCACGCAGCACGGCATCACACCGCCGCCCACCCGAAGCGACCATGGCCGAAGCCGCTGACCGTTCCGCTGCTCGAACGCCTCTGCGGCGACCCGGCGCTCGGATTCGTGGTCGCGCATCCGGATCTCGGTTTCGGCGCGATCCCGCATACCGCCAAAGGCGCCTGGAAAGGCTGGAACCTCTACGACTGCGCGCGCGTTCGCGCTACGATGCGCGGCGCATGAGAAGGCTCCTCAAAGAGGCCGTGGGGTACGGGCTTGCATCGGCGATCGCGCTCGCGGTCGATGCGGGAGTCCTGTTCGTGCTCGTCCACTTCTTCGGCTGGTGGTACCTCGGTGCGGCGACGGTCTCCTTCGCGGCGGGGGTGGTCGTCACCTATCTGATTTCAGTGCGACTGGTCTTCAAGCATCATCGCATCGAAAGTCGACACCGGGAGTTCCTGGCGTTCGTATTGATCGGAGTGATCGGCCTCGCCGTCAACCTGGCGATCATGTTCGTCGCCGTGAGCCTGTTCGGATGGAACTACATGATCGGAAAAGGCGCGGCTGCTTGCGGAACGTTCCTGTGCAATTTCGGGCTGCGACGCCAGATCCTATTCTCGGCATCGCGGATCCAAGCGTCGGGCGTCGAATTGCCGTCCCGGCGCAAGGCATAATGCGCGCAGCGCACCGCGATTCGGTGTAGGGACACAGCGGTATACACGACGTTGCCGAAGACGAACCGCACTGCCAGCCCAGCGGACTCGCCGGACGGAATCGCTTCGAACCGGCCAAAGTCGGTGCTCATCGGTCAAGCGGCGGCGATGACGGCCCTCCTCGTCGCACTCTGGGCCTTGACACACCGCGATTTCGGTTTCGTTCACGATGGCATCCTCTACGCCTTCCAGGCGCTTGCGCGCCTGCGGCCGTCCCTCGACCTCGACCTGTACCTCAAATATCGGTCGCAAGACAAGTTCACGATTTTCTCGCCGGTATACGCCGTATTCGTCCGGACTTTCGGACTCACGCTCGCCGGTGAGATCCTGCTGGCGATCTGCGCGGCGACGTTCCTGATCGCCGCCTGGCATCTGGCACGCTCGCTCGGTTCGCGGCGCAGCGCCTGGTTCGCGGCGGCCTTCCTGATCCTCACGGTGGGCGCCTACGGCGCGTACGGCATCTTCCGTTTTTCCGAGGAGTTCCTGACCGCGCGCTCGGCTGGCGAGGCGCTGACAGTGGTCGCGCTTGCGTTGCATTTCGCGGGCCACCGCAAGAGCGCGCTGCTGGCAATCTGCATTGCGATGGCGGTACATCCGCTGATGGCGTTCCCCGGACTGTTGCTACTGCTGTGCCTGTGGGTGGGGTTGCGCATCGGCGTCGCGGGTGCGGTCGCAGGCGTGCTGGCAGCGCTCGCACTGTCGCTGTGGGCGGCGTACGGCACGCCGCCGCTGCCCATCCTCGCGGCGATGGATCCCACGTGGCTCACGGTGGTCCGTGAGCGGTCGGCGTTCCTGTTTCTGCAACTCTGGCGACCGGCCGACTGGCTCCTGAATGCCCGTCCGTTTCTGTGCCTGACGCTGAGCGCCTGGGTGATCTCGGTGCCGCGCGTGCGGCAACTCGGCTTTGCGGCGCTCCTGGTAGGCGCCACCGGTCTCGCGATCGGCGCGATGGCCAGTCTGATCGGCCCGTCGGTACTGCTACTGCAGGGTCAGGCGTGGCGGTGGGTATGGATCACCAGCTTGCTGGCGATAGTTCTCTTGCCCGAGACGTTGATCCGTCTCTGGCGCGATGATCGCTTGGGACCGCTCTGTGCCGTGCTGCTCGTCGCCGCCTGGACTTTCGCGCCAGTCAACGGCACCGAACTTGCAGCAGCGGCCCTATTGCTATGGACGTTGAGCTCGCGCATGGAAGCGCGTCATGGCCGCCACGCGCGTCAGGCGGCGTTCGGCGTCGCCGCGATCATGCTCGTGTGGGTCGCGGCGACGACGCTCGAGTACCTGCAGCATCCGATCGACACGGGCGATGCGCCGATTTGGCTGCAATTCGCGCGCGCCATCCTGGGACGCGCGATTCCGGCATTGTTGCTCGTCTGGCTGCTCGATCGCTGCTTGGAACGCACGCGTTCGGCGCGAACGGTGTTCATCGGCGCGTTCACATTGGCTGCGATCGCAGCTTACTTGCTGCCGTTCGCGGTTTTTCCGTCGATGATCATCGATTGGCCGGCGCTGCGCTCCGAATACGCCGATTGGCGGCGACACATTCCGCCGGGCGCGAACGTCTATGTGGCCGACGGCAGCGACGCGCCGATGTTCGCGTGGTTCACCCTCCAGCGCCCGGATTATCTGTCGACGACCCAATCGGCGGGCGTGGTGTTCTCGCGCTCGATCGCGCTTGCGGTCCGGCGACGCTCGAAGGACCTGAGACCCTATATGCCAGCGGACTGGCGGTTGCTCTCGTACAGTCGCCGCCCGCCGATGGTCAATTCCACGCCAGGCACGACCGTCGGGATCAAGCCGATGACTCGCCGATCGTTGATCGGAATTTGTTCCGATCCACGGCTCAACTACGTGATCGCACCAAAGAAACTCGGATTTCCGGCGATCCAGCATGAAGGTCCGGGTGCGTATCGACACTGGAATCTCTATGATTGCGCCGAGGTCAGGAGCCGTGCGCAGATCATGAGCAGTCCACCACGCACGTCCACATGAATCGATCGAACGAACCAGGAACCGTCGTAATCGCGGGCGCGGGTCCGGCAGGACTCACTGCCGCGCTCGAGTTGCTGCGACGCTCCGACCTGCGTCCGATCGTGCTGGACTACGACACGCAGGTCGGCGGGATCTCCAAGACGATCGAGTACCGCGGCAACCGGATGGATCTCGGCGGCCATCGGTTCTTCTCGAAGTCCGACTGGGTGATGCGCTGGTGGCAGTCGATCCTGCCCGTCGCGAGCGACCCGGGCGAGCCGCTGCGGATCGCGTATCAAAACGCCGCGCGCGAATTCACGCCGGATCGGACCGCGGCCGGCGCCGAGGATCGGGTGTTGCTGGTCCGCGAGCGCCTGTCGCGAATCTTCTACCGCCGCCGCTTCTTCGATTATCCGCTGAAGCTGAATGCGGCAACGCTCGGGAATCTGGGTCTCGCCGAGACGACGCGCATCGGCGCGAGTTACCTCGCCGCGCGGCTCGGACCGCGCTCGCCCGAGACGACCCTCGAGGACTTCCTGGTGAATCGCTTCGGCGAGCGGCTCTACCGCACTTTTTTCAAGGATTACACCGAGAAGGTCTGGGGCGTCCCCTGCCACGAGATCTCGGCGGAATGGGGCGCGCAGCGGATCAAGGGGTTGTCGGTCACGAAGGCACTCGCCCATGCGCTCTCCTCGCCGTTCCGGCGCGCACGCGACACGGGACAAAAGAGCACCGAGACCAGCCTGATCGAACGCTTCCTGTATCCGAAGTTCGGCCCCGGGCAGATGTGGGAAGAAGTCGCGCGCCAGATCGCGGCGCAGGGGGGACGCGTGCTCCTTGGACGGCGCGTGATCGGCTTGCAACGCGACGGCGCCCGGGTCGCGGCGGTCGACGTGCGCAATGAAGCGGACGGTTCGATCGAGCGTTTTCCCTGCGGGCACTTCGTCTCGACGATGCCGGTCCGCGACCTCGTCGCGCTGCTCGAGCCCACCGATGAACCCTTGCGCCGGGTCGCCGCGCACCTGCCGTACCGCGACTTCATGACCGCCGGGCTCCTGCTCCGGCGGATGCGTACGACGGGCCGCGCGACCGACCGGCGCACGGCGAACGGAATGCCGCCGGACAACTGGATCTACATCCAGGAACCCGACGTGAAGATCGGGCGCCTGCAGGTATTCAACAATTGGAGCCCGGCGATGGTCGCGGACCCCGCGACGATCTGGTTGGGTCTCGAGTATTTCTGCGACGAGGGCGACGCGCTCTGGTCGATGCCGAACGGCGCGTTCCTCGACTTCGCGGCCAGCGAACTCGACAAGATCGGGATGATCGACCGCGCCGACGTGCTCGACGGGACCGTCGTGCGGGTTCCGAAGGCGTATCCCGCGTACTTCGGCGAATACCGGGAATTCCAGCGCGTGCGCGCATTCCTCGACACCGTCCCGAACCTGTATCCGATCGGTCGCAACGGCATGCACCGCTACAACAATCAAGATCACTCGATGCTCGCGGCGAATGCCGCGGTCGATGCGATCCTAGGACCGGGCGACAAGACCGCGATCTGGCAGGTCAACGCCGAAGACGACTACCACGAGGAACGCGAGACCCCACGGTGACGGCGCGACCGCTCGTCTGACGCGTCGCAACTGACAAGATTTGTCGATAACTGACCCATCGGGTCGCTCCAGCGAAACCTCGCGCTGCGAACCACGTCACATTCGGCTGGACATCGACAACAATAATTCCATCATAATCAAATACCTGAATGCTATTTCAGAAATTGGCACGGACCTTGCTTAATCCCCGACACAGGCGCAAGCCGTGGCTCGATTTCCGATTTCGACAGGATTTTTATCTCAAGGAGCGCAAATGACTAAGCAAGTCCAGAAAGGTTTCACGCTGATCGAGTTGATGATCGTCGTCGCGATCATCGGCATCCTGGCCGCGATCGCGATCCCGGCGTATCAGAACTACACGATCCGCGCGCAGATCACGGAAGGCTTGAGCCTCGCCGACGGCGTGAAGACCGCGGTGCAGGAATACTATGCGAACTACGGCACGATGCCCACGGGGATTGCCACCACTCCGACGGCCGGCGAATTGACGATGGCGAGCACCTCGCTTAGCGGGAAGTATGTCTCGGCTATCACATTGGCCAACGGGGTTATTTCGATCGCCTATGGCCAACCGTCGTCGAACGCGGCGATCAAGAGCTCGACTCTGGCCTTGACCCCCTATGTCGATGCGAACAACGACATCACCTGGGTGTGTGGTCTCGCGGCGGCACCAAGCGGCGCGTCGGTCGCCTCGGGCGTGGGCGCCGCAGGCACGACCACCGTCCTCGCGCAGTATCTGCCCAGCGCTTGCACTTGATCGGCGTCCAGCTAGGAGGGTTTGGTTGAATCCCTTCTATGCTCGGTGTTGACCCCGGAGCCCCTCGCAAGAGGGGCTCTTTTATTTGGGAAGACCGGTTTCTCGAGGAGCGGACGGTGCGATTCGAAAGGATCTCGGGCAGCGCCTCGTCGGTCGCCGCCGGGGCTCCGTCCGCCACTCGATGACCGCGGCGGCGATCGCAGGATCCAGGCGGTTCCCGCGATCGGCGAATACTGGGAACCGAGTCACGAAGCGCGCCGCGGCCTTGTGCGAGGATCGTGCCGAATTTGACAATTGCTCGCCGGGCGCCAGGTAGTAGACTAAGGGTTTGGAGCAACGCGCGGTTCCAGTCAAGTCCATGAACGAAAACGCTTTGGCATCGATGGGTAGCGGCTCGCGCTCCGCCTTCAGCGGTCTCGCGCAGCGCTTGGTGCAGGACGGGCTCCTCGAGGAGTCGGCGATGCGCGATGCGATCGCGCGCGCGAAGGAAAAGCGCGTGAGCCTGGTCACTCAGCTCGTGAGCTCGAGCCTCGCGAGCGCGCGCGACATCGCGATCTCGGCCTCGAACGAGTTCGGCGTTCCGCTGCTCGATCTCGACGCGGTGGTTCCGGACGCGGACGCGATCCGGCTGGTCAACGACAAGCTCCTGCAGAAGCACCGCGTGATGCCGCTGATGAAACGCGGCAAGCGGCTGTTCCTCGCGGTCGCGGACCCGACGAACCTGCACGCGCTCGACGAGATCCGCTTCCAGACCTCGATGGTGATCGAGTTCGTCGTCGTCGAGGACGACAAGCTCCAGAAGGCGGTCGACAAGGCGATCGAGCAGGCCGAAGCGGTGATGCCGAACCTCGTCGACGACGACTTCGACCTGGAGAACCTCGAGGTCACCGGCGGCGAGGACGAGATCAACAGCGAGGCGCTCGGGCGCGACGACGTCGAGGACGCGCCGATCGTCCGCTTCGTGAACAAGATCCTGCTGGACGCGATCAAGAAGGGCGCATCCGACGTGCACTTCGAGCCCTACGAGAAGTCGTTCCGGATCCGTACCCGGCTCGACGGCGTGCTGAAAGAGGTCGCGCTGCCGCCGGTGCAACTCGCGCCGAAGATCGTCGCGCGCCTGAAGGTGATGTCGCGCCTCGACATCGCCGAGCGACGGGTGCCGCAGGACGGGCGCATCAAGATGCGCCTGTCGAAGAACCGCGCGATCGATTTCCGCGTGAGCACCTGCCCGACCCTGTTCGGCGAGAAGGTGGTCGCGCGCATCCTCGACCCCTCCAGCGCGATGCTCGGGATCGACGCACTGGGCTACGAGAAGGTCCAGCGCGAGCTGTACCTCAAGTACCTCGCGAAGCCGCAAGGCATGATCCTCGTGACCGGCCCGACCGGGAGCGGCAAGACCGTCTCGCTCTACACCGGCCTCAACATCCTGAACACCGAGGACTGCAACATCTCGACCGCGGAGGATCCGGCCGAGATCAACCTCCCCGGGGTCAACCAGGTCAATGTGAACCCGAAGGTCGGGCTCACGTTCGCGGCCGCGCTGCGCGCGTTCCTGCGCCAGGATCCGGACGTGATCATGGTCGGCGAGATCCGCGACCTCGAGACCGCGGAGATCGCGCTGAAAGCCGCCCAGACCGGCCACCTCGTGCTCTCGACGCTGCACACCAACGACGCGCCGCAGACCCTGACGCGCCTGGTCGACATGGGCGTGAAGCCGTATGCGATCGCGACCTCGGTGAGCCTGATCATCGCGCAGCGCCTCGCTCGCAAGCTCTGCAACAACTGCAAGCAGCCGATCGACGTGCCGGCCGAGGCGCTGCGGCGCGAAGGTTTCGACGAAGCGGATGTCGCGCGCGGCTTCCGGGTCTTCAAGGCGGTCGGCTGCGGCCAGTGCGTCGACGGCTACAAGGGCCGGACCGGCCTCTACCAGGTGATGCCGGTGACCGACGCGATCGGCCGGATCATCATGGAAGGCGGCGGCGCGATGCACATCGCGGACCAGGCCGCCAAGGACGGGGTGTGGAACCTGCGCCGCGCCGGCCTGCAGAAGGTGATGGACGGCTGGACGAGCCTCGAGGAAATCAACAGCGTCACGCTGGATTGAGCGCTGCGGCGCAGGACGGGGATCGAATCATGGCGATGACGGCGACCGCAGGCTCCAAGAAGGACATCCAGTTCGTCTGGGAGGGCAAGGACAAGCGCGGCAACGTGGTGCGGGGCAAGTCGCTCGCCGCGAACGAGGCCGCGCTGCGTGCGGACCTGCGGCGCCAGGGCGTCGCGCCGACCCGGGTGAAGACCCAGCGCGCGCGACCGTTCAGCGGCGGCGGCAAGGTCAAGCCCGAGGACATCGCGGTGTTCAGCCGCCAGCTCGCGACGATGATGGCCGCCGGGATCCCGATGGTGCAGTCGCTGGAGATCGTCGGCAACGGCCACGAGAAGCCTGCGATGCAGAAGCTCGTGCTCGACATCAAATCGACGATCGAGGGGGGCAGCACCCTGCACGAGGCGCTCGCGAAGCATCCGCTGCAATTCGACGACCTGTTCGTGAATCTCGTCGAGGCCGGCGAGCAGGCCGGCGCGCTGGAGACGCTCCTCGACAAGATCGCGACCTACAAGGAAAAGACCGAAGAGCTGAAGAAGAAGATCAAGAAGGCGCTGTTCTATCCGACCGCGGTGATGGTCGTCGCCGTGCTGGTGATGACGATCCTGCTGATCTTCGTGATCCCGCAGTTCGAGTCCCTGTTCAAGGGCTTCGGCGCGGCGCTGCCCGCGTTCACGCAGATGGTCGTGAACCTTTCGCGCTTCGTGCAGCACCGCGGCTGGCTGATCCTGATCGCGGCCGGCGCGGCGATCTACACGTTCATCTACTTCAAGAAACGCTCGCGCAACATGCGACGAACACTCGACCGGATGCTGCTGCACGTGCCGGTGATCGGACCGATCATGGTGAAAGCGGCGATCGCACGCTTCGCGCGCACGCTCGCGACGATGTTCGCCGCGGGCGTGCCGCTCGTCGAGGCGATGCAGTCGGTCGCCGGCGCGACCGGCAACATCGTGTACGAGGAAGCGACGCTGCGGATGAAGGACGAGGTCGCGACCGGCCAGCGCCTGCAGCGCGCGATGGAGAACACCGGCCTCTTCCCGAACATGGTCGTGCAGATGGTCGCGGTCGGCGAGGAGTCCGGGTCGCTCGACCAGATGTCCAGCAAGGTCGCGGACTTCTACGAGACGGAAGTCGACGCGGCGGTCGATGGGATGTCGAGCCTGCTCGAGCCGCTGATCATGGTGGTGCTCGGCGTGCTCGTCGGCGGGCTCGTGATCGCAATGTACCTGCCCATATTCAAAATGGGATCGGTCGTCGGCTGACGACGCGCAGTCACTCGCTTCAAAACGCCGCGCTCCGCGCGGCGTTTTAATTGAAGATCATCAGGTATGTCCGCCATGTCCCTCCTCGCGTCGTCCCCAGGCTTTCTCATCGCCACCTGCGTCGTGCTCGGTCTCGTCGT